>NC_010571.1:3556001-3856202 GCF_000019965.1 Opitutus terrae PB90-1
GGTTCGCTTTGGTGTTCGCGTTCCAGCTGGCGATGCTGGTGCTCTACCCGAAATTGATCCTCCCGCTCTTCAATAAACTCACGCCGCTGCCCGAGGGCGACCTGCGCGCCCGGTTGCTCACGCTCGGAGATCGCACGGGGTTTCGCGCGAAGACGATCGAGGTGATGGACGGCAGCAAACGCTCCGCGCACTCCAACGCGTTTTTCACGGGTTTCGGTCGGTTTCGCCGGATCGTGCTATTCGACACGTTGATCAACCAACTCACGCCGGAGGAACTGGAAGCCGTGCTCGCGCACGAGATTGGTCACTATCGCTGTGGGCACATTCCCAAGATGATCGCGGTCTCGGCCGTCACGCTGTTCGCCGGGTTCGGCGTGATTGCGTGGCTCGCGCGCGAGCCGTGGTTCAACCAGTCGTTCGGGTTTCCGCCCGGCGAGCTGGCGCCGGCGTTTCTGCTGTTCGGATTGCTGAGCGGCGTGGTGAGCTTCTGGCTTTCGCCCCTGATGAACCTGCTTTCGCGCAAGCACGAGTATGAGGCCGACGCCTTCGCGCGTCACGCGGTCGGCGGGGCCGGACCGATGGTCGCGGCACTGCGCAAGCTCGCGCAGAAGAACCTCAGCAACCTCACCCCGCACCCGTGGTATAGCGCGTTTTTTTATTCGCATCCGACGCTCGTCGAGCGCGAACGGGCGCTGTTGCGATCCTGAACTTAAACCACGGGTCACGCGGATGGGCTCGGATGCGGAACGGCTTCATCGGTGTCGATCGCTGAACGTCGCGGCGTTCTGGCTCGCGTGCGTCGTGGGTGTGGCGAGCGTGTTGCGCGCTGACTCGCTCACGCTCGCGACCTACAACGTCGAGAACTACGTCGCCACGAATCGGATGACCGAGGACGGCTTCCGTCGCGACTACCCGAAACCCGAAGCGCAGAAACGCGCGCTCCGCCGCGTGTTGCTGGCGATCGACGCCGACATCGTCGTGCTGCAGGAAATCGGCGACGAACCGTATCTGCACGAACTGCGGCGCGACTTGGCGAAAAGCGGGCTCGATTATCCGCATGCGACGCTGTTGGCCGCGGCCGATCCGGATCGGCACCAAGCGCTGCTGTCGAAACGACCGTTGCTCGCGGTCACGCCCCATGCGCGGCTCGAGTTTCCCTATCTCGGCGCGACCGAAGCCGTGAAACGCGGGCTGTTGGAAGTGCGGGTGGCGACGAGCGCAGGCGAGCTGACGATTTTTGCGGTGCACTTGAAGAGCCGGTTCACGGAGCGGGCCGACGATTCACAATCGGAGCTGCGCCGAGTGGGGGAGGCGACGGCAATCCGGGATGTGGTCTTGGCGCGCATGGGCGATCCTGGAAACGCGCGGTTTGTGATTCTCGGCGACTTCAACGACGACAAGGCGAGCAAACCCGTGCAGCGGCTCCTACAGCGCGGTTCCGTCCGCATCGCCTCGCTGCTGCCGGTGTCGGATTCGCGGGGCGATACGTGGACGTATCACTATCGTCGGCGAGACAGCTACACGCGGGTTGATCACATTCTTGTCTCGCCGGCCCTCGCGCCCGCGGTGGCGCAACACCGCGCATGGATCGCGGATCTCGACGGCGTGAACGAGGCCAGCGACCACCGGCCGGTGGTGGTGAAACTGGATTTCGCAGAGTCTAGCCCCTGATTGTAGGGCCGCCGCTCGTCGGCGGCCGGCGACCAGCGCCGGCCCTACATATCGAACCTCGGCATCGGTGGTGCGCTGCACCAATAAAAAGGGCCGGTCGACGACCGGCCCTCGCGAGAAGAGGAGGCTTGCGGCTTAGTTCGCCGACACGGTCACAGGCACGGAGACCTCGCCAGAGCCGTAGCCGCGCAGGAAGAGGCTGCCGCTGCCGGGCCGCCCGCCTTCGACCGTCACCGTCACGCTGCTCTGGCCCTGCGGCACGATCACCTCGGGCATGATCACGCTGTCAGGAACATCGGTCGTGACGTCGAGCAGCAAGCCGCCGGCCGGCGCCGGATTCGCAATGGTGAAGGTGAGCGCTTGCCGCTCGCGCGTACGGAGCGTGAGCGAACTCGGCATCACGGTGATGGTGCTCGAATCGATCCGGAAGGTGCCGACCGGCGAGTTGCCGGCCGCGCTGCCGAGCATCACACGATAGTTCTGGCCGGCAGGCAGCGCCGGCACGAAGAAGCTGAGGGCGTTGGGCGATTCAAAGACGGTGCGGGCCGGGTTGTTGTCCAGGTAAATGACGTCCTGCGGTGTGAAGCCACGGCCGAGCACGCTGATGCGCGCACCGACCGGTCCGCGGTTGACCTCGAGCGAGAGCACGTAACGGCGCACGACGCGTGCGCTGGTGAGCTCGCTATAGGTTTCACCCGGCGTGCGCGTGCCGTTGCCCTCGATCTGGTATTTGACGATGAAATAGTAGCGGATCTCGTCGCGACCGGCCGGCAGCTGATATTCGTATTCGTAGAGATTCTCACCCAGTGCGCTTTTGGTCATCTGATGGTTCTGGCCGTCGATGACGATGTAGGGCTGCAGCGTGCCGGGCGCGATCGTCTGGATCTTCGGCGTGACGCGCAGCGTGATGGTGTAGATCTGCGACGGATTTTCCGGCAGCGAACCGGGAGTAAGATTCGTCAGGACAATCCCCTGGCAGCCGGCGAGGAAGAGCAAGCCCACCGCAGCGGCGAGCGAGAGAAGGAATTTTCTCGCGGGGAAAATTGGGTTGGTATGCATTGAATTTTGAGCGTGAAAACCAGGCGGACCAAGGCGCGTTAGTAATGAGTCACCTCGCATCAGAGCAAGCCAAAGCTGAGCGGGCGGCAGCGCTGGGCCTGTATGTGCATGTGCCGTTTTGCGCGTCGACTTGCGACTTCTGCGCGTTCTATCAGACCAAGCCGACCGCGCAAGCGGTGAAAAGTTTCGTCGAGGGCGTCGCGCGCGAGCTGGGTTTGGTCACGTGGTCGCGCCCGGTGAACACCGTCTTCTGGGGCGGCGGCACGCCGGGGCTGCTGGCGGCGCGCGACCTGCGCCGGCTGGGACTGCTGGTGCGGGAGCGGTGCGGCGGGACGCCGGTCGAGTGGAGCGTGGAAATGGCCCCCGGCTCGGTCACCGTCGAGCGGCTGGCGGCGCTGCGCGAAGTCGGCGTGACCCGGATCTCGATGGGCGTGCAGAGTTTTCAGCCGGCGTTGCTTGACGCGCTGGGCCGGCAGCACAGCCGCGAGCAAATTTATCGCGCCTACGACCGCGTGCGCGCGGCGGGTTTCGCCAGCGTGAACATCGACATGATGTTTGCGCTGCCCGGCCAGACGGAGGCCGAGTGGCAGAACGATTTGCGCGCGGCGCTGGCGCTGGAGCCGGATCATATTTCGACCTACTGCCTGACGTTCGAGGAGGACACGGCGCTGTGGGTGAAGCTCTCGCAGGGCCGCGTGAAGCTCGACCTCGAGCACGAGGCGCGGCTCTACGAAAGCACGTGGGCGCAACTCGCGGCGGCCGGCTTCGCGCAGTATGAGGTTTCGAATTTCGCCCGCCCGGGCCACGCCTGCCTCCACAACCTGAACACGTGGCGCATGCAGGAGTGGGCGGGAGTCGGTCCGTCGGCGGCGTCGCAGCAGGACGGCTGGCGCGGGGCCAACATCGCCGATCTCACGCGCTGGCGCGAGAACGTCGACCAGAGCCTGCGCGTGACGGAAGACCGCACCGCGCTCACGCCGGCGTCGCTGGCGGAAGACGCGTTGATCTTCGGGCTGCGGATGAACGAAGGCGTGAATCTCGAGGTCTGGCGCACGCGAAGCCCGGACGCGCCCTGGAACGTCGTCATGGCGCTCGTGGACCGACTCGTGGCCGATGGACTTGCACAGTGCGAAGGCCCGCAGCTGCGGCTGACGAACCGCGGCCGGTTGCTGGCTGATGCCGTGGGTGCGGACGTGATGGAAGCTTTCTCGGCCGAGCCGGCGCACGCATGAGCACGCTTGCTACTGGGGAGCGCGGCGGCTCGCGGAGGTGGCACGAGCGTCTTGCCCGTGTTGGATCATGGTTCTCGGTCTCAAACGGGAGCCGCGGTTGGGAGGCGGTTGCAACCAACGTAAAGCCGCTCGCGCGGACCACCGGCGCGACGCCCGTGCTACGTTGGGCGCTCGCAGGTTTGGGGGTGGCACTGTTGCTCGCGGCCGGCTGCCGCACCGTCTCGGACGAGCATCGGCCGGCAGCCATCGCGCGCTTTTATCTCGAAACCGATGCACCGCACGGCGTGCCCGTGGTGCTGCCGAGGAGCGGCGTGCAGATCGTGATCGGAGCGAAGCCGGTGTTTACCGAGTACGACCTGACGCACGTGGAAGTCGCGGAAGTCGAGCTGGGCCGCTGCCTGCGTTTTCAACTCACCGGCGAAGCGGCGCGCGATTTGCGCCGGATGATGCACGTATATCCCGGACGGCGGCTCGTGCTGCTGCTGAACGGGGATCCGTTGGGGGCGCGGCGGATCGACGCAGCGCTGAGCGACAGAGCGATTCTCGTGTTCGTGGAGTTGCCCGATGAGGAACTGCCGCGGTGGACGGAGCAGCTGCAGCGAACCACCGCCCAACTGCGCCGGAGCGCGAAGCCATTGTGAGTTCCACCGATCGTCCCTTTGTCTCTCGAATTCTTTGGCGCAGCGCCGCCGCGGTGTGGCTCGCGCTTTTCGCGGGCGCGTCGGCATTCGCGGGCATGCGCATCGAGATCAGCTGGCCGACGCCCAGCACCGCGTGGGCCGAAGGTCGGCCCGCCCGGGAGATTTTGCAGCACGCGGGTTCAGGCGAACCGGAGTCGGGCGGATTCGGCGGCGTGCGGAGCAACGGCACGCAGTTTCACGAGGGGATCGACATCAAGCCGCTGAAACGCGATCGGCGCGGCGAGCCGCTGGATGCGGTGTTCGCGGCGATGAACGGCGTCGTGCGGCACATCAGCACCGTCGCTGGCAACAGCAGCTACGGCCGCTACCTCGTGCTGGAACATCCGGAGAACGACGTCTCTGTTTACACGCTCTACGCGCATCTCGCGCGGATCGCTCCCGGGCTGAAGGTGGGCGATCGAGTCGAGCGTGGGCAAACCCTCGGCACGATGGGGCACACGGCGGGGGGCTACGTGATCCCACGCGAGCGCGCGCACCTGCACTTCGAGATCGGGCTGATGGTGACGCGGGATTTTCAAGCCTGGTATAACGCGCGAAAATTCGGGAGCCGAAACGAGCACGGGCTGTGGAACGGCATGAACCTGATGGGCATTGATCCATTGGAGTTCATGAACCAGTGGAAGGCCGGGAAGGTGGACTCGTTTGCCGGATATTTCGCGCGGATGACACCGGCGGTGCGCGTGAGGATTGCGACGCCGCGCGTGCCGGATTTCATCACGCGTTATCCGGCGCTGCTCGCAGGTCCGATGCCGCTCGCGATCGCCGGCTGGGAGATCAAGTTCAACGAGACCGGGCTGCCGTTTTCGTGGCGACCGCTGGTTGCTGCCGACATCGCCGGGCTCACGCCGAACCGGCCGCTGATCGAGGAAGTCGATCGCGCGGTGGAGCGACGCGACCGGAGCAAGGATCTCGCCGTGCAGCGCCGCGGCGCGTGGGTGATCGGCGCCGACCTGAACTCCGTCCTGCAGCAACTCTTCGGCCTGCGCTGAACGCCAGCGAGCAGGCGAGAGCGACGAGGAGCGAACGGAGAATTTTGTGCGGTTTTGAGGTCGGCTCCTGTATAGAGGTGAATCGCCATGATCGAGGATCTGGAATTGCTTCGCCGCTACGCCGAGACCGGCTCCGAAGCAGCCTTCGCGGAATTGGTGCGGCGGCGAATCGGGCTGGTCTACTCCGTCGCGCTGCGGCACACGCGGGACCCACACCTTGCGCAGGATGCCACCCAGACTGTGTTCGCGGACCTAGCACGCAAGGCGGCCACCCTGTCGAAGCAGACGGTGCTCATTGGCTGGTTCCATCGCAGTGCGCATTACGCGGCGATGAACATCATGCGCGCCGAGTGGAGCCGCTCGGCGCGCGAACGGGAGGTGCAGCACATGCACAGAGTCTTCGCGGGCGAGCAACCGCCTGAAGCTTGGGAGAATGCCCGGCCTCTCTTGGACGAGGTGTTGAGCGAATTGGAAGCGAAAGATCGCGATGCAATCCTGCTCCGGTATCTCGATGGGTGTGGTTTTGCGGAAGTGGGAGCTAGGCTTGGGCTCAGCGAGAATGCGGCGCGGATGCGCGTGGACCGTGCGCTCGACAAGCTGCAGGCGGGATTCGCCCGCCGGCGTCTGACTTCGTCCGCCGCGGTGCTGGGAACGGTGCTGGCGCAGCAGGCGCTCGCGGATGTGCCCGCCGGTTTGGCCTCCGTGGTGGCGCACGCGGCGCTCTCCTCGGCCGCAGCCGGCACCGCGCCCGCGCTCACGTTCGTTCAAATTATGACCACAACCAAGATGATCGCGAGTGTCGGTGGCTTGGCCCTGACCATGGCGATAGTTGGCGCGGGTTACCAGATGCACGTCCGCCGTGCCGCCGAGACGGAACTCAACCGCGTTACGCAGGAGCATGGCGCATTGAACACGAAACGGGAAACGCTCGAACGAGCCGCCGCGGACGCGGAGAGGCATGTGGCAGAACTAAAGCAAGCGGCGGCAGAGGCCGAGACCAAGCGCATCGCGCAAGCCACCGCCGCTCAGCAGCTGGCCGCACGACATGCCAACTGGAATCCAACCGCGGAAGGCAAGGCGCTGCTCGAACGCTATCCTGAGCTGAAGAGTTGGGTGCAGACGGTTGCAGACGCCGGATTCGAGTCGAGGTTTGGCGGGTTTTGTCGATCGCTGGGACTGAATCCGGAGCAGGTCGCACAGCTCCGGATGATTTACCGGGAGTTCTCGTCGATGGGCGCGACATTCAGGGGTGAGATGGTGTCGCTACCGGCCGGCAGGGGCATATCGTGGCAGGAAAGCGACCGGGCCTTGCGCGCACTGCTTGGCGACGAGAACGCCACGAAGTTCCGCGAATACGGTCGAGGGAATCTCGACCGCAGGCTCGCGACGCAGCTCGCTAAGGCACTCTGCTTTAGCGATGCACCGCTGACTCCTGCGCAATCGGCCTACGTGGTTCAGCTCATCGGTGAAAGCCGCGGCCGTGACGCCAAAGGCGCTCCGGGTCCTGTCGACTGGGATCGTGTGGTGGCCGAAGCGAAAGACCGGCTGTCGACCGACCAGCTTGCGGCGCTGCAAGCGATGCGGCCGGATGCGGCGGTGGATGCGTTGTTTTTCCAACCGGACTGATCCACCCACCATGAAAGCCTTTGTTATTGGATCTGTGCTCGTCCTAGTCTTCGCGGTCGTCGGTGTGGGCTGGCGCGAATCGAGTCGGGCGCGTGAAACGCGGGCTGCTGTGACTGCCCGCCAACGCGACAACCTTCGGATCTCAGCGGCCATCGCTGCAGCCGAGCAGAGGCGGGCGGCCGCCGAAAGCGAAGCGGCTGCACAGCAGAACCGGCGGGAGGCGCTCGAACACGCGAATGCTCCGAAACCGCCGACTGAGCCAAAGCCCGGAAGCTTCGATCCGGTGGTCCACTATCGAAAGATGCGGGAGCGTGAACGGGATCCGAAGGTGCAAGCGGTGCGCTTGGCCGCGCTTCAGGCTGGCGATAGGGTGAACTACGGGACGCTGTTTCGCCGGCTCGGATTGAGTCCGGAACAGATCGATAAGTTCAGCCGGATCATGCTGCGGCGGCGCGAACAGGTGTGGGACCTCCATGATGTGCTCGACGAGGCCGCGGCTCAGGGGCCGGTCGCGAAGGAAACCCAAGCGGCGGTCGCGAAGCTGCGAGCTGAGGCCAAAGCGGAGTGTGAGTCCGCGCAACGGGAATTACTGGGCGAATTGGGCTATCGGGAACTGCGCGAATACGAACGCTCGCTGCCGGCGCGGACGACCGTCAGCGATATCGCCGGCGCTGCGGTGCTTGCGGGGAGTCCATTCTCCGTGCAGCAGGCCGAGCAACTGACCGCGATCGTCGCCAACGCGAGCAGCGACTATCGCGAGGGCCGAGTGGCCAGTGACCGAACGATTGACTGGACGGCGGCCGATGCGCAGGCGAGAGGCGTGCTGTCGGCTGAGCAATGGGAGTTCTTTCGGGCGGTCGATCCGCCGACGTCGCCTGGCGGTCGGTTTCGCGGCGGTCACGCGCAGCAGTTGATGGAGCGGATTGCCCGTGCGGAGGAAGAACGCGAGAAGAGCGGGACCACCGTGGTCGCACCAGGCGGATGAGGTTCCCAACCGCGCCGCTGAAATGTGTAACACCTGTTACAGATTTTCGGCTGGGGGTGGGGCGCGGAGGGTGGCTACGCCAGTTTGGCCAGAAGCGCTTTGAACGCGGGGGAGTTCTTGAGCGAATCGAGATCCGGATCCTGCTGCATCCAATCGCCGTCGCTGTAGCCGAGCTCGATCGCCTTCTCGAGTGCGCGCAGCGCCTCAGCCTTCCGTTTCACGAGCGCGAGACTGCATGCCAGATTGTAGTGCGCGGTGGCGTTGTCCGGCATCAGCCGCACGAGCTTGCGATCCATCTTCAACCCATCGGCGATCCGGCCGTGCTTGGTGTAGAGGCCGCCGAGCAGCTCGACGACATCCGTATACGTCGGATTCCGCCGCAGAACGGATTCGAAGAAACCGATCTCGAATTCGTGATCGTTCGGCCTGCTCATGCGACGCGGTGAAGCGGAAATTGCCGGTTCGCGAGCGGCAATGTTCGTAATACGAACATGGGCGGGCGTCAGTTGCGGCGCGGGCAGCTGCCCGTCAGCCGCAGGGTGTCGCAGCGCGCGCTCACCTGCAGCCGCTGCGAGACGGGCGTGAGGCCGAGTTTCGACGAGACGGTGTTGCCATACCAGCCCATGAACGGGGCGCTAATCTCGAAAATCTTGTCGCAGTCGAGGCAGACCACCTGGGCCACCTGCGTCGTGCTGCCCTCCTCGTTCGGGTGGTAGTATTTTTCTCCCGTGCCGATATCGACCTCCCGCAGCAACGCGCTCTCCACCATGATCGGGAGCGTGCGGTAGACCGTCGCGCGCGACACGGAATCGTCAATCGCGCGCGCAAAGTCCAGGAGTCGCTCGGCTGTGAAATGCTCGGTCTGCGCGAGCGCGGCATCGAAGATCGCCAGCCGCTGATTGGTCACGCGCAGCCCTTTCTGGGTGAGGAACCGTCGAAATTTGTCGCGCGCCACCGGGATGTTCACGCGGTGACTGTCCGAGCGGCGCGCGCGGCTGTCAATGCGATCATCGGAAGGCGCCGTGGCAGCGCGGGCGTTTCGCCCGCTGGCCCGGCTGCGGCCGGGACGGCCGCGCTCCCACGCACGCGTGCTCGTGCATCGCAGGTTGGACGCGACGAGGGCGTCGCGTCTCCAGAAGATCACGGGCGGGACGCCCGCGCCATGGGCACACCACATCTGCCTTGCTCCGGTGCGGACGGAGCGGCGTGATGCCGGCATGATTGTCGGCGTCCATCCGCTCGCGGGGTTCGACAAGCTCCTGCACTACAAAGTCCCCGACCCGATGCGGGACGCCGTGCAGGTGGGCTCGCTCGTGCGCGTGCCGGTGCTGCGAACGATGCGACTCGGAATCGTGGGCGAGATCGGCGTGCCGAAAGATTTTCCCGTCGAGAAACTCAAGGCCGTCGTCGAGGTGCTGCATCCGTTTCCCGCGCTCACCCCAGAGCTGCTGCAACTCGCGCGCTGGATGGCCGGCTACTACGCGTGCGGCGTGGACAGCGTGATCGAGACGATGCTGCCGGCGGCGGTGCGCCGCGGCGCGACCGTCAAACACGAGAAATCGCTCGCGCTGGTGCGGCGGCTTACGCCGGACGAGCTCACCGTGCTGGAGAAGAAAGCGCCGCAACAGGCGCGACTCTATCGGCTGCTCGCGCAGCAGTTCAGGCCGCAGCTGAAATCGCTCGTGCTGTCGCGGCTCGGCGTCACCGCGGCGGTGGCGACGGCACTGATCAAGCGCGGGTTCGTGCGCGAGGAGCTGCGGCGCGTTGAACGCGTGGCGTATGCGGACGATTTCGCGCACGGCGAACTCGTCGCCGCGCAGCCGCACACGCTGAATCCCGAGCAGGCGGCGGTCGTGGCGGATCTCGAGTCACGGCTCGGCGAACAGAAGTTCGGCGTGGCGCTGCTGCACGGGGTGACCGGATCGGGGAAGACGGAGGTTTACCTGCGGGGGATCGACACGACGCTGAAAGCCGGCGGCGGCGTGCTGTTTCTCGTGCCGGAGGTGGCACTCACGCCGCAGACCGTCGCGCGGCTGCGCTCACGGCTCGAGGCGATCGCGCCCGGGCATCGTTGCGTCGTGTGGCACAGTCACCTGAGCGACGGTGAACGGTTCGACGGCTGGCTCGCGCTCGCGACCGGCGAGGCGCGAATCGTGGTGGGCGCGCGGTCCGCGGTGTTCGCGCCGGTCGCGAACTTGCGGCTGATCATCGTCGATGAGGAGCACGAGCCGGCCTATAAACAGGACGAAACGCCGCGGTATCACGGCCGCGACGTGGCGGTGATGCGGGCGAAGCTGACCGGCGCGTTCTGCGTGCTCGGCTCGGCCACGCCCTCGCTCGAAAGCTTCGCCAACGCACTCGCCGGCAAATATCGATTGCTCACGCTGACGCAGCGCGTCGACAACCGGCAGCTGCCTAACATCGACGTGGTCGATCTCCGGATCGAGGCGATGAAGCACCGCAGCCTGACGGCGCTTTCGGACAAGTTGGTGAACGCGATGCAGGCCCGCTTCGAGCGGCGCGAGCAGACGATCCTGTTCATCAATCGCCGTGGCTATTCCTCGTCGATGCTGTGCACGAAATGCGGGCACGTGGAGGAGTGTCCGCATTGTAGCATCGCGATGACGTATCACCGCGCCGACGAGATGCTACGCTGCCATTTGTGTGGCGAACAGAAGGCGGCGCCGGCGCGGTGTCCGCAATGCGGGGCGCCGGACATCCGCTGGCGTGGACTCGGCACGCAGCGGGTGGAGGAGGCGGTGCGACGGGTGCTGCCGCGGGCGCGCATCGAGCGGATGGACACGGATGCGATGGCGAAGAAGAACCGGTTCCGCGAGGTGCTGAGCCAGTTTCGCGCCGGCAAAATCGACGTGCTGGTGGGCACGCAGATGATCGGCAAGGGGCTCGATTTCCCGAACGTGACGCTGGTCGGCTTGATCGATGCGGACATGTCGATGCACATTCCGGATTTTCGGGCGAACGAACGGACCTTCCAGCTGCTGGTGCAGGTTGCGGGGCGCGCGGGCCGCGGCGATCGCGCGGGCGACGTGGTGGTGCAGACGTTCACGCCGCAGGCGGAGGCGATCCAGTTTTCACGGCGGGCGGATTTCGCGGGATTCGCCGAATCGGAGCTGAAGCTGCGGAAGGAATTTCACTATCCGCCTTACCGGCATCTGATCCATCACCTGTTTCGCGGGCCGAACCCGGAGAAACTGAAATTTTTTGCGGAGCAGTGGGCACGGCTCGTGGAAAAGGAACTCGGGCAGATCGTGGAGTTGCGTGGGCCGTCAGCCTCGCCGATCGAAAAGATCAAGGATGAGTACCGCTGGCAGCTGTGGTATTTCACGCACGCGGTGATCAAGGTGGTGCCGGCGCTGGCGAAGCTGCGCGCGGGCTTCGCGTGGCCCGACGACATCACGCAGGTGCTCGATGTCGATCCGGTGAACTTGATGTAGCGGAGCGCGGGCGGCGCAGGCGGCCGCCGACGAGCGGCGGCCCTACGATGAGCACCGCGGACGCGATGCGGACGGCCGGGCTCAGCGAGCCCGGCTACCACGGGAGCGCGCGATCAGCCGAGTTGCTTGACGAGTACCTTGGCGTTGCGGCCGCTCTCGCCGTAGCTCTTCTGCCGCGCCTCGGGGAGGAGGCCCTTGTCGGCTTCCTCGAAGCCGCAGACATTGGTGAAGAACCCGAAGCTCTGGGTCGAAAGCGCGATCAGCGTCTTCACCCCGCGCTCCTGCGCCATCATGGCGGCGTATTCGACCATCTTTTTGCCGATGCCGCGATTGTGGTAGAACGGCATCACGTAGAGCGAGCCGACCTCGGCAAGGTCCGGCTTGTCGGGGTAGAAGTACAGCGTGACGCACGCGATGATGTTCTCGTCGACCTCGAAGACGTAGAACTGGTCGATGTTCTTTTCGATCGCCTGCTGCGTGCGGTGGATCAGCTCCTCGCGGCGGACGGCGTTGCGCGTGAGATTGTAGATCAAGCGCACGTCGCTCTTCCGCGCCTGCCGGATCTGCTGGTAGTCGTTGCCGTAGACGAGCGAGCCGATGCCCTCGCTGGAGAAGATCTCGTTGAGCAGGCCATCGAACACGCGACCGTCGACGATGTGGACGCGCGGCGTGCCGTTCTCAATCGCCTTGACCGCATGCAGCGCCTTGCTGCGGGCGGCATCCTCGAACTGCTCCGGGTGCTCGTCGAGCAGCTTGCGCACGGCGCCGACCGAGATCTCGCGGCGCACGGCGTTGTTGATGATGAGCCCGGGCTGCGGGGTCAGATAAATGATCTTCGTGGCGTGCAGCGCTTCCGCGATCTCGGCGGCGAGCGCGTCGGAATTGATCCGGAGCGATTTGCCGTCGGGGCCGAAGCCGATCGGCGAAACGATCGGCACGACGTCGCGATCGATCAGCGCCATGAGAAAGTCCTTGTCGACGCGCTCGACCTTGGCGGTGAACTGTTGGTCGACGCCCTTGATGATGCCGATCGGCAGCGCGCGCACGGCGTTCGTGATCGCGCACTTCAGGCTGTTCTGCGTCAACCCCTCGACAATGGCGTGGGAGACGCGCGAGGAAGCGCGGATCGCCAGATCGAGCGTGGCGGCGTCGGTGACGCCCATGCCGTCGGCATTCGTGATCGGGATGTTCCGCGCCGCGGCGAGATCCTGAATCTGCTGGCCGATGCCGTGGACGATCACGAGCTTGATCCCGAGCGAGCGGAGCACCGCGAGATCGATGAGCAGGTTGCCGAGGTTTTCGTCGGCCACGATCGATCCGTCGATGGCGACGACGAAGATCTGATCCTGGAAACGCGGCACGTATTGGAGAATGCCGCGGAGATCCGTCGGCTTGATCGTCGGAACAGGTGCGCTGGACGGAACGTTGGCAGATGAAGGGCCGGGGCCGTTGCTCATGGAGAGTGGCGGTGGTTTTCGGTGATGAAGGGCGGCGCGTCAATAGTCGCGCGCGATACCAACGCGCAGCAACTGACACCGTTGGCGCGAAGCTGTATGGCCGGGCGCGCCGGCGAGCTCGGCGTCAGCGGACCTCGAGCCTCCACGCGCGGGAGGACTGCGAACCGACCAGCGTCACGCGATAGTGGCCGGGCTTGAGCGTGCCGGCCGGAACGATGAGCCGGACCAGGTTGTCGCGGTTGCGGGAAAGCAGGCTTCCGTCGAGCTGCTCAAGCAGCGGCAGGATGTAGACCTCCTCGCCGCGTACGTAGAGGTGTGCGCCGGCTGGTTGCTCCTTCAGGTCCGGCAGGAGGCAGCGCACGTCGATCGGATAGGAGAACATCGTGTTCGCGGTCGGCGCTGCGACGACCGAAACGATGTCCGAGGGAAGGATCGGCTTGTCGACCAGCGTCGCGTCGAGCGCGGTCGGCAGCCCCCCGGGCGCCGCCGTGATGGTTGCGCTCGCGGCCGCCCGGAGCGGATCGGCGGGACGGTCGGCCTCCACGGTGATCCGCTGAAACCCGGCGGCGAGCAGCCGCATCGTGTTCGCGCGGTCCTTGATGTCATGGTAGGGCTCGAATGCCGGGCCGGGCTTGCGATAGTGCCACCGGAGATAGGTGTAGGGCACGATCACCACCAGGATCGCGACGAGGATCCATTTGAGCGGCCAAGGCCGGTGAGAACGTTGGGCGGACATGAGCTGAGCAGCAGGATAGAGGGAGCAACCGGTGCGGTGCAAGGGGCGCGGTGCGAGTGGGCGCATCTCATTTTCCTGCAAACCCACGGGCGAGACGCCCGTGCCACGTGGCATGGGCGTCCCGCCCATGTCAGAAAAGTGCGATGTGCCCGATCGGGGCCGGTGGCGCTGGTGACGAGAGGGCGGATAATGGCCAGCCGAATCATCGGTCGCGTCGAGTGGCCGCATCCGGAATAAAATTGCTCCGGGCTGGGGGCACTGTTTCGGTGGCGAACTTCATGAAACTCTGGTCGCAGTATTTCGTTCCCACGCTGAAAGAAAGTCCGGCGGACGCGGAAATCGCCTCGCACAAGCTGCTGATTCGCGCGGGGCTGGTCCGCAAGCTCGGTGGCGGGCTCTACACCTATCTGCCGCTCGGATTGCGCGTGATGCAGAAGCTGACGCAGCTCTGCCGGGAAGAGTTGGAGCGCGCCGGAGCGATCGAGTTGTGGATGCCGCACGTGCATCCGGTCGAACTCTGGCAGCAGGGACCGCGCTGGGCCGCGGCGCGCGAGATCATGTTCCGCGCCGACAGCGCCGGCGACGGCAAGCACGGACCGCGCGAGCCGGAGTTCGTGCTAGGGCCGACGCACGAGGAAATCGTCACGCCGCTCGTGAAGGCGGAGATCACGAGCTATCGCGACCTGCCGAAAAACTTCTTCCAGATCGCCACGAAGTTCCGGAACGAGATCCGTCCGCGGTTCGGGCTGATGCGCGCGCGCGAGTTCGTGATGATGGATGCGTATTCGTTCGACGTGGATGACGACCGCGCGATCAAGAGCTACCAGGCGATGAAGGCGGCCTACGAGGCGTTCTTCCGTCGGATTGGCGTGCAGGCGATCGCCGTTGAGGCGGACACCGGGGTGATGGGCGGCAGCTTCTCGCACGAGTTCATGGTGCCGGCGGAGGTCGGCGACGACGATGTGATCTACAACGAGGCCAGCGGCTACGCGGCGAATCGTGAGAAGGCAAGGAGCGCGCTCGTGCCGGCCGACCTGAGCGACGCGGCGCCGGTGGGAGCAGTCGAGGAATTCGCCACGCCCGGCGTGGTGACGATCGCGGCGCTCGAAGCGGCGCCTTATTCCGTGCCGGCGGATCGGCAGTTCAAGACGCTGGTCTACGTCGGCGACGGCAAGCCGTTTGTCGTGATCCTGCGCGGCTCGGACGAGTTGGAGGAAGCCAAGTTGGGTGCGCTCGGGTTTGGATTGTTCCGGCCGGCAGCGCCGGAGGAAATCGAGCCCGTGCTGGGCGCAAAACCCGGCAGCCTCGGCGCGGTGAAGGGCACGATCAAAAACCCGACGGCGCTTGCCGGCGTGTTTGCGGATCATGCGATCCGGCTGATCGGCAATGGCACGACCGGAGCGAACAAGGACGGCTTCCACCTGCGCAACGTCAACGTCACGCGCGATCTCGCGATCACGCGGTTCGGCGATTTCCGGCGCGTGCGCGCCGGCGAGCCCGACGTGAAATCGGGCCAGCCGCTGCAGGTGCGGCGCGGCATCGAGGTCGGCCACATCTTCAAGCTCGGCACCAAATACTCCGAGAAATCCGGCGCGGTTTACACGGACGACCAGAAGCAGAGTCACCTGATGGTGATGGGCAGCTATGGCATCGGCATCAGCCGCACGCTGCAGGCGATCATCGAACAGAGCCACGACGCGGACGGCATCGTGTGGCCGTGGAACTCGGCTCCGTTCCACGTGCTGATCTGCGTGCTCGATCCGCAGCTCGCCGAGGCCGTGGATCTCGCGCGCAAGCTGGCCGCGGCTGCGGAAAAAGCCGGCGCGGAGGTGCTGGTGGACGACCGTGCGGAACGTCCGGGCGTGAAGTTCAAGGACGCCGATCTCGTCGGTATTCCGCTGCGCCTCACCATCGGCGGCAAGGGCCTGAAGGAGGGCGTCGTCGAGCTGAAATGGCGCCATCAGAAGGACGTCGCGAAGGTCCCGCTCGCCGAGGCCGAGGCGAAACTCGCCGCCGCGGTGGCGGAGGCGCAGGCCAAGGCGAATGCCTGACGCACCACGCGCTGCCATCCGGCGGCGCCCGTGGTGCTTTTCAGCACGGCGACCCCATCTGGATACTTGCGAATCCGGGACGCCGCGGCTGTCCTGTAGCCAAAGGCCGCTCCCGCGGCGATTTCGCCCGCACCGCATGATGAACCCTCTCCGGAGTCCACGCCTGGAATCCAACCCGCACTCCTCGCCGGAATCGCAAGGGGCGACGGCGCTGGCGTTGGAGGGGATTTGGCGCGTCGTGGTGCTCAATGACCCGGTCAACCTGATGTCCTACGTCGTGATGGTGTTTAAAAAGGTTTTCGGTTTCGACGACGCGACCGCCCGGCGGCACATGCTGGAGGTGCATGAGCAGGGCCGATCGATCGTATGGAGCGGGTTGCGGGAAAAGGCGGAGGCGTATGCTTTCACACTGCAACAATGGCATCTGACGGCCGTGCTTGAACCGGATGAAACGCATTGAGGTCAAACTGAGTCTCGACGTGGTGGCGCCGCTGCTCGACATCATCAAGCAGGCGGCCGAGAGCCTTGGGCGTACGCTGGCCGCGCCGCTGGCGATGACCGATCTCGAGCCGGAATTTCGCGACGCCTGGATGGGCGAACTGAAAAACGGGCAGGCATCGGACCTGACGGTGATGCTGGCATTGTTCGACGGCGATTTTTTCGCGGAAGGCGTGATCACGCTGGATGAGGTAAACGCCGAGCCGGTCGTGCGGGCGTGCGCCGCAGTGCGGTTGCGGCTGCGTGAACTGTACCTGAAAACGTTTGGTGACGAGACGCTGGAGACCAGCGACGTCAACATGATGGATCTGGAGGAACCCACGCGGAAGGCGTTCATGGCCTATCTGTTCCTCGCGACGCTGCAGGAGCTGATCATCCAGCATCTCGACGAGAGCATCATCGAGTCGTGAGTTGCTGTAGGGCGGGATCTCCCTGATCTTGCCGTGGTTCGCGCTGGCGCTGCCAGAGGGGAGCCCGCCGTCCCGGCGGGTTCACAAGGATCCACGCGCCCCCCCGGGACGGCGCGCTCCATCTCGCGGCTACGCGGAGTGGAAACTGCGTCGACGGCTCCACCGGAAAAAGGGGCGAAGGCGTTTGACGGATCGGAGGCGGGTTCTACCTTCAGCCCGACACCCTGCAGTGTTCGAGGTGCTTTCCAAAAACAGCTCTTTGCCTTGAAACTATTACGGGAGCCGAACCCGCCGCGGAAGATGCTAGGCCGTAAATCGGAAAGCAGACGCTGCGGAGGAGGCGCCCACCTAAACGTAAAAAGGTCTCGAGCCTTTGGGCATACGGCACAGGCGGGGTGTTACCTTTCCTTTTTCTCATAGTCGTTCTCTTTCTCTCCTTTCATCGCCCGATTCGATCTTTCGGTGGGCCTCGATCCAAGAGGTCGCAGAGGAAAGAGAAAGATTACCCAGCACGAACACATCGTCCGGTATTTGACGCTCAGTTTCCCGCTTCACACTCATGAATCCCTACGAAAACAACGCGCTGCATCTGATCCACGTGCTTGGCGTGCTGGTGATGGCCGCCTACACGTTTTACGCCTTCGCGGCGTCGCTCGAATCGCGCAAACGCGTGATGATGATCACCGGCATCGCCACGCTGCTCGTCGTGCTGACCGGCATCCGGATGTGGCAGGGGCTGTTCAGCTTCGAGATGCTCGGCTGGATCTGGGTGAAGATCGTCTGCTGGCTCGGACTCTCTGCCCTCACCGGGATGGCTTACCGCAAGCGCGAGAAGGCGGGCGTGCTGATGGCGACGACGCTGGTGCTGACGACCGTCGCCGTGGCGATGGTTTACCTGAAGCCGTTCTGAGCTGGGCAGGGCTCGTCGAACTGGAGCGCGTTGGCCCCAACGCGCTTCGCGCGAGCCGCCAAACTGAACGCGTTGAGGGCAGCGCGGTGCACCTCCGCCAGGCCCCAGACCAGGCCCGGTGGAAACAAGTTGAGCAGTCGAGGGGCCGGCCATTCTGCTCTGGCCAGAGCGCGGCGACCACCACAACCTTACTCAGCGCACTCTGAGCGCGACGTGTCATGACGAAGCCCGAACAGCCCGCCGGTTCGCTTTGTGGGGTTTGGGTGGATGATGCCGGCAAGGTGCATACGACGGTGGCGTTGCCGGACGGCGGCCGCGAAACGCGGATGGACACGCTGCGACCCTTCGCGTGGCTGAACGACACGCCGCCCGAGATCAGCCTCAACGTGGTTCAGCTCGAAAAACTGGAAGGCGAGGGGCCGTTCAACCGACTGATCCACGCGGAGGATTTTGCGGGCTACGACGCATTCCTGCGCCAAGCGCGCGAGACGGTGGGCGTCGATTCGATTCGGCCGCTCGAGAGCCAGTATCTGCTGCAGTATCGGCAGCGGCTGTATCGCGACCTGATGTTCCACGACCTTCGGCGCTGTCAGCTCGACATCGAGACGCGCTCGTCGGACGACGGGTTCTGCGATCCGGCGCGGCCGGATGACCGGGTGCTCGCGATCGGGCTGCGCTGCGGCGGACACAATCGGCTGCTGATCCTCGAGGAGATGACCGATGCGGCAGAGAAGAAGCTGATGGAGCAGCTCAATCACGCGCTGGCGCATCTCGACCCGGACGTGATCGAGGGGCACAACATCTTCAAATTCGACCTCGATTACCTGCGGCAGCGCTGCCGCCGTTTCAAAGTGCCGTGCGCCTGGGGCCGCTACGGACAGAAAGCGACCTTTCGCAACAGCCGGCTCAAGGTCGCGGAACGCTGGATCGATTTCCTGCGCTGCGATCTGCCGGGGCGTGCGGTGGTGGACACCTACTTGCTCGTCCAGCTGTTCGACATCACTACCCGCGAGCTGACTTCGTATGGCTTGAAGGAGGTGGCGGTCTATTTCGGGATCACCGAAGAGGACAGCCTCACGCGGACCTACATCGAAGGGCACCGGATCAAGGACGTCTTCGCGAGCGACCGGGCGCGGTTTCGTGCTTACCTCGAGGACGACCTGCGCGAGACCGAGGGACTGGCGGCGCAACTGCTGCCGACGTATTTCGAACAGGTGCGGACCTTCCCGGCGCTGCTGCAGGAAGCGACGCTGCGCGGTGCCACGTCGAAGATCGACCTGCTCTTCCTGGAAGAGTACTACCACGCGCGGCAGGCGTGTCCGCTGCCGCCTGAGGTGCGACCGTTCGAGGGCGGCTACACGCGGAGCTTTCACGAAGGCGTGTTCCGGCACGTGCTGCACTTCGACGTTGCGTCACTTTACCCGAGCCTGCTGCTCCACATTGGCCGGAACCCGAAGAACGACACGCTGGGGGTCTTCATTCCCTTGCTACGGCGGCTGCGCGAATACCGGCTGCAATTCAAACAGATCGCGCGCACCAGCCCGAACGAGCTGGAGCGTGCCGAGGCGCAGGCGCGGCAGACGAACTTCAAGATCCTCATCAACTCCTTCTATGGCTACCTCGGATTTTCGGGCGCGCGGTTCGGCGACGGCGAACTGGCTGCCGAGGTCACGCGCCGCGGCCGCGAGTTGCTGCAGACCTTGATCGACGAGTTTGCGAAGCACGGCTGCAAGATCCTCGAGGCGGACACGGACGGTATCTATCTTTCCTCCGAGCACTATTACGAAAAGCCGGAGGAGTTGCTCGCGCTGGTCGCGACAATCCTGCCGCCGGGCATCGAGCTCGAACACGATGGCAGCTACCGCGCGATGTGGTGCTACAAGGCGAAGAACTACGCGCTCTTCGACGGGCAGCGGGTGATTCTTCGGGGCAGCGCGCTGCGCTCGCGCGGCATCGAGCCGTATCTGAAAAAGCTGAGCGATCAGCTGATCAACTATCTCGTCGGCGCGTCGGAACAGTCGCCGCTGGACACCTTGGAGGATTACCGGAAACGGCTCGCGCTGCGAGCGGTGCCGGTGGAGGAACTCGCGAAGAGCGAAACGCTGGGGCAGAACCCCGACGCGTATGCGCGTTTCATCGAGCAGGGTGGCAAGCCGCGTCGCGCCGCCGCGGAGGCGGCGCTGCAGATGACGCCGCGGCCGCGGATGGGCGACCGCGTCAGCTACTACGTGACCGCGCGGACGAAGACGCGGACGAACGACTGGCAACGCGCCCGGCCGCTGGCACTCTACGAGCCGGAATCCGCGCCCTACGATCCGAGCTACTACATTGAAAAGCTCGACGATTGGCTGACGCGCTATGGCGCGTTTCTCGGCGTGAACCCCGCGGCGGCCGAACCGACGGCAGTGCAAGGCGAGCTGTTTTGAGCGAAGGATGACGTCGCGTCGCCTGTATCGCGGGAGGTCTATGTCGGTGTCGCACGCGGTCGAGGGCGAGCCAAGGTGCGCCCCTACGATCGTGCAACCGCGAGAGAATCTAGCCCGGATATTTCACGAGCTTCGTGAAATATCCGCCCTGCGGGCCGACTTTGTCGGGGCTAGCCGCGACAAGGTCGCTCCGCCGCAGGCGGACGGAAATTTCGCACGGAGCTTCAGTCCTGTTCATGAAATTTCCGGGCTAGGGCTTGGCTTTCGCGGGTGCGCCTGCGGCCGCGAGCAGCGCGGCCGTGTCGTCGTCGAGGATCAGGTCGCCGAGCGCGTTGAGCAGTTCGGTGATACTCGGCGCGTAGGTGGGCCAGTCGTCGGCGGGAAGCTGGAGGTGAGCCTTTAGCGCCAGCCGGAGTGCGCTGAGAAACGCCTGCTGTGCGAGCTTCGGCTGATTGAGCTGCTGATAGCACCGGCCAGCTTCGGCCGTGAGCGCGGCATACATCAGAACCTTGTCGCGGGCTTCTTCGGGCGACCCGGCTTCCGTGAGCATCAGGAAATGCTGATCAGGCGTGAACTGAAAGAGCTGCACGGCCTCCATGCCGAACAGCCGCTCGCAGGCGGCCATCACGGACTGCAGCGCCTCCTGCGGGGAGTTGCGTTCGCGCTGCTCGATCACCCGTCGCAGCAGCAGGCCCACTTGCTCGATGAGCCGCAGGATGTAATCGCGTGAGGGCATGCGGGGCGTAGGGTGTCCTAAAGCATGCGCGGGTCAAACTGGGCCATCTCACCGCCGAGGAGGCCTACAGAGGTTGTAGCCCGGCCTGGCGCCGAACGGCCCTAGCTCCAGCTCAAATCGGTTTTGTTCAGCGGGAACTCGCGGATGCGCTTGCCGGTGGCGGCGAAGATCGCATTGCACACCGCCGGAGCGAGCGGCGGCAGCGCCGGCTCGCCGAGACCTGTCGTCGGATAATCCGTCCGCAGGAAGTGACACTCGATCTTCGTCGGCGTGTCGGGCATCCGGATCATCGGGTAATCGGCAAAGTTGCTCTGCACGATCCGGCCGCGTTCGAAGTCGAGTTCCTGGAACATGGCCGCGCCGAGTCCATCCACGATCGAGCCTTCGACTTGGTTTTCTGCGCCGCTGAGGTTCACGATCTGCGCGCCGACGTCGCACACGCATACGACCTTGTCGACCTTCAGCGTGCCGTCCTGCGAGACCGTGACGTCCGCGACCTGCGCGACGTAGCCGCGGTGGCTGAAGTGAAACGCGATGCCCTGGCCCTGTCCGCGCGGGAGCTTCTTACCCCAGCCGGCTTTTTCCGCGACCAGCTTCACGACCGCCTTCATCCGCGCCGCGTTGTAGGGCTGGCCGCGCTCGCCGGTGCCCGGAACCACGTCTTTGTCGCCGAGCAACGCGAGCCGAAACTCGACCGGATCGCGACCCGCGGCATGCGCAAGCTCATCGATGAAGCTGTGCATCACCCACGCGAACACGCAGCTCCCGGGGGCGCGCCAAGGTCCCATCGGCAGCCCGGTCTCGAAGACGGTCTGCTCGGAGTGGAAGTTCGGTACCCAGCGGCCGGGAAACTCGTCGCCGTTCAACGAACCGCCGCTGCCCGGACGATCCTTGGTGTTGCCGAACGTCACGAAGTGATTGTGCCACGCGACCACGTTGCCGGCGCCATCGACGCCCGCTTTGAGGAAGTGGTAACCGCCCGGCCGGAACGCGTCGTGCCGCAGATCGTCCTCGCGCGTCCACTGAAGTTTCACCGGTGCGTTCACGCGTTGCGCAATCGCAGCCGCCTCGACCATGAAATCGCTGGTCAACCGCCGGCCGAATCCGCCACCGATTCGCGTGACGTGCACGAGGATTTTCTCCTCCGGCACACCGAGCGTTTTGCTGATGAGCTGCTGACCCGAGCCCGGGTTTTGCGTCGGCGACCAGAGTTCAAAGCCGCCGTCCTTGAACCACGCGACGCAGTTCTGCGGTTCGAGATTGGCGTGGGAGATGAACGGATAGCGATAGGAGGCCGCGACCACGTGCGCGGCGGATTTCAGCGCGGCGGCGACGTCGCCGTCCTTGCGCAGCTGCATCGTGCCGGGCTGCTTCGCCGCCTCCTCGGCTTTTGCGGTCCAGTCCGCCCAGCTTTCGGTGGCGGTTTTGCCCTCGTTCCAGGTCACGCGCAGTTTCTGCCGGGCGGAGAACGCGGCCCACGTCGACGTTGCGACGATGGCAACGCCGGGCATCAGCCCGTTCACGTTGTCCGTGCCCTCGATGATGAAGGCGTCGCGCACGCCCGGCAGCGACTTGATCCGATCGAGATTGGCGTTCGCCGGTTTGCCGCCGAAGACGGGGCACTTCTCGTAAACGGCGTAAAGCATTCCGGGGAGCTTCGTGTCGATGCCGAACAGCGGCTGCCCCGTGACGATCTTGTGATTGTCGACGCCGGTGATCCGTTTGCCGAGTAGTCGGAAGTCGGCGGGATTCTTCAACGGCACGGACTTTTCGTCCGGCACGGGCAACAGCGCCGCCTTCGCGACGAGTTCGCCGTAGGTCAGTTTGCGGCTGGTGGCGCGGTGATGCACCGCGCTCTGCTGCGCGTAGCATTCGGATTCCGGCACGCTCCACGTCTGCGCGGCCGCGGTGATGAGCATCGCGCGTGCGGTGGCCCCGGCGCGGCGGAAGAGATCGTAGTGATTCGGCGTCGAGGTGCTGCCGCCTGCGCCATACCACGGCTTGGCGTAGGCGGGGGTGAGGTCCGCCTGCTCGATGGAGACGTCCTTCCAGTCCACCTCGAGTTCCTCGGCGACGACCATCGGGAGGGAGGTCTTGATGCCCTGGCCGCACTCGGGGTTTTTCGAGATGAGTGTGACAGCACCTGTCGGGGAAATCCGGATGTAGGCGCCGGGAATGAAATCGCCGGCGGGAATGTCTTTCGAGGCGTTGACGATCGGATCGGCGGCGAGCAGGTCCGTGACGCCGCGAAAATAGAACGCGAGCATCAGTCCTCCGCCGGCGAGCGAGGACATTTTCAGGAAGCTGCGGCGGTCGATCGGCCGACTGAGGGTAGCAGGTGCGTTCATGCGACGGCCTCCTGCTTGGCGCCGTCGCTCATGCCGGCGGCGTGCTTGATTGCCTGGCGAATCCGGTAGTAGGTGGCGCAGCGGCAGAGGTTTCCCGCCATGGCGTCATCGATGTCGGTGTCGGTCGGCTGCGGATTGCGCTTCAACAGCGCCGCGGCAGTCATGATCTGGCCGGCCTGGCAGTAGCCGCATTGGGCGACGTCGAGATCGATCCACGCCTGCTGCACCGGATGCAGGTGCGCGGCGTCGGCGGCGAGGCCTTCGATCGTGGTGATCTGCATGCTCGTCGCGGTCGAAACCGGGGTCAGGCACGAACGCGTGGGCACGCCGTCGAGGTGCACGGTGCAGGCGCCACACTGGCCGATCCCGCAGCCATATTTGGTTCCAACCAGTTCGAGGTGATCGCGAAGCACCCACAGCAGCGGGGTGTCGGCGGCCACGTCCACCGTGCGGGACTGGCCATTTACGTGCAGCGTGTATTTCGGCATGACGGAAGGGAGGAAGGTGTGACGGTCGCGCGAGGCCGGGGGACCTGAAGCGCGCGAACGTGACTCCGGCAAAACCGGAGTCAACCGAGTGACGCTGCGAGTGCGGAAAAGATGCGCGGGGAAACTCACGCTGCGGGCTGGAAACGAAGTCTCACCGGCTGTAGGGCTGCCGCTTGCCGGCAGCCGTGAAACAAAACAGCACCAACGCATTCCCAGCCGGCGGCGAGCGCCGGCCCTACGAGCGAATCGCCCGCTTGAGCGAGGCTTCTGGAGAAGCTTCAGCCCAACTTCACCAACTGGGCGGTCGCGGGCACGTCCTTGATGATCTGCGAGGGCTCGGGGCCGACGCCCAGGTAGCGGAGGTTCGGCAACTTGTCGGCGGCCGGCCACGCGGCGCCCTCGTAGGCGACGTCGAGCAGGCTCTTCATCATCGCGGCGACGTAGCGTTGGGCGTTGCGCGGCAGCTTCGCGAAATGCCGGACGTGCGAGATGTCCTCGGCCCAACCGGGATGCTTCGTGTAGACGGGGCGCAGAGTTTTGCGCACCGCCTCGTTGCGGGGCACGTGCGCGTAGCGCTTGCCGGAAGCGTCCTCGTAGGCGACGCAGATCTGCAGGTCACCGCGCCATTCGCCGGAATATGTGAGCGCGTCGGACTTGTTGATCATGACATCCTGAAAACCGCCGTAGCGCAGGACGTCACCTTTCTCCACGGCGTCGAACCAGCCGACCATGCGCTGCCGGCCGGTGCTGGTGCCGAACTCGAGCTGCTTGAGTTTCTGCGCGAGCGGGTGCGCGTCGTCCATCTGTGTCAGGAACGTGTGCGTGCCGACCTTCGTGTCGTAAGCTTTAGCGACGCCGAAAGTGTGGATCCGCTGGACCGGCACGCCGGCGCTCTGGAAAAACTCGGGCGTGTAGGTGTGCGAGGCGGTGACGTTGGGCGAAAAGCCGTGGCGCTTGTCGAGCCAGTAGGCCTGGCCGAATTCGCCGATGATCGTGTGGCCGGCGTGCAGTTCGCGCAAAACCAGCTCGCGGACCTCGCCGATGTTCTTCGCGAGCGCGGTGCCGGCGTTCCAGTAAACCGACGTCAACCGCTCGAGATCGAAGCTGAACGGCGCGGCGCCGCGGAAGCGCGTGAAGTCGAACTCCTCGCGCGGAAACACGCCCATCTCGATCGCTTCGGCGTTGGCGCGCAGCTCGGCGGCGGTGAGCTTGTCGAAAAATTCCGCGAAGGTTTCCGGTGCGACGCGGCACACGTGCTGGATCGTGCGCAGCGCGCGGTCCGCGCGTTGCGCGAGTTTGCGGGCAAAGTAGTTCGGTCCGCCGAGAAAATCGGCGTAGGTGATCTGCCATTGGCCGACCTCGTCGAGGTAGGCGGGCGTGATGCCTCGGCCGGTCGAGCCGCGCGGCTCCTCGGCGAGCACCTTGGTGCGGTAATCCTCCCACGCGAGATCGAGCAGTCGGTGCGTGAGATCCGACACGAGCGTGCGTTCGTCGATCAGCAGCCGCGCCAGCACCGGGTGGCCTTTGGCCTCGAGCGGACGGGTTTCCCACCAGATCTTGCGCGGATCGGCGACGACCCCGCTGCCGACGCACAGGTGCGGTGCGTCGCGCACGACGACGCCGGCGGGGAGCAGGTTGAGCTTGATGCCCCCGGCCGTGTGGCCGGAGTTGGCGCCTCCGTTCACCTTCAACACGACGCTCACCGCTGCGGGCGTGGAGCGAAGCTCGTCGGCGACCTCGGGAATCAGGCGGCCCTTGCCCTCGTCGCCGAGAGAAATGCCCACATCCGCGATGATCTGGCTGGAGAAGGGGAGGAGAGACATGGTTGCGAGAAGTGGCAACCGAAGCTCACCGGATACGGGCGAAAAGACCCCTGTTGCCGGGCAGGAAAGAGCCGAGCGGGCGGGCAAGGGCAAACAAAAACCAGTCGAGTGAGGGCGTCGGTGTGCCCTCAGTTTCCGGCAAACCCACGGGCGGGACGCCCGTGCCAGGTGGCATGAGCGTCCCGCCCGTGTCAGAAAATCAGTTCTTCCGCGTGGAGACTTCGATCACGTCGTGCGGTTCGGCTTCCTTGCGGCCGGCGGAGGTCACGCGCACATAGCGGGCGTTCGCGCGCAGCGCGGGGAGATTTTTCGCCCCCAGGTAGCCCATGCCGCTTTGCACGCCGCCGATGAGATTGCCGAGCACGTCGTCGACGGAGCCGGAAACTTCCTTCAACGCCTCGATGCCCTCGGCCGCGACCTTGCGGGTGTTGTCATTCCGGTCGTGACCATAGCGCGCGGCGCTGCCGGCCTTCATCGCGGAGAGCGAACCCATGCCGCGATACTGTTTATAGACCTTGCCGCTGATCTCCATGATTTCGCCTGGAGCCTCGCGGCAGCCGGCGAGCAGTCCGCCGCAGATCACCGCGTCGGCGAGCGTGAGCGCCTTGACGATGTCACCCGATTTCACGATGCCGCCGTCGGCGATGAGTTTCACGCCTGCGGTCTTCGCGGCGAGGCTGGCGACGTAAAGTGCGGTCAGCTGCGGAATGCCGACACCGGCGACCATCCGCGTGGTGCAGATCGACCCGGGGCCCTGACCGATCTTGATGGCGTGGGCGCCGCACTCGGCGAGATAAGTCACGCCATTGCCGCTCGTGACGTTGCCGGCGATCAGGGTCACCTGCGGGAACGCGCCGTGGACCAGTTTCACCACGTCGCCGACACCGGCAGTGTGGCCGTGCGCAGTGGAAACGGCAATGGCGTCCACGTGCTCGTCGACGAGATGACCGACGTGGTTGAGAATCTTCTCGCGGTCGAGCGAACCATCGGACTTGCGGACCGGCGACAGCGCGGCGCCGACAACGAGTCGGAAGCTGGCGTCGCGCGCGGGCTTCCGGCGCGACTTGGTCTCGCTCGTGATCTTCTCGACGTCGGAGATGGTGACAAGGCCGCGCAGCCGGTCCGCGCCATCGACGACGAGCATTTTGTTCACGCCGACGTGCGTGGAGAAGAAGCTGTCGGCCGCCTTGATCGGATCCTTGGCGACAGCGGCTTCGTTTTCCGTAATCAACTGGGCGCGCGGCGTCATCACGTCGGTGACGGGTTTCGCCTTGTAGCGCTCCTTGACCACGTTTCCCGAGAGCAGTCCGACGAGGTGCCCCTCGGCATCGAGCACGGGGAAGGTCGAGAATGCGAAGCGTTTCGACTCGATCATCGCCAGCACGTCGCCGATCAGCTGATCGGGCGTGACGGTGATCGGATCCTGGATCAGTCCATGGATGTGGCGTTTCACGCGCGCCACTTCCTTGATCTGCTCCTTCGGCGGCATGTTGTAGTGGATCAGTCCGAGTCCACCGTTGAGCGCCATCGCGATCGCCATGCGCGACTCCGTGACGGTGTCCATGTCCGACGAGATGATCGGAATCTGCAGCCGGAGCGCGTCGCTCAGCGCGGTGGACGTTTCGGCATCTTTCGGCAGAATCTCCGAGTAGAGCGTGGCCAGTGACACATCGTCGAAGGTCAGGCCGACCGGCAGATTCGCCCGGAAGAACGCATCGGCCGGAAGGTAGAATTCGGCATCCGCGCCGGTGAGGGAAGACGTGGCAACCTTAGTCATAAGTTGCCATGAACGAAGTAGGGTGGGCCGGGAAAAGGGCAACCCGTTTTTTTGCGCGGCCCACGTCTGAACGCATGCGGGTCGCGAGGCCGCACGTTTGGGGGCTTTCGTGGCCCCTCGGTCTGCCTCAACGGTTCCCGACGGGCACGGAGCGCCGATCACGGCAAGACGCCCGTGCCACGCTGCGCGCGGGCGGGATGCCTGTGCGACCGTGCTTTGCGCTTTGCGTTGCGCGGGCGGCGCGCTTGTGTGGACGCGCATGAGACTTGGCTTCGCGTATCGGCGTTATCGGCTGCGGTTTCGCGCTCCGGTTCGCACCGCGCACGGCGTGTGGACGGAACGCGAAGGCGTGTGGGTGCGCTTGTGCGATGAGGCAGGCCATGCGGGCTACGGCGAGGCGGCGCCGATTCCATGGTTCGGAACGGAGACGATCGGGCAAACCGAAGCGGTGGCGCGGGCGATCGGTCCGAAGCTCGATGCCAACGACGAGGAGTCCCTCGCGGATGCTGCAGTCGAAGCGCCTTGTCTCGTGAACGCGCTGCGCAGCGCGTGGCACGGCTTGCAGGAGGAATCGCGCCGAACGACCGGCCACGCATCGGCGGCGACTCAGGCGGACGACCCGACGGAGTTTCGTTCGGTCGCGGCGTTGCTCCCGGCCGGACGCGCGGCGCTGGGCGTAATCACGGAGAAGGCGGAAGCCGGGTTCCGTGTTTTCAAATGGAAAGTCGGCGTGGCCAACGTGGGCGACGAGCTTGTCCTGTTGGACGACGTTTGTGCAGCGCTGCCGGATGGCGCGAAACTGCGGCTCGACGCGAATGGCGCGTGGGACCGTCGGCAGGCGGAACGGTGGCTCGAGCGGTGTGCCGAGCGGCCGATCGAGTTTGTCGAACAACCCTGTCTGGCTGCGGCGGCCGAGGCTCCGGCGCAAAGACGGAAGATCGAGGACACGTTGCGCGGGCTGGCGGAGGATTATCCGACACCGATTGCGCTGGACGAGTCGTTGGTGGTCGACGGCGATGTTGCGCGCTGGCTGGCGGAGGGTTGGCGAGGCGTGTTCGTGTTGAAACCTGCGCTGCTGGCGGCCCCGTGGACGGCAGTCGCCAAACTGGCGGCGGCGAAGGCCTCAGTGGTGTTCTCGTCGGCCTTGGAGACAATCGTCGGCGCGCGCGCCGCGTTGCACCTTGCGTTCACGTGGCCGGGCGAGCGGAAAGCGCTGGGCTTCGGCGTCTGGCCGCTGTTCGCCGAATCGCGCTGCGACGGACCGACCGCCGCGCCGTTCCTGCGCTGGAGTGACGTGAAGCGACTCGATCCGGCACGAGCCTGGGCAGCGCTGGAGGAGAAGGCGTCATGACACGGGCGGACGTGTTGTCGTTGTTGCGCGCGACAGGTTGTGCGCAGGAAACCGGCGGAACGGTTTTTTTGAGTGATCCGCGGTGGAGCAAAGCGGAACGCGCACAGGTTGAAGCAGCGCGATCGAATGCGGCGGGCCGGATGAGCGAGAACGAGCCCGACGGATGGATCTGCCTTCCGACGGGCGGAACGAGCGGCGCGATTCGGTTCGCGCGGCACGATGAGCAGACGTTGCTCGCGGCAGTCGATGGATTCGTGCGGCATTTTCAGCTGACGCGAGTCAACGCGGTCGACGTGCTGCCGCCGTTTCACGTCAGCGGACTGATGGCGCGGCTCCGCAGCGCGGCGACGGGTGGCACGCACGTGGCGTGGGACTGGAAACGGCTCGAAGGCGGCGAGCGGCCCGAACTCTCCGCGAGCGCCGGGGAATGGGTGCTCTCACTCGTGCCAACGCAACTGCAGCGGTTGCTCGGAAACGCCGCGGCTGTGGAGTGGCTGCGCGCTTTTGCCATCGTCTTTCTCGGTGGCGGGCCGGTGTGGCCGGCGTTGGCGGATCAGGCGGCACGCGCAGGCATTCGGGTTTCGCTGAGCTATGGAATGACCGAGACGGCGGCCATGGTCACGGCGCTTTTGCCGGATGAGTTTCTCGCGGGCGGACGCAGCGTCGGGCGCGCCTTGCCGCACGCGCGGCTGGAGTTGTCCGCGGCGGGCGTGATCCGGATTGCGGGTGCGTCGGTGTTTCGCGGCTACTATCCGGCCCATCTGGCGAGCCGCGAATTCGAGACGTCGGATCTCGGCGAGATCGCGGCCGATGGCCGGCTGACTGTCTTAGGGCGCCACGATGCGGTCATCATCAGCGGCGGCGAAAAGGTGAACCCGGTGGAAGTGGAGGCGGTGTTGCGCGCGACCGGAGCGTTCGAGGATGTGGCGGTGCTGGGCGTGCCGGACGAGGAGTGGGGCGAACGAATCGTCGCGTGCTATCCAGCCGTGACCGTACCGGATCTCGGATACGTGGGGCGGAAAGTAGCGGAACAGTTGGCGGGATTCAGGCGGCCGAAGGCTTACGTGGCGGTGGCCGATTGGCCGCGGAATGCCCAGGGCAAGCTCAACCGAGTACTCCTGCAAAAGGCCGTCGTGGCGCAGCGTTCCACCGACTAGCCCGCGTCGACCCACCGGGCCAACGCCGGCGGGAGCGGCACGCGCGTGCGCTTTTCGGGCGAGGTGGAGACGTGCTCGGTTCGGACCCGGGCGGCCAGCTTCTCGGGCGGGCCGGCGCGGAAAACTTCGTAGCGGATGGCGAAGGAATTCTCGCCGAGCCGCTCGGGCGACAGTGTCACGCGCACGCGTTCGCCGGGCCGGAGTGGTCGCAGATATTCGGCTTCGCTCTTGGCGATGGGCACGATGGTGCCGGTGTCCGCGAAAAAGCGGGCGAGATCGATCCCGCCCGCGGCCAGCGCCTCTTCGTAGGCTTCGTGACAGAGTGCAAAGAAGTTCGCGAAGAACACCACGCCTGCGGCATCGGTGTCAGCGAACCGAATCGTCCGATGGTAGGTGAAAGCCATCGGGCACCACGAAACACACGGCGGGCGCGAAAGGGAGGAAAAAATGACCGGCGCTCCGCAGCCCGCGGCGTTGGACGCGGCGGCTGCTTTACCCGTTGCGGATATTGCTTACAGCTTGTCGCATGACGAAACACGAGATCGCCGACGTGCTGAACGAGATCGCGCTGTTGCTCGAGTTGAAGGGCGAAAACCCGTTCAAGATCCGTGCATATCAGTCGGGCGCACGCGTCATCGAATCGCTCGAACAGCCGGAACTCGAACGGCTGTTGGCCGCGAATGAGCTCCTCACGGTGAAAGGAATCGGCGAGGCGCTGGCCAAAAAGATCGCCGAGCTGCACACGACGGGAAAACTGGAATTTCTGGAGAAGCTGCGCGCCACGATCGCGCCTGGACTGGTCGAGCTGCTGCAGATCCCCGGGGTCGGCCCGAAGAAAATCAAGGTGCTGCACGAGCAACTCGGCGTCGTCGACATCGCCAGCCTCGCGGCGGCGTGTGCCGACGGTCGCGTCGCTGCGCTCGCCGGGTTCGGCGCCAAGACGCAGGAGAAGATCGTCGCCGGCATCAAAAACCGCGAAGCGTACGGCCGGCGCCATCTCTGGTGGGAAGCGTGGCAAGTGGCGCAGCCGATCGTCGCCGGACTGCGGGCGTTGCCCCAGGTGAAACGCGCCGAGGCGGCGGGCAGCCTGCGACGCGGGCTGGAGACCGTGGGGGATCTCGACTTCATCGTTTCTGCCACCGAAATCGAGCCGGTGGTGAGCTGGTTCGTAGGCCTGTCGGACGTGCAGGAGGTCACCGCGCGCGGCGAGACGAAGACCAGCGTGCGTTTCGTGACCGGGCTGCAGGCGGACCTTCGGCTGGTGCCGGACGAGCAGTTCATCTTCGCGCTGCATCACTTCACCGGATCCAAGGACCACAACGTACAGATGCGGCAGCGGGCGCTGGCGCGCGGGCTGACGTTGAGCGAGTGGGGGCTCGAGCCGGTGACGGCCGCGACATCCGAGAGCTCAGCCAGCCCATCGAGTTCGCTGACGGCGGCAGCGGGAGCTGGCGAGGCCGCGGCGCCGCGAGCCCGCCGGCCAAAGCGGGCGGGCGCACCTGCCGACGCGGCCTCAGGCGATCCGGCGCGCGGAAGCGTTGCGACGGAGGCGGACCTGTTCGCCCGTCTCGGACTTCATTTTATCCCCCCCGAGTTGCGCGAAGGTATGGGCGAAATCGAAGCGGCGGAGCACGGCGAGTTGCCAACGTTGGTGGATTTGCCGGACCTCCGCGGGACGTTTCATTGCCACACGACGGCCTCGGATGGACGCAACACCCTCGCCGAAATGGCGACGGCCGCCGCCAGCGCGGGCTGGGAGTATCTCGGAATTGCCGACCATTCGAAATCCAGCTTTCAGGCAAACGGGTTGACCGAGCAGCGGCTCCTGGAACAGGTCGAGGCGATCCGGGTGTTCAACGCGTCCGGCCGCTGTCGCACGCATGTGTTTGCGGGCACCGAGTGCGACATCCTGCCGGACGGCCGGCTCGACTTTGACGAAGCGCTGCTGAGGAAGCTCGACTACGTCGTGGCCTCCGTGCACAGCACCTTTGCGCTCGACGAGGCGGCGATGACTGCGCGGATCATCCGGGCGATCGAACATCCGTGCACGACGATGCTGGGGCATCTGACGGGCCGGCTGCTGTTGCGCCGCGACGGCTACCGCGTGGACGCGGGCAAAATCATCGACGCGGCGATTGCGCACGGCGTGATCATCGAGATCAATGCCGCGCCCAAGCGGCTCGACATGGATTGGCGGCACTGGCGCAAGGCCACGGCCCGAGGACTGCTGACGTCGATCAACCCCGACGCCCATGAAACGGCGGAGCTGGCCTACGTGCGGGCGGGCATCAATACGGCCCGCAAGGGCTGGCTGACGAAAGCTCAGGTCTTCAACACGCGTTCGCTGGCGGAAGTGAAAGCGGCATTTCTGGCTCGGCGACGGGCTGGCTGATCGGCACACTCAGGCTGCGGACGAATTGGGACCGCCGCTGGGAGCCCGGACGGAAGCGCGCCCGGGAGCGGAGGGGATGGCTGCGGTTTTTTGGTCGCAGCCGGCGAATCGATCCGGCGGGTACAACGTGCCGTGCCCAGTTATTGAATATCTGATTGAACTCGGCGCGGACTTTTCGTACTTCGGTACCGCCGTACGCGCGCGCCGCGCCAAGGCTCGCTTCGTCCAATCCAATTTCCGCCGCCCGCGTCTGTCTCATGCGCTCTCAACCGAACCGCGACTACATCAGCGACGATGTCGTGCAGACGCCACCTGCGCTCGCGCGCCGGCTGGTCGAGCATTTCCGCCCGCGTGGCCGGGTGCTGGAGCCGTGCAAGGGCAAGGGCAATTTTCTACGCGCGCTGCGCACCTATGCGCAGCAGAAGGCCAGCGACGGAGGCGCCCGGCGCCGTCGGAGGGATCCGGCCGAGATCGCCTGGTGCGAAATTAAATGTGGCCGTGATTTCTATCACTGGACCGAACGGGTCGACTGGATCATGACGAACCCGCCCTGGAGCCAGGTGCGCCGGTTTTTGCAGCAGGCGATGCTCGTGTCGGATCACGTGGTGTTCGTGATCACGATCAACCACGTGTGGACCCGCGCCCGCGTGAGCGACATTCGCGAGGCGGGTTTTGGGCTGCGTGAAATCGTCCTCCTCGATATGCCGGTGACTTTCCCGCAGAGCGGATTCCAACTGGGTGCCGTGTACTTTGCGCGCGGCTGGAAAGGTGCCACCCGCGTCACGGACTGGACGCGCGGCTCGCTTCGCGCGTTGAAGCACGTCGGCACGAAGCTGCGCCACACCGTCGCCACGTTCGCCGGACCGCCGCGGGAGTCTCCGCGCGCTCAAGCGGATGCTTCACTGCGCCGCTTGCGTACCGCGCGGCGACACAAGCTCGTCGAAGCGTTGCGCGCCGGCTGTGCCATCGCGGTGGTCATCGGCCGGCCGCGGTCCCGCTCGGACCGTTCGCCGGAGACCCGCCGATCGAAGGTTCGAGGTTAGGGACGCTTCTCCCGAGGCGTTCGCTGCGAGGCCAGACCGTGGAGAGCAGGGGAGTCATCGCGACCGATAACTCCGCCTGCGAACCCGGTGTTCGGATGGTGCGCTGATCCGCGGGTGCTCGTCAGCGCCGGGCGGGAGCCGAGGGCGTCGCGGGCAGCCCGAGCGGCAGGAGAATGTTGGCGCTGTTGCCGCCCTCGGCGGATCCACCGCCGATGACGAGCGGCGCTTTGCCGTCCCATTTCTCGACGATCTGCAGCTGAATCAAACCGGGGTTGTCGCGGATCGCTTCGGCGCGCACGCGGATCGCCTCGGCCTCGCCCTTGGCGCGAATGATGGCGGTGTCGGCTTCGATCTGCGCTTTCTGCTGGGTGAAGCGGGCCTTCGCGGCTTCCTGTTCCTGTACCATCTTGGATTCGATGGCGGCCTCGAGCTCCTTCGAGAGGGTGATGTTTTCCAGGACGATGTCCTCCACGTTCAACAAGGACCCGATCTTTTCCCGCGTGGTGGCCAGCGTCTTCACCTTGATCTCTTCGCGTTTCTTCACGATTTGCTCGGCACTCTGCAAGGCGGTGACCTCCTTCAGCGCCTCGTGCACGCGCGGGGCAATGAGGGCCTCGAAGGGGTCGCCGGCATATTCCTTGAAGATTCGCACCACCGAACCCTCCGGAATCCGGTAGAGGATGCGCATGGAAACGTCCACCTGCTGCAGGTCCGAGGAATAGCTCTCCGCGTCGAGCTGGCGCGTGATCTGGCGGACCGGCACGGGCACGACGCTGGTGACGAACGGCGCCTTGGTGCCGAAGCCCTCGGGCTTGAACTGTTCGCTGACTTTTCCGAGCGTCACTTCCACGCCGCGGAAACCGGGTTGGACCACATACGTGGCCTGTGCCGCCGCGAGGACGAGCACGACAATAACAACACCGATACCAATGAGTCTTCCGGAGGTTCCCATGGCCGCATGCGAACGCACGGATACGGCGGCCGCAAGCGGCGAATCAGCCGCTGGAAAGAATTGAGCGCGTTCCACGGCACCGGGCGGGAATCCGATCGAAAGGATTGAGTCCGACCTGAAATCCGCCAAGCTCCGGCCGTGAGCGCTGCCCGGCATCGGCACCTCGGCGCGATCAACGCGCACGAGTCCCGCGGAACATGAACGGTTCCGCAACAGCTCCGGTGGGGAATGAACGGCACGAGGCCGTCGCCGAGTTGCAGGGCCTCTATGGGCCGTTCGCGTTTCCGGAGAAGCTGCTCCAGAAAATCTGGCTCCGGGGCGATTTCGACCGCGCCCGAGCGGCGCTGAGCAACGGCCAGCGGCTCACGATCGTTCAGACGGGGCGATGGAATCTGCTCGGCGGCCCCGATTTTCGGCAGGCGCGAATCCGGATCGGCGACGGGGCGGAGACCACGGGCGACGTTGAACTCCATCTGCACGCGTCCGACTGGATCGCGCACCGGCACGCGGAGGATCCGGCCTACGATGACGTGATGCTGCACGTCGTCCTTTTCCCGCCGCCCGCCGGCCATCTGACGCAGGGCAAGCGCGGCGAGATTCCCGTGCTCGCGTTGTTGCCCTTGCTCTATCACGACCTCGAAGAGTACGCGGCGGAGGAGGCGCTCGAGACCCTGGCGAACCGCCCGGTTTCGCAGATCATCGAGCTGCTGGGCGCGTTGCCGCTCGGCGATCGCACGACGTTGCTGGCGCGGCACGCCGACGAACGCTGGCGCCAGAAAGTGCATTTCGCGCGGCTCCGGATCCAGCGACTGGGGTGGGACGATGCCTGTCACCACCTCGCGCTCGAGATCCTCGGCTACCGGTTCAATCGTGCGCCCATGTTGCGCGTGGCCACGGCGCACCCGCTCGAGGAATGGGCGAAACCGGAACTTGCGGCGGAGACGGTGTATGCCGCCGAACGCGCGGGTTGGAGCCTGCAAGGCCTGCGGCCGGCCAATCATCCGCGCCGCCGGCTGGCGCAGTATGCGGGCTGGGTACAGGCGCGGCCGGACTGGCCCACACGATTGGCGAGCCTGGCCCAAAGCCTCCCCGCCGTGGTGCCGGGGACGCCCACGGCGGAGGTGCGCTGGGCTTTCCGGCTTACGGGCTTGCGCGCGGCATGGCAGGAGACGGTTTGTGCGAATGGGGTTGGCGGCACCCGCTTCGACAACTTGGTGTGCGACGGATTCCTGCCGATGCTGGCGGCGGGGTCGGAGTTGCGGAGCGAGCCATCTGGGGCGGTGGCGCTCCGAGCGCGGCAGCTTTGGCAGCACTGGTTTGTGGGCGATTTGCCGCCGTTTCTGCTCCGCGCTTTGCGGCAGATCGAGGTCTTCTCCGGGCGCAATCAGCCGGCATGTCACGGCTTGGCGCAAGGCCTGTTGGGCTGGCTGATCGAACGCGAGCGGGCCGAGGCAAATTCGGCCGGGCGTGGGGCTTGACAACGTTTCCGTCCGACGAGTAAGTTTGCCGGCTCAACAACACTCACTTTGCAAAAGTGGGCCCTGCGGCCCGCTTTTTTTTTCCCATTATTTTTCGGTCAATTCTACCTCTATGAGCAGCGAAATTCTTTCCGTCCTGGAATACATGGAAAAGGAGAAAGGGATCCCGCGCGCGGACATGATCGCGACCATCGCGAATGCCCTGAAGACCGCGGCGCAAAAGGGTGTGAATTCCGGTCAGGAACTGAAGATCGAAATCAACGCGAAAAACGGCCAGCTGCATGCCTGGTGCCTGCTCAAGGTGGTGGACTCAGTGAGCAACCCGAAGACGGAAATCCATGTCGAACGTGCGCAGGCGCTGAAGCCCGGAGCGATTATCGGCGAAATCATCGAAAAGGAAATCGATCCTTCGACGCTCGGCCGGATTGCGGCGCAGACCGCGCGGCAGGCGGTCATGCAGCGGCTGCGTCAGTTCGAGAAGGATCGGATCTTCGATGACTTCAAGGATCAGGTCGGGAACATCGTCACGGGTACGGTGCGCCGGCGCGAGCGGAACGATCTCTACATCGATTTGGGCAAGGCCGAGGCCGTGATGCCGGCCAAGGAGCAGGTCCCCGGTGAGGAGTACCAACCGGGCGAACGCATTCGCTGCTTGTTGCTCAACATCGAGAGTACGCCGCGCGGTCCGGAGATCATCCTTACGCGGGGCAGCCCGAAGTTCGTGCGGCGGCTGTTCGAGCTGGAGGTCACCGAGATCGCCGACGGCACCGTGAAGATCGAGGCGTTCGCCCGCGAACCGGGCTACCGCACGAAGATCGCCGTCATCAGCACGGACCCGAAGGTCGATCCCGTCGGCGCTTGCGTCGGCGCCCGTGGTGCGCGCGTGAAGACGATCGTGCGCGAACTGAACGGCGAGAAGATCGACATCATCCGCTACTTTGCCAGCCCGCGCGAAATGATCATCGAGGCGATGAAGCCGGCGGTGCCGCGCGAGATCACGCTCGATGAGAAGAACCACCGCATTTTGCTGAAGGTGGCGACCGACGATCTGGCGATCGCGATCGGCCGCAAGGGCCAGAACGCGCGGCTGACATCGCGGCTCATCGGCTGGCGGCTTGACATCGAGGAGTTCCGTGCCGTTGGTGACGATCCGCGCGGCAATGCCATTGCCTCGCTGGTGAAAGCCTTTGCGCTCGATGCAACGGTGGCCGGCCGGTTGGTCGACATGGGCATCAACTCACCGGCGGCGTTCGAAGGTGTCGAAGCCAACGATCTCGTGGATGCGGGATTCACCGAGGCGGAAGCCACCGACATCATTGGGCGCGTGACGACGCATTGATTTTTCGCTAGCCAACCTGATTTTCTAACACCACCTGATGAGCCTCCGCATTCACGAACTCGCCAAACGACACAACATGGAGGGCAAGGACATGCTGGCCTTGCTGAAGGAGCGAGGCTACGTCTCTGCGGAAACCAAATCGGTCTCGAGCACCGTCGCGAACATCTACGTGGAGGAGATCGAAAAGGAATTTGCGACGAAAGTCGCGGCGGCTGCGACTGCTGCACCGGCTGAGCCCGCGGTGGTGAAAGAGCCCGAGGACGAGACGCCGCACGTGCGCTCGCCGCATGGCGCCTTCGTGAAGACGAAGGATGACGTCGATCGCGAGAAAGCCGCCGCCGCGGCCGCGAAAGCCGCCGCGCTCAAACCGGCCGTTGCGCCCGCTCCGGTGGCCACGCCGCCGCCGTTGCCGCCGCGCCATGTGGCGCCGGCGTCCGCGCCCTCGGCGCCCCGGCCCGTCACCATTCCAACCGCGCCCCCGCGCGTGGCTCCGCCGCCGCCGCCAGCAGCGAAGGCTCCGCCCGCTCCGCCGCCGCTGCCGCCGCCACGGGTGGTCGCTGCGGCGCCCGTATCCACTCCGCCGCCGGTGGGCGTGCCGGCTCCCGTTTCCGCGCCGCCGGTGATTCACCCGGTCATGAAAGCGCCGGCCCCGGTTGCACCGCCGCCAGTGGCGCCGATTGCCCCCCGCCATTTTGGGGCCCCGCCGGTCCTGCCGCCGTTGCCTGGAGTTTCTCCCGCACCGATCGCTCCCCCGACGCCGACTGCTGCGGCTCCGGCCGCGGTTCCTCCGGGTGAGTTCAAGACCATCCATCTCAAACCGCCGATCGTGGTGCGCGATTTCGCGACCGCGCTGGGGCTGAAGCCGTTCCGGCTGATTTCCGAGCTCAATCAGGCCGGCGGTTTCGCGTCGATGAATTCCAACATCGACGAGGCGATCGCGACGAAGGTGGCCGAAAAACACGGCTTCCTGCTTGAGATCAAGCACCGCGGCGAACCCGGCGTTCAGCAGCAGGCGCAGAAGAAGGAGAAGCAGGTCGAGGAGGATGAATCCAAATTCCTCGTCTCGCGGCCGCCGGTCGTGTGCATCCTCGGCCACGTCGACCACGGCAAGACTTCGCTGCTGGACGCGATCCGCAAGGCGAACGTCGCCGCCGGGGAGGCGGGCGGTATCACGCAACACATCGGCGCGTATCAGATCGAATACCAAGGGCGCAAAATCACTTTTCTGGACACCCCCGGTCACGCCGCCTTCTCGAAGATGCGGGCGCGCGGAGCGAACGTCACCGATATCGCCGTGCTCGTCGTGGCGGCGGACGATGGCTTCATGCCGCAGACTGACGAGGCGCTGAAGCATGCGCAGAACGCGAAGGTCGCGCTGGTCGTCGCCGTCAACAAGATGGACGTGAAGGGCGCGAACCTCGACCAGGTGAAGGCACAGATGCAGCAGCGCAATATCGCGCCGGAAGACTGGGGTGGTGAAACCATCACCGTGCCGGTCGCTGCGACCAAGGGCCAGGGCATCGACAGCCTGATTGAGATGATCCTGCTCCAGGCGGACGTGCTCGAACTCAAGGCCAACCCGAAGGCTGAAGCCAGCGGCGTGGTGATCGAGTCGCAGGTCGACGTGGGCCGCGGGCCGTTGGCCACGGTGATCGTCCAGCGCGGCACGCTGCGCGTCGGTGATGCGCTGGTGTGCGGCGCGTGTTACGCGCGCGTGCGCGCCATGTTCAACGACCAGGGCGAAAACGTGAAGGAAGCGACTCCCGCCGCGCCGGTGCGCGTGATCGGTTGGTCCGGCACGCCCGAAAGCGGCGCGATCTTCAAGGCGGTGAAGAACGCCCGCGAGGCGGAGAAGCTCGCCGAGGAAGAGCAGCTGCGGCTGCGCAAGGCCGCGACGGCCAGCGACGCCACGCCCAAGGAAGTCTCGGTCGAGCAGCTGTTCGCCAACATCGCGGCGACGCAGGCCAAGGTGCTCAAGCTCATCATCAAGACCGACGTGTTCGGGTCAGCCGAAGCGGTGCGCACCGTGCTGGAAGGCATCAAGAGCACGAAGGTCTCGCTGGAGCTGGTCTCGGCCGAAGTCGGCTTGGTGACCAAGAACGACGTCCTGATGGCGAGCGCGGCGGGCGCGACGGTCATCGGCTTCAACACGAAGCTCGAGAACGGCGTCACCCCGCTGGCCAAGCACCATAGCGTGCGCGTCGAGACGTTCTCGATCATTTACGAACTCGCCGATCGGGTGAAGGAGATGATGGCCGACCTGCTCGAGCCGGACATCAAGGAGATCAAGACAGGCGCGGCGGAAGTGCGGCAGGTGTTCCCGCTGGCCAAGGGCTTCGTCGCCGGCTGCCTGGTCACCGAAGGCAAGATCACGCGCAATGCATCCGCCCGGCTGCGGCGCGGGCGCGAGCTGGTCCACGAGGGCAAGATCGCGACGCTCAAGCGCTTCAAGGACGACGCGAACGAAGTGCGCGCCGGGTTGGAGTGCGGCATCAAGCTCGACGATTTCAACGGCTACCAGGCGGGCGACGTCATCGAGGTCTTCGAGATCCAGAAGGTCCGCGCCTCGCTGTAATTTTCGATTTTGGATTTTAGATTTTTGGATTGGCCGTCGGTCGGTCCGAAATCGAAATTCGAGATTCGCCAATCGAAAATCGTCATGTCGAACCGCACTCTCCGCGTCAACGAGCTGATTCAGCGCGAGCTGAGCGAGATCCTGCGCAAGCGTTACCAAAGCGAGGCGACGGCGATTACGATCACCGAACTGCGGGTCGCGCCCGATCTGCGGGACGCGCGCGTTTTCGTTTCGATCGTGGGCAGCGCCGAGGAGCAGGACGAGAAACTGCGCTGGCTGCGGGCGCATGCGGGTGAGCTGCGTTACGAGGTCGGCCGCCGGATCGTGCTGAAATACCTGCCCAAGTTCGAGTACGTGCTTGATCACTCGCCCGAGAAAAGCGCCCGCATCCTGCAGGTGCTCGACGAGATCGACCGGCAGACGCCACCGCGGCCGGAGGCCGAGAACGACTGACGCCTACCATCGTGGAAAAGTTTTATCCCGAGTTCTCCGCGCGGTTCGCGCAATTTCTTGAGCACATCCGCGGCCGGCGGATCGCGATTGTCGGGCATGCCCGGCCGGACGGCGACTGCATCGGTTCGCAGGTGGCACTGGCGCGGGTGCTGGGGACGCTCGGCCACGAGGTGCTCTGCGTGAATCCCGATCTCGTGCCGCGTCGGCTGCAGTTTCTTGTGCCGGGGATGCGGTTCGCACGCACCGACGAGATGCTGGCGGATCGCACCGACTACACCGCGATCTTTGTCGACTGCGCGGATCACGCGCGGGCGGGGGAGCGTTTGAAGGGACGGTTTCCGGTGGTGACCGGCAACATCGATCATCATCTCTCCAGCGCCGGGTTTGCCGAGTGGAATTTCGTGGATGTTCACTCGGCGGCGACGGCGGAGGTGTTGGCGGGGATGTTTTTCGACAATGGACTGACCGTCGACGCCCAGACCGCGCAGGGGCTCTACACGGGTATTCTGACCGACACCGGCCAGTTCCGGTTCACCTCAACCACGCGCCGCACGTTTCTGCTCGCGGCGGAATTGATGGCACGCGGTGCGAAGCCGACCGAAGCCGGGTTCGAACTCTACGAGCGTGAGACCACGGGCAAGCTGCAACTGCTCGAGCGGTTTCTCGCCTCGTTGCGCATGGAATGTGGCGGCCGGGTCTGCGTCGGCACGTTGCCCAACGGCATCTTTGAGGCGACCGGCTCGACCGCCGAGGACACCGAAGGGCTCGTCGACTATGCGCGCTGCATCGACGGCGTGGACGTGGGCGTATTGATCGAAGAGCGGCCGGATGGCGCGATGAAAGCCAGCCTGCGGGCGAAGAACCCCGCGTTCCGGCTCGACCGGGTGGCGGCGCAATTTGGCGGCGGCGGCCATGCGTGCGCGGCCGGACTAAACTACAAGGGGGGTGCGGCCGGATTCCGCGAAAAACTCGTGGCGGCGATCGCCGCGCAGATCGCGGCCGTGGACACACCGGAGGAGAAGAAATGATCCAGCCGCGGAAGGAACTCGATGGCGTCCTGCTCGTTGACAAGCCGACGGCACACACCTCGCACGACGTCGTGGCGCGACTGCGGCGCAAGCTGAACATGAAGCGGATCGGCCACGCCGGCACGCTCGACCCCATGGCCACGGGGCTGATGATCCTGCTCATCGGCAAGGCGACCACGATTTCCCAGTACCTCACCAGCCTCGACAAGGAATACGAAGGCACGATCGAGCTCGGCAAGGTGACGGACTCGCAGGACGCGGACGGCGAGGTATTGTCAACGCTGCCGGTGCCGCCGTTCACCGAGGCGGAGATTCGCGCCGCGATGGCGGGTTTTATGGGCGACCAGTATCAGACGCCGCCGATGTATTCGGCGATCAAGGTCGACGGCGTGCCGCTCTACAAGACGGCGCGCAAAGGCGGCGAGGTGGAGCGCGAACCGCGGTTCATTCGCGTGAGCAGCTTCGAACTGACGCGCTTCGCGCTGCCGCAGTTTGATTTTCGGCTGCGCTGCACCAAGGGCACCTACGTGCGCACGATCGCCCATGACCTCGGCCAGCGGCTCGGTTGCGGGGCCCACCTCGCGGCGTTGCGTCGTACGGCCACCGACAAGTTCAAGCTGGCGGACGCGCTGACGCTGGACGCGATCGAGGCGTTGCCGTTGCCCGAAATCGAAAAGCGGCTGATCCCCGTTTACCAGGCGGCGCCGAGCATCGTCGGTTGACGCAGCGATGAACGCGCCGAGGCAGTTCGATGCACTGGAGCACGCGCAGCTCGCGTCCCGGCCGGTGCATCTCGCGATCGGAATTTTCGACGGCGTGCATCTGGGGCACGCGGCGGTGATCGAAGCCGCCGTGCAGTCGGCACGCCGCAGCAACGGGCAGTCCGCCGTGTTGACGTTCGACCCGCACCCGAGCGTGATTCTTCGTCCGGCGGAGCCGACGCGGCTGTTGATGAACCGGTCGGCGAAAGCCCGCGTGCTGGGCCGGCTCGGCATCGAGGCGGTCATTAACCAACCGTTCACGGTCGAGTTGGCCGCGATGGAGGCGGTGCAGTTCGTCCCCTGGCTGAAGCAGCACGTGCCCCAGCTGGCCGGCATCTACGTGGGCGAAAACTGGCGGTTCGGGCGCGGCCGGCGGGGCGACATCGCGTTGCTGGTAAACGAAGGCCGGAAGGTCGGCGTGAGTGTGTTCAGCGCGCCGCGGGTGAGCCTGGACGGGGAACCAATCAGCAGCTCGCGGATCCGCGCCGCGGTGACGGCCGGCGAGATTGCGGCGGCGAATGCGATGTTGGGCTATGTTTATTTCGCCGAAGGCCGGGTGGTGCCGGGCAACAAGCTCGGGCGGACGATGGGCTTTCCAACGTTGAACCTGGCCTGGGCGCCGGACCTGCAACCGCGGTTTGGAGTGTACGTGGTTCGAGTCACCGGAACCAAAAGCACCGCTCCGTTGCGCGCGGTGGCGAATTACGGCGCGCGACCGACCGTGGAAAAAGCCGCCGAGCCGCGCTTGGAAGTGCACCTGCTCGACGAGTGCCCGTATGATGCGGGTGACGAGATCACGGTGGAGTGGCTGCACTTCCTGCGACCGGAAATGAAGTTCGGCGGGCTCGGCACGCTGCGCGCGCAGATCGCGGCCGACCGGGAGGCGGCGCTGGCATTTTTCGCCAAATAGCGGCCGAGATTTTTCCTTGCGCTGAACGCGCGTGCTGGCGTTACTCGCCGGCTCAGGTTTTCGGACCCTTAGCTCAGTTGGTTAGAGCGTTTCCTTGACATGGAAAAGGTCACTGGTTCGAGTCCAGTAGGGTCCACCATCTGAACAACTTCCGCCGCAGACTCGGCGGTTTTTTTGTGCCTGAAAATCACCCCATGGACGACGGTTGCTCGTTCCACGCGACGTCACGCCAACCAGGTCGGACTCGACGAAGAGCGCGGCCGCTGCGGGCTTGAATCGCGGGAATGGAGCGCACTCACTGTCGCGAACGCATGCTCCAGTCGCTTCGGATCCGTAATCTGGCTCTGCTCGAGGAAGTCGCGCTCGATTTCGAAGCGGGTTTCACCGCGGTCACGGGCGAAACCGGAGCGGGGAAAAGCATCCTGCTCGGCGCGCTGAGCCTGCTCGCGGGTGAACGCGTGGAGAAGACGATCATCCGGCAGGGCGCGGCAGCGTGCGAGGTCGAGGCGGCGCTGTATTTTGAAAGTTCGAAGCGGATCGATGCGGTGCTCGCAGAGCTGGAACTGCCGGCTTGCGAGGACGGGCTGCTGATCCTGAAGCGGAGCGTGCCACGCGAGAAGGCGCCGAAGATCACTGTCAACGGCAGCCTTGCCACCCTCGCAGCGCTGCAGCGGCTCGGCGAGCACTGGATCGATTTTCACGGCCCGAGCGAACCGCGCCGGTTGCTGAAGGAAGCGTGGCAACTCGAGCTGCTCGATCTCTTCGGTCGCGCGACCGAGGCGCGGGCGAACTACCAGGAAGCATATCGGGCGTGGCGCGGCGCGGTGGCCGAGCGCGAGCGGATCGCGAGCGAGACGAAGCTCTCGCCGGATCAGATCGAATTCCTGCAGGCGCAGCTGGCGCGGATCGAGGCGCTCGAGTTGACCGACGAGGCGATCGAGACGTTGGAACGCGATTTCGCGCGGATGAGCAGCGCGCAAGAATTGATCGGGCTCACGCAGACGCTCGAGAACGGGCTCACCGGCGAGGCCAGCGTCCAGACCACGCTCGCGGCGCTGTTGCGTGAGGCGCGGCAAGTCGAGGCGCTCGACGAGGCGAGCAAGTCGCTGGCGGACCGGCTCGCGGCCGTCGCAGTCGAAGTGAACGATCTCGCCGCCGAGTTCGGCGCCTTGAGCCAGCAGTTGCAGTTCGATCCCGAGCAGGCGCAAGCGCTCACGGAGCGAATGAACACCTGGCTCGAACTGAAGCGGAAACATGGCAGCGACGTGGCTGCCGTGCTTACTGCACGCGACGATATGCGCCGGCGGCTCGAGGTGCAGGGCGATATCGAGGGCGCGTTGGTGCGGCTGGACAAACAGATCGCGGACGCGGAGCGCACGGCGAAGAAGCAGGCCCAGACGCTGCGCGCGCTGCGGGAGAAAGCCGCAAGAGAGCTGGCGAAGATCGCAGCGAAGAGCATTGCCCAGCTCGGGTTCAAGCGGGCCGATTTCAGCGTCCGGATCGTGCCGCTGGCCGAGCTTGGGGCGACTGGCGATTGCGGCGCGGAGTTTCTGTTCTCTCCGAATGCCGGTGAGCCGCCGCTGCCGCTGAATCGCGTGGCCTCCAGCGGCGAACTCGCGCGCGTCATGCTGGCACTGAAAACCGTGCTCGCGGATCTCGACGCGGTGCCGCTGCTGGTGTTCGACGAAGTCGACGCCAACGTGGGTGGTGAAATTGGCCGCGTCGTCGGCGAGAAGATGGCGGCGATCGCGCGCAGTCACCAGGTGCTGTGCGTCACGCACCTGCCGCAGGTGGCGGCGCAGGCGACGTGTCATTTAGTGGTGCGGAAGGATCAGGCGAAGGATCGCACGGTGGTGTCGATCGAGCCGATCCAGGCGAGCCGCGGTGCGCGCGTGAGCGAGCTCGCGCGGATGCTCGGCGACAGCAAGGCGAAGAGCGCGCTGGCCCACGCCGAGGAATTGCTTGGGCGGTGAGGGTTCGCTGACGACGACCATCGGCGGATCGGGGAGCCCGGGCTCGCGGACAAATCGCAGGTTGCGCCGCGGGGCGACCGAGCCAGATTCGGGCTCCATGAGCTTTCTTCCCAAAACACTTCTGGCCGTGGTGACGCTGGGGCTGAGCCTCGCGGGCGCACACGCGGCGCCGTTGCGCGTGCTTTATTTCACCAAGTCCTCCGGGTTCGAACACAGCGTGATCAAGCACGTGGATGGGCAGCCGAGCTATTCGGAAAAAATCTTCAGCCGAATCGGGGCGGCCAACGGGCTCGAGTTCACCTTCAGCAAGGACGGCAGCAAGTTCTCGCCGGAGTACCTCGCGCAGTTCGACGTCGTGCTGTTCTACACGAGCGGTGATCTGTTATCCGTCGGCACGGATGGACACCCGGCGATCACGCCGGAAGGCAAACAGGCGCTCTTCGATTGGGTCGCGGCGGGCCACGGGTTCGTCGGCGTACACAGCTGCAGCGATTCGTGCCACACCGGCGAACGCGGCGGTGGCAACAACCCGCAGCGCAAGCAGCGCTACAAGAACTACGGCACGGAAGCGGATCCGTTCGTGAAATTCCTCGGCGGCGAGTTTATCCGGCACGGCAAGCAGCAGGTGGCGACCGCGCGGGTCGTCTCGCCGAAGTTTCCGGGTTTCGAAAAGCTCGGCGCGGAGCTCACCGTTATGGAGGAGTGGTACACGCTCAAGGAATTCGCGTCCAACCTGCACGTGCAGCTTGTGCTGGAGACGAAGGGAATGGAAGGAGGCGATTATCAGCGTCCGCCGTTCCCCATCGCGTGGGCACGGCAGCATGGGAAGGGGCGCGTCGCGTACAACGCGATGGGTCACCGTGAAGACGTCTGGGACAGTGTAGCGTTCCAATCGATGGTGCTCGGCGCGCTGAGGTGGGCCGGCGGTGTGGTCGAGGGGGACGCGACGCCGAATCTGCAGACGGTTGCGCCCGATGCGATGACGCTGCAGCCGGTGCCGGAAGACGTGAAGCAGTAGGACGGAATCCGAAGTCACGGAATGCCGGCTGGCATTCTGGAGCTTCGAGCCGCGCGTAGGGCCGGCGCTTGTCGCCGGCCGAGAGGAAAAAACGGCCGCCGGCAAGCGGCGGCCCTACAAAAACGCGGCGGAGGAGCGGTCGACTTACGGCAGCACCTCGACGTGCTCGGGTTCGCGCGGCGCCGCAGCGGGAACGGCGCGGAAACTGCGCCATTTCTCCAGCGGCAGGCTGGCGAGGCCGATCAATGCCAGCTGGCTGAGCACGAACAACGAGAGTGCCACGAACGCGGCATCCGTGAACCCGTAGCTATGCAGCCCGACGCCGAGCATATTGGTGCCGAACCAACTCCAGCTGGTGACGATGTTGCCGAAGATTGCCAGGTTCATGAGCCCGCGCTGCCGGATCATCCCGCCCCAGCGGGCGTGCAGGATAACCGCGTTCCAGATCACGATGATCAACGCGCCGTTTTCCTTCGGGTCCCAACCCCAAAACCGACCCCAGGACTGATCGGCCCAGATGCCACCGAGCACCGTGCCCGCGAAGCTGAACAGCGTGGCGAAACAGACGATGCCGTAGACCATGCGGGCGAGCGAGTCGGCCGTGGCGCGATCGAGCGAGCGCGTGAACACGCCGCGCAACACGTAGATGATCGCGAGGAAACCGGCCAGGAACGTCGCCGAGTAGCCGGCGGTGACGACCACGACGTGCGTCGCCAACCAGAAATTCGAATCGAGCACCGCGCGCATCATTTCCAGCGTGTCGCCACCGAGTGAGAGGTGGTGCGCGATCAACAGCGTGGCGAAACCGATCACGCCGGCGGCGACGCTGCCCACCGCGTTGCGATAAACCGCCTCGAGAATCAGGCACAATCCGACCGCGCCCCAGCCGACGAAGAGCGCCGAGGAATAGAGGTTCGTCACGGGAGGCCGTCCCTCGAGCCACATCCGCGTGCCGATGCCGACCGTGGCGACGATCCACGCCACCAGCACGAGCCAGAAGGCGCTGCGGCCGAGGACGTCGGGCCATTTCAGCCAGGAGATGATGGCGGCGATGAACGCGAACGCATAAAGCTGCATGCTCGTGTAGAACGGCTGCGCGAAGTTGAAGCGCGTCTCGGCGTCCGTCTTGCGCAGCGTTTCCGGCTGCGTCTTCTCCAGCTGGGCGCGATAGAGTCGGACGATCTCGTTGAACTCCTTCGCCTGGCCGGTGCGCCACGTGCGGGCGAGGCCGGCATAGGTGAGGACAAACGGGTCCACACGGCCGGATTGGAACGTGTTGAGCAGCGCGGTGCCCGGGGTCTTCCAATTCCCCGCCTCGTCTTGGTGCGACGCGGGCGGCACGGCGAGCAGCATGCCCATTTCACTCATGGCCTGGAAGCGCAGCCCGAGCTCGATGGTGCGCTGCGCGGCGGCCGCGTCGTGCGGCTGGCCCGCCTCGCGGGCGCGCACGGCGGCGACGCCGGCTTCCAAGCCGGACTGGAACTGCGCGAGGTCCTGCAGAAAGTCAGGATTCTCCGGCGGCACGAGGCTGTATTTCAGCCGCTGGTAGTGGATCAGGTTGCCGTGCAGCTGGAGCACCGCTTTCTGAAACGCGGAGCGATGAGCGGGCTCCACCGGCTGGGCCAGCTTGGCCTGGTCGTCGATGGTTTTCAGATGTGGCTGCAGATCGACGTAGGCGAAGCGCCGCTGGCGGCTGGGCAGGAATCCGAGCACGGCGAGCGTCTGCCGCACCTTCGAGTCGTAGTTGATGCGGAGGTCGTCCTCGGTCTTGCCGACGAGCGCGAGCAGCTCGGTGTTGTCGATCGCGAAAGTCGGATACGTGTCGGCTTTCTCCGGATGGAAGACGGCGTCGAGCAACCACTCGGTCGGCGAGGAAACGAACTCGCCGGCGGTGGGCGTGCTGACGCGTTGCCGGCCTTGCAGCAGGAGCAGCGAGGTGCGCGCGACGGTGTCGAACGGCTTCACGCGGCCGTTGCTGACGACGGGCAGCCGGCCGAAGCCGGCGACGTCGAAGTCGCCGGAGTTGCGCGGCGGTCGGAGCGTCGAGAGGAGCCAGACCGCCGCGAGTGCGAGAACGAGGAAGGGGAGGAAGCGTTTCATCTATTTAGCCGCGAGAATGCAGAGAACATCGTGACGACTAGGCGGTGGCACCGGGGGTGACGGAAACACGGCGTTCCCGTCGGCGGGTGATGAAGCCGGTGAGGTGGAGGAGGAACTGCGCCACGAGGCCGACGGCCATCATGGTGCACGCGATGTAGGGAATCAGCCAGCTGGGGTTGCGCACGACCTGCAGCACGCTGGTCGCGTTGGCGCTGTCCATCTGGTATTGGTAGAACGTGAGCCCGCCGAAGCGCAGGGGGTTGTTCATGTAGATGAGCACCTCGCGATTCTCCTGGCCGTCCGGCGTGGTGAGCTGAATCCGGCTGGAGAAGTTTTTCGGGATGTCGGTGCCGAGATACACATCGTGGCGGACCTCCTTGAGCGTGAGCGCGAACGGCTTGTAAGCGCGCTTCGAGCGCAAACCCAGCCGCCAGGTCCGACCGCCGAGTTCGAAGGTCTGTGACGTCGGCAGCTGGGTCGACACGAGGAAGGTGCCGAGCGAACCGTTGGCGCCGATGAACTCGATGAACGCGGCGGGCGAGTTGACCTCGTCCTGCTTGTAGGTGACCGGCACCGGTGTGGCGATCACGCGCGGACCGACGCCGAGCGTCGCCGGCGAGGGCGAACTGCCGCCCGCGGGACCGCGGACGTGCAACACGGCGTTGGGATAATACGTCCGTGGGACGACGCGGAAGGGCAGCTTGGGGTGCTGGATCTCCCGGCCGGCGGCGACGAGCGACTCAGGAATCGCGACGACGTCATCGATTTTTGGATCCGTGGTTTCGATTAGCACGAGTTCGTTCTCACGAAAGCTTTCGGAGTAGCTCTTCGTTTCTCCCTCAGCGAGCCGCATCGTGTAGTCCTCCTGCCACAGTCCCGTGAGCAGTTCGCCGACGAGCAGGAGGATCAAGCCGAGGTGGGTGAGAAAGATCCCGGATTTGCGCCAGGTGAACTTGAACCGGTAGACGTGCGCGGCGATCAGGTTGATCAGGAGCAAGCCGCCAACCAGATAGCCTCCCGGGAAGACCGGCACCGGAATATCACCCACGCGCCACAGCACGAAAAAGGAGCGAAAGTATTTTTCCTGCACGGCCCAGATGCCGAGATTCACCTGATCGAGTGTCGCGGCGAACACGAGCACGAGCGACAGGATCAGCAGCACGACCGTGAGCCGGAGCGAGACGAAGAAGTCGCGGAACTGGCGGGTGGTGTCGTTCATGGCTGGGCGGGGGCGGAAACTTTGACCGAGCGAAGCAGATCGAGCAGCGCGGGCTTTTCCTTGGCGACAAGTGCGTCGGGGCCGGCGAGTTTGAAAAACCAGGTGGCTTGGCCGACCGGCACGATCGCGCCGATCATCCGCTGCGCGGGTTGGGAATCGGGGTTGGCGAATTCGACGACCGCGAACCGCAGTCCGTCATGCTCGAAGCGCGTCACGGCATTCTCGTAATCGGACGCCGGCAGCGGCGACAGTCCAATCTGGCCGCGCCAACGGTTGAAGTTGGCCACCTCGCCGCCGACGTCGCCCGGGAAAGCGGTGACCGAGAAATCGGCTGGCGCGCCGCCTTCGCCGGGTACGGCGTAGCTGCCCTTGCGCATGGCGGAAGCGGGCTTCGCCTGCCAGTGCTCCGGAGCCGTCCACGTCAGCGCAGGGCCGGTGTTGGCGGTGGACACGGCCGTATTGGCCATCGCGCCTCCGCTCATCGGATTCGGCGCGCCAGCCGCGGGCGGAGTATCCAGTCCGCCCGTGAGGATCGGTGGGAGCGGTTCGGGCTTCTCGCTCGCGACACGGTAGGTTTCGATCTTGGCGTCGCGGCAGGCTGCTAGTCCGAGCAGGGCCAGGACCAGCGTAGGGACGAGGGAAACGCGCATAAACGCCCCGAATCAGGCTCGGTTCGACGAAACTGCAACCCAATCTGCACGCCTCGAAAGAAGTCGGCGCCGGACTCCCGGAGCGGGGCGGATGTTTCTGTCCAACTTGTTACCGTAAGCGTTTCGCGCTCCGGGCGGCGTGAATGTTGGGTGGATGGCGCCGGACGCGCGTGGCCGAGACCGTCGCGAATTCCTCGCTTCGCCCCCGCCACGCTGTCGGCGAACCCATCCATGAACAACACACGGTTTCTCGGCTTCCGCTTGCTGGGCGCACTCGGCGCCTTGTCTCTGGTTCCGGTGTCGGCGCAGATCGTAGAACTGCGCGCGACGATCAACGCACAACAGGAAACGACCGCGAGTGCATCCCCCGCCACGGGCACGGCGGTGATGCTCTACGACGTCGCGACAAACAAATTCGATCTCACGGTGACGATCGAGAATTTCGCCAACCCGATCACCAATTCGCACATCCACGAAGGAGCCGTCGGAGTGGCGGGCGGGGTGGTGACCGGGCTGGGCGCCGAGGCGGTCTACCAACGCAGCGGTAACACGGTGACGGCGACCTTCGCCGGGGTGACCCACGGCGGCTCGCCGGCGACGCTGCTCAGCGGTGGCGCGTACTACAACGTGCATTCGGCCACGTATCCGGGCGGCGAGGTCCGCGGGCAGTTGCTGCCGCAGCCGGTGAAACTGGTGGCCGTGCTCGACGGCGCTCACGAGAGCACGCCGAACACCTCGACCGCCGTCGGCGCGGCGCTCATTACCTTTCAACCGGACACGAAAAAGATCACCACGCGGATCAACGTCTATCGTTTCACCAACCCGCTCACTAACTCCCATTACCATGAAGCCGACCCTGGCACGGCCGGCGGAGTCGTGCACGGGCTCGGCGGCGCGAGCGTCTACACGCGGACCGGCGATTCTTACGGCGCGGTGTTTGCGGACCAAACCTATGGCGGCGATACGGTGAAACTGCTCGCCGGCGGTGCGTATCTCAACGTGCACAGCGACGTCTATCCCGGGGGCGAGATCCGCGGCCAGGTGCAGGTGAGCAATCGGACGACGGAGTCGCGGCTGGTGAATGTCTCAAACCGCGGCTGGGTCGGCACCGGCGACCAGGTGCTGATCACGGGTTTCGTGATCGAGGGCGGGGAACCGCTGCGAGTGCTGGTGACCGCGCGCGGGCAGTCGCTCGCGGCCGCCGGCGTGACCGGCGTGCTCGCGGATCCGATGGTGTCGCTGCACGACGCGCAGAGCCGCCAGCTCCTCACCAATGACAAGTTCACCGAAACGTTCGGGGCCGGCGAGTTGCCCGCCATCGGTTATGGGCCGAGCAACCTGGACGAGGCGGCGCTCCTCGTGATCCTGCCTCCCGGCGCTTACACCGCGATCACCAGCGGAGTCGGCGGCACCACGGGCATCGCGATCTCCGAAGCCTACGAGGTGCAACCGTAGCGCGCGTTGAGCGATGGGCGCCGGACGGGAGACCGGCCGGCGCCGGCTGGACATATCTCATTTTTCCGCAGACCCGCGGGCGCCCGGCCCATGTCACAAAGGTGAGATGGGCCGGCGCGTATTTTTACTTTGTTTCCCGGCGAGCAATCACGCATAGGTTGAGTCATGATTTTTGCGCCGTCGGGCGATTCGTCGGTGGTGGTGACCTTGGGAGCCACGTTGGACGAATCGACGCTGGCGCGGGTGCGGGCACTGGCGGCAGAACTCGAGCGGGCCCCTGACGCGGGCATCATCGATGTCGTGCCGGCCTATGCGACGGTCGCGGTTTACTACGAGCCGAGTACGGCCAGCGGCACGGACGAGACGCCGTATCAGCACATCTGTGGCGTGATCGAAGCGTGTGCGGCGAAGGTCGAGCACGGCTGGCCGGATCTCGTGCGGCAAAAGCTCGGGGCTGCGGGACGGGACGCGCCGCAGGCGATCGAGATTCCCGTGTGCTACACAGGGGAGTTCGCGCCCGATCTGGCGGAGGTGGCGCGTCATTGCGGGCTCGCGCCGACCGAGGTGAGCGCGCTGCACAGCGGGGCGGACTATCACGTACACGCGGTGGGATTCTCGCCCGGGTTCGCGTATCTCGGCGGGCTGCCGGAGAAGCTCTTCACGCCGCGGCGGCCGACGCCGCGCACGCAGGTGCCGGCGGGATCCGTGGGGATCGGCTGGATGCACACGGGTGTGTATCCGCTCGCTACTCCCGGTGGCTGGCAATTGATCGGTCGCACGCCGCTTATCCTGTTCCGCCTCGACGAGGCGAATCCCGCGCGGTTGCGGGTGGGCGATCACGTGAAGTTCCGGACGATCACGGCCGAGGAGTTTGCGCGATGGAAATGAGGATCATTCGCGCCGGCCAGTTGACGACAGTGCAGGATCTGGGACGGTGCGGACTGCGCGCGGCCGGGGTGCCGTTGAGTGGGGCGATGGATCCCTTCGCGCTGCGCATCGCCAACGCCCTGGTGGGTAATTCCGAGTTGGCGGCGGCGCTGGAATTCACCCTGGTCGGACCGGAAATCGAGTTCACGGCCGAGGCACGCGTCGCGCTCACCGGAGTCGAGTGCGACGGCTTCGCCGCGTGGAAGCCGGTCGTCGTTCCAGCCGGTGCGCGGGTTAATCTCAGCCGGTGTGTGCGCGGGTGCCACGGTTATCTGGCGATCGCCGGGGGTGTGGAGGTGCCGCTCGTGTTGCGGAGTCGCAGCACGTATTTGCGCGGCGGGTTCGGCGGATGGCAGGGGCGGGCGTTGCGCGACGGCGACGTGCTGCCGATCGGCGCCGCGGCGGCAATCGAGGGTACCGCGCTCGCAGGTGTGACGGGCTGGCGGATCGATCCGCGAATCCTGCCGGCGTATTCCGCGAAGGCGACAGTGCGGACGTTGCCGGGCGCGCAAGGGGAGGAGTTTGGCGGCGCGTTGTTCGAGCGGGAGTTCACGGTTGCGCCGCAATCGGATCGGATGGGGCTGCGACTGCTCGGACCCAAACTGGAGCGCAGCAACACTGCGGACCTGCTCTCGATGGCGGCGGCGCCGGGCACGATCCAAGTGCCACCGGATGGCCAGCCGCTCGCGCTCATGGCGGACGCCCAGACGATCGGGGGCTATCCACAGGTTGCGCACGTGATCAGCGTCGATCTGCCGGTGCTGGCACAGCTGCGGCCCGGTGACACGGTGCGGTTCGCGCCGGTGACGCTCGCCGAGGCGCACCGGCTCGCGCAGGCGCGGGAGCACGCCGTGGCGATGCTGCGCGAGGGGCTCGCCGAGAAACTGGGCGCGCACCCGCAGCCGTGACGAGCCTCGATCTGAATTGCGACTTGGGGGAGGGCGGGGCGCACGATGCGGAATTGATGCCGTTGATCAGCTCGGCGAACATCGCGTGCGGCGCGCATGCGGGCGACGCGCAGACGATGCAAGCGGCGGTCGCCCTGGCGCAGCGGCACGGCGTCGCGATCGGCGCGCATCCGGGTTTTGCGGATCGCGAATATTTTGGCCGGCGCGAGTTGGAGCTGCCGCCGAGCGGAATCGAGCGGCTCGTCGGGGAGCAGGTGAACGCCTTGCGCGCGCTTGCACCGCTGCGGCACGTGAAGCCGCACGGCGGACTCTACAACCGGGCGGCGTGCGATCGCGCGTGCGCGGAAGCTGTCGCTCGCGCGGTGCGGGCGGTGGATCCAGCGCTCGTGCTTTATGCGCTGGCGGGCAGCGAACTGGTGCGCGCCGGCCGCGCGGCGGGTTTGCGGGTGGCGGAAGAGGTGTTTGCCGATCGCACGTATCGCGCCGACGGCTCGCTCACGCCGCGTTCGGAGCCGGGGGCGCTGATCGAAAGTGAGGACGCCATGGTCGTGCAGGTGCTGCAGGTCGTGCGCGAGGGGATCGTGAGATCGATCGACGGCGTGGACGTGAAGATCGTGGCGGACACGGTGTGCCTGCACGGTGACGGCTCGCAGGTGGTGGCGTTTGCGCGCAGACTGCGCACCGCGCTTGAGAGCGCGGGCATCGAGATCGCGGCGATGGCTGCGGCTCGGTAGCGGCAGGTCTCTGCCTGCCCGCGGGTCGGGGCGCGTTGGCCGGCAGGCAGGGACGCCTGCCGCCACGATGGCTGGCGTACTACGACCGGACGGGCACGCCACGCTGGCCAAGGAAGGCCTTCGCTTGGGCGATCGTGTAGGTGCCGAAGTGGAAAATGCTCGCCGCCAGCACGGCGCTGGCGTGGCCCTGATCGAGCACGTCCGCCAGATGTTGGAGCGTGCCGGCGCCGCCGCTGGCGATGACCGGCACGCTAACGGCGTCGCTCACGCCCCGAGTCAGCTCCAGGTCGTAGCCATCGCCCGTCCCGTCACGGTCCATGCTCGTGAGTAGGATTTCGCCGGCGCCGAGTTCCACCGCGCGGCGAGCCCACGCGATCGCATCAAGCTCGGTGGGATTGCGGCCGCCGTGCGTGTAGACGCGCCACGATTGGCCGTCGGGTTCGCGTTTCGCGTCGATCGCGACGACGATGCACTGCACCCCGAACCGCTCCGCGGCGTCCGCGATGAGCTGCGGGTTCTTGATCGCGGCGGTGTTGAGCGAAACCTTGTCGGCACCGGCTTTCAGCATCGTCTCGATGTCCGCGACCGTGCGCAGACCGCCGCCGACGGTGAGCGGCATGAAGCATTGTTCGGCGGTCGCGGCGACGACGTCATGCATGATCTTCCGCTCATCGCTGGAGGCGGTGATATCGAGGAAGATGAGTTCGTCGGCGCCCTGCGCATCGTAGGCGCGCGCGCAGGCCACCGGGTCGCCCGCGTCGCGCAGTTGCTGGAACCTGACCCCTTTGACGACGCGGCCGGCGTTGACGTCGAGGCAGGGGATGATCCGGCGAGAGAGCATGGAGGAAAGTAACAAGGATCAAGGGGCAAGTAACAAGCGGGGACGCAAAACAGTCCGGGCTCCTGTTACTTGATACTTGTCTCTTGTTACTTGCGGCGCGCTGCGCCGTTCAACTGTCGATCAGCGCGACGTCGGGATCGAAGTTAACGATCAGCCGGTAGACGTGGCCGGGACGCATGATCAGCGGATGATCGCGCACGAGATACTGCAGATAGTGAATCTTGCCGTAGTTCGTGCGGTAGGTCGCATCCGCGCTGACCACTTCGGTCTCGCGCCAAGTCGCCTGAAAATCGTCCTTCGCCACAGTGCAGCGATGGCCCTGCGGCCCGAGCGTGAGCGAGCCGGGCAGCCGGTAGGTCGAATGCGGCGCCGCGATCGCGAGAGCGTAGCGGAACTTGTCCAGCTGCACCTGCTGCTTCACGAGGTAGGCGAACTCCGCGCTGATCTTGTTGCCGGAGAAAGTCCACTGGACCTTCACGCTGCCGAGATTGCGCACCAGCTCCTCGTTGGTGTTGATCAGCTCCGGCTGCTCGTAGCGGAAGTAGAAGCTGTTGCGCAGGCCGAGGCCCGTGACGCAGTTCTTCCCATAGAACGCCGGCAGCGTCACCTGGTCGCCGAACGTGAGTTCGGGCAGCATGATCGGCAGATAGACGTTGTTCGGCCAGTCGAACACGCCCGGCGTGTGCGGGAACGGCAGCGTATCCGAGGTCAGGTGACTGCCGGAGCTGACGAGCGGGATCTGGGCATGCAGCCCGCTTTCCGCGTCGCGGTAGAGAAACAGGCCCTGCTCCTTGCGGTTCGATTTGTCGAAGATGACGAAGCGGCCGCTGGTGCGGATCGGCTCGGTCTTCGGCGTGCCGGCGGGGAGCTGCACGGTCTTCGCGAGCCGCGACCACTGGCAGAGGTAGCGGGCGGCATCGAAGTTGGCCATCCGCGTCGTGTGGCGCTCGTAGGCGGTGCGCTCCTGGTCGCGAAGGTCGAGGTAGCCGTGCTCCTGGTCGAGGTAAGTGCCGTAGAAGAACAGGAACAGCCGGCGCAGGATGTCGAAATACTTCGTCTTCTGGTCGTCCGGAATCCAGCCGTCACGCAGGCCCTGCAGGATAAGGCTGATGCAGTGCATCTGGCCGTAGGCGCCGCACGCGCGGCCGAACGCCCAGCCGAGTCCGTCCGCGCGGACGAGGTCCGGCATCATGCGGATGTATTTCTCGGCGTAGGTGCGGAGCGTCGGGAGCTTCCGGTCGCGCACGCCGCTGTTGGCGTGGAGCTGCAGCGCGGAGCGCGTGAAGACGAACGTCATCACGCCGTAGAGATTGAAATTGCCGCCGAAGCCGGTGGTGGCGTCGTCGAAGAAGCCGGCCGAACTGGTCTGCTGGATGCGATCGCACATCCGCTCGATCAACCGCGAGGTCTCGTCCTTCTTCGAGAGGCCGAAGCTGAAGCGCGCGACCGCCTTGGCGATGTTGAAGGCCTGCCAGTGGTTATCGTAGTCGCTGCGGTGGAGGAGTGCCTTGTCGATGCGCTCGCGGGTTTCCTCGACGAGCCGTTCCCAGACGGGATTGCGCTCCTTGGAGGGGCCGAAGCAGAGCAGGCCGAGCGCCGCGTAAGCGAGCCCGTTTTCCGTGGCGGGCTCGGTGAAGATTTGCGCCGTGATGCAGCGGGCTGCGAGATCGATCAGATCGTGGCCCTTGAGGGTGGTCTCGCCGGTGCCGCGGTAGAATTCGCCGAGCGCGAAGGCGACGTGGCCGGGTTCATCGGAGCGGGCTTGCTCTCCTTCCACAGGCAGGAGCGTGCCGTCGGGTTGAATGGATTCGAGATTGTGGGCCAGCATCGATCTGGCCATGTCGAGACATTGCTCGGAAAAACTGTGCATGCGGTGAGTTTGGCGTGGGAATCGGCGGGCCGGCGCGGCTGCCGTGAGAAGGGAATGAATCTCAGGAGAATCCGAAGCGGGGCAAGAGGGAAGTTCGGGGAAATGCGGCGCGCAGGATGGAACCTATAGGACCAATAAGCCCCATAGGACCCAGGGAACGGGGCCGCGCTCGCGGGCGGCGCTGGCGTGAACTTCGCCGGCCGGGGGCCAGCCCTACCGCTGAATCAGCTTCAGGAACTCGGCGTTGGTTTTCGTCTTCGAGAGTCGCGCGATCATTGTTTCGGTCGACTCCTCGATCTTCTGCTGCACCAGCGCGCGGCGGAAGAAATGGATCCCCTCGAGCGTCTTCGCGTCGATCAGGAGCTCTTCCTTGCGGGTGCCCGAGGCCGCGACGTTGATCGCGGGCCAGAGCCGCATCTCGGCGCACTTGCGATCGAGCACGAGCTCCATGTTGCCGGTGCCTTTGAACTCCTGGAAAATCACGTCATCCATCCGGCTGCCGGTCTCGACCAGGACGGAGGCGATGATGGTGAGCGAGCCGGCTTCCTCGGTCTTGCGCGCGGAGGCGAAGAGCTGGCGCGGTTTTTCCAACGCGCGGACGTCCAAGCCGCCGGAGCCGGTGCGACCGCTGTTGCGTGCCGTGTTATGCGCGCGCGCGAGCCGCGTGATCGAATCGAGGAACAGCACGACGTCGCGGCCGACCTCGACGAGCCGCTTGGCGCGCTCGATGCAAAGGTCCGCGATCCGGAGGTGATTTTCGATCTGCTCGTCATTGGACGAAGCCCACACCTCGGCGGGCACGCTGCGCTTGAAGTCGGTGACTTCCTCCGGGCGCTCGTCGACCAGCAGGATCATGACGAAGCACTCGGGATTGTTCTCCAGCACGCCCAGCGCCATGTCGCGGAGCAGGGTGGTCTTGCCGGTGCGGGGCGGCGCGACGATCAGGCCGCGCGTGCCCTTGCCGATCGGGCAGAACAGGTCGACGGCGCGGGTGGTCATGCGGCCGTCCTTCATTTCCATCTTCAGGTGCTGATTCGGCGAGATGGTCGTCAGCGTGGTGAACTCGAACTTCCCGCGACGTTCCTCGAGCGGGATGCCGTCGACGGTTTCGATAAACCGCATTTTCGGGTTCGGAAAACGGCCGTCAGGCGGGAACGCCGTGCCGCCGATCATCGAACCCTGTTTCAGCTTGAACCGGCGGATGAGTTCTTTCGGGACAAAGGGGTCGGTCGGGCGGCGTTTGCCGCCGCGGCTGATGTCGATCAACTGGCCGTTGCCGCCGCGCTGGAGGTCGATGTCGAGGACGCCCTCGACTTGGATCGTTTCGACCGGAGCGGGGGCCGGCGCGGTCGCGACCGCGGAGCGAGCAGCGTCAGGAGAGGGGGCAGTATCAGCGGCGGCGTTTTCCGGCGCAGGGGTGTCCACGGGGGCGGACGCGTTTTTCTTTTCCATACGAAGGTATTAGATGTGCTCCTCCACTTGACGCCGAGAACTCATAGGTGAATAAGTGCCGCGCTTTGCGTTCTTAAACCCTACAATCCGCCACGACGTGACAGACCAGACGATTACCTCAGTATCCCGGGAGCACCGGTTAATCAGGCCTTCGGCCGAGTTCAAAGCCCAAGCCAACCTTGGGAGCGATGCAACTTACAAAAGGCTCTATGCGGAGTCTGTCAACTCCCCAGAGGAATTCTGGGGGCGGCAGGCGAAGGAGCATCTGGTCTGGCGCAAACCGTTTAAGAAGGTTCTGCGGTGGTCGCCGCCGCATGCGGAGTGGTTCTTGGGCGGGAAGTTAAACGTCTCGGAAAACTGTCTCGACCGCCACCTCGGCACTGCGCGCGAGAACAAGGCCGCGCTGATCTTTGAGGGTGAACCCGGCGACGTGCGGACGATCACGTACAAGCAGCTGCATTTCCACGTCTGCCGACTCGCGCACATTTTCGAGAACATGGGCATCGGCGCCGGCGATCGGGTCGCGATTTACATGCCGATGATCCCCGAGGCGGTGATGGCGATGCTGGCGTGCGCGCGCGTCGGCGCGATCCACACCGTGGTGTTCGGCGGGTTCAGCCCGGAAGCGCTCAAGGACCGGATCAACGACTGCCAGGCGAAGCTCGTGATCACCGCCGACGGCGGCTGGCGGCGCGGCAAGATCGTCGAGCTGAAGGCGAATGTCGACCGCGCCCTCGAAGGCGCGCCGAGCGTGCAAACCGTCATGGTGGTGAGGCGCTGCGGCAACGAGATCACCATGGTCGACGGTCGCGATGTCTGGTGGAAGGAGGCGTGGCTCGGCGCGCCGAATACGCATGAGGCGAAGGGCTTCGATGCGGAACATCCGCTGTTCATCCTCTACACCAGCGGCTCGACAGGAAAACCGAAAGGCGTCCTGCACACCAGCGCGGGCTACCTGCTTGGCTGCAAGTTGAGCTCCCAATACGTTTTCGATCTCAAGGAAAACGACCGCTATTTCTGCTCCGCCGACATCGGCTGGGTAACCGGCCACAGCTACGTCGTCTACGGGCTGCTCTCCAACGGCGCGACGATCTTCATCTACGAAGGCGCGCCCAATCATCCTGAGCCGGATCGTTTCTGGCAGATGATCGACCGGCACGGATTGACGATCCTCTACACCGCGCCGACGGCGATCCGCGCGTTCATGCGTTGGGGCGACAACTACGTGCTGCGGCACCGGCTCGACTCGCTCCGGCTGCTTGGGTCGGTGGGCGAGCCGATCAATCCGGAAGCGTGGATGTGGTATCACCGGATGATCGGCAAAAAACGGTGTCCGATCGTCGACACGTGGTGGCAGACCGAAACGGGCGCGATCATGATCGCACCGCTGCCGGGGCTCACTCCGCTGAAACCGGGCTCGGCCACGCGGCCGTTTTTCGGCGTGGTGGCCAAGGTCGTCGACGAGCGCGGTCGCGAAGTGCCGCGCAACACCGGCGGGAAGTTGGTCATCACCAAACCATGGCCGTCGATGCTTCGCACGCTCTGGGGCGACGACGAGCGGTACAAGAAGGCGTATTGGAGCGAGATCAAGGACGTGTATTTCACCGGCGACGGCGCGCGCCAGGACGAGGACGGCTACTTCTGGATCGTCGGCCGGATCGACGACGTGCTCAACGTTTCGGGACACCGCATCGGCACCGCGGAAGTGGAGAGCGCGCTCGTCTCGCATCCGGCGGTCGCCGAGGCCGCAGCGGTCGGACGGCCCGACGAGTTCAAGGGCCAGGCGCTCGTGGTATTCGTTTGCCTGAAGGCGGGACACACGGCTACGGACCCGCTCAAGGAGGAACTGCGCAGCCACGTCGCGAAGGAGATCGGTTCGCTGGCGCGGCCTGACGTGATCCGGTTCGCCGCAGCGCTGCCGAAGACGCGCAGCGGAAAAATCATGCGACGGATCCTCAAGGAGATCGCCACCGGCGGAATCGTGAAAGGCGATACGACGACGCTTGAAGATTTCAGCGTGGTCGCGAGCCTGCAGGCGGAGGAGTAGGAGGATCGGACCTTCTCGCGCAGTCGTGTAGCAGGATGGGGCGCGTGGCCTCAACGCGCTCGGTTTTCTGTGGCCTCCGCCCGTGGGGCCGGCGCTCGCCTGCGGTGAGCCGGTCGAATCCGCCGCCGGCCGGGAGCACGAAAGTTTCGCGGCTGCCGGTGAACGGCAGGCCGACGCACACGTGCTTCTCAGGAAGCGGGAATAGGCCCGTTCAGCCCGGCAATCCCAGACGCGCTGCGATACGGTTGAGTTCGGCTTCGACGCCTTTCAACTCTTCCGCCACTTCGAGCGGCGAGGGGGCCAGCATGTCTCCGTGCTGTTCGCAATAATTGCGGGTAAATGACGCTTCGACCAATTCCATTTCCTGCCCCAGCACGCGCAAGCTGAGGTTCGCGCACGCGCCGCGGAGCGCGTTCGATTCGATGGTGGCGCGCGTGAATTCCTGCGGTGTTTGCGCCTGCCGGGCCGAGTCCATCCACGCGCGGACTTTGCCCAGGAGAGCGGTGACCAGCTGCGTCACGGCACCAGGGGGTACCCCGAGGCGTTGCGCGATGTCCGCCGTCGGGTCCGCGGCGGTGCGCGCCGCTTTCTCGGCGGCGGTGCTGCGGATTTTTTCGAGCACGGCTTCCCGGCTGTAGGGCTTCACGAGGTAGTGGCGCACTCCGAGCTGCGCCGCGCGAACGACGGATTGCCGGTCCTTGACAGCCGTGCAGAGAATGACGGACAGGTTGCGCAGAGCCGCCACCCCCCGAATGCGTTCCACGAGCGCCAGCCCGTCGAGCCTCGTCGCGGCCAGGTCGATGATCGCGAGATCGAAGGTCTGGCCGGATTCGCGCAGCATCGTCCACGCTTCTTCGCCATCATACACCTCCGTGAGGTCGTGGCCCGGATCGAGGGCGGTGATCCGCCGCATCAAGTCGCGGTTGGTGCTGTCATCGTCGGCAAGCAGAATGTTCATGCGCAGATGCAGACCTGAATCGGCTGTTGTCGACGGAAGTTGATGGGCAATGCGGGCCTTCGCGGCGGGTGTTCATTTGCGCGCCCGGCGCCATCCGAGAGCGGACCAAACCTTCCCGCCCGCCCGGGCCGATCCGCTGGTCGGCCCCGGCTGGAAAAATCGCCGCGCGCATGCACATTGCCGCATGCTGCAACTGTCCGGAATTCATCACCTCACTGCGGTCACGGCGGCCGCGTCCCGGAATCACGCCTTCTACACCCGCGCGCTCGGAATGCGGCTGGTGAAGAAGTCGGTGAACCAGGATGACGTGTCCGCGTATCACCTGTTCTATGCCGATGGTGCCGGTTCGCCCGGCACGGACCTGACGTTCTTCGACTGGCCGGCGGCGCGGGAGCGGCGCGGCACGCACAGCATCGTCCGCACGGGACTGCGTGTGGCCGACGAGGCGACGCTCCGGTGGTGGGTCGAGCGGCTCACGGCGGAAGGCGTGCGACCGCAGTCGATCGCCGCGATCGACGGCCGGCTGACGGTCGAGTTCGAGGATTTCGAGGGACAGCGGCTGGCGCTGATCGTCGACGCACAGCCGCGCGAACCAGCGCGGCCGTGGAACAAGAGCCCGGTGCCGGCAGAACGGCAGATCCTGGGCCTGGGACCGATTACCCTCAGCGTGCCGGCGCTCGCACCGACCGATGCGGTACTTACCCAGGTGATGAACTTGCGACCCGGCCGGGAGTATGTGCAGGGCGAGGCCAAGGTGCACGTGTATGAAATGGGGCCGGGCGGCGCGGCGGCGGAGCTGCACGTGATCGTGCAGCCGAACCTGCCGGCGGCGCGACTCGGTGCGGGCGGCGTACACCACGTGGCGTTCCGGACGACCCGGGCCGACTACGAGGCTTGGGGGCAACGCCTGCAGGAGCTACATATTCCCTCCAGCGGGCCGGTCGACCGGTTCTACTTCCAGAGTCTCTATTTTCGTGAGCCGAACGGGATCCTGTTCGAGATCGCAACGGATGAACCCGGGTTTGCCGCGGACGAGCCGCTCGAACACCTTGGCGAAAAGCTCGCGCTGCCGCCGTTTCTCGAAGGACGCCGCCCAGAAATCGAGGCCGGGCTGAAGCCCCTCGCGTAGCGACGACGCAACGTCCGGGCGTGGCTTACGCGCACGCGCGGAGCGCCGTGCGTACCTTGCCGCTGTCGAGCGGCTTGAGCAGGTAGCTGTCGATGTGCAGATGGCTCAAGGCGACGATCTTGTCGCGATCGCGCAGCCCGGATACGACCGCGATCCGCAACGCATGCAGCTGTGGATCCTGCCGGATCTGCCGGATCAGTTCGAGACCGTCCATTCCCGGCATTTGCAGATCGATGAAGCAGATATCCGGCGCCGGGTTTTTCCGCAGCAGTTCCAACGCCTTGAGACCGTCTTCGGCCTCGATCACGCTCCAGTAGTCCTCTTCCTTCGCCATCGCGGCGAGGGCCGCGCGGGCGACATTGTCGTCGTCAACGACCAGGGCGACCTTGCTCAGCAGATTGCGCAGTCCACTGGAATCCTCGTCCGGATCGGGGATCGTGGCGAGAATCGGCCGGAGCACGCTGAGGATTCGCTCCGTCTCGAACGGTTTCAGCAGGTAACCGTCGATCGCGAGCTTGGCTAGTGCCAGAATGGTGGCCCGGTCGCGGTTGCCGGAAGCGATGACGACGCGCAAGCCGCGCAGATCGGGATCATCGCGGATCCGTCGGAGGAATTCGACGCCGCCGATTTTCGGCATCTGGAGATCGACGATGCATAGCTGCGGGCGAAAACCACGGCGAAGCAGGTCCAGCGCCTTCTGGCCGTCGATCGCCTCGTGGATTTTCCAGGACGACTCGGCGCCCAGAATTTCGCGGAGCGCGGTGCGTTCGATCGCCTCGTCTTCGACGATGAGGATTTGCTTGCTCATGGGGAAAGTTTCGCGGGCGCTGCGGCGGTCCGGCTGGCGCGTACCTTTTCATACTCCTGCTCGATCTGCCCGAGCAGCGCGGCGAGCGCGGCGGGCGTTGCGGTCAGCGCCTGCGCCTCGACCGACGCGGCGAGCTCGCTCATCCGGACCGCGTCGACATAGCGCGCGGCGCTCTTGAGCGCGTGGGCGGTGCCGCCCAAGCCGTTGCGATCACCGGCTTCGAGCCCGGCGCGCATCGCCGTGATCCGCTTCGGCGCGTCCTCGTGAAAAATCGCGATCAGCTGCTGCTTCGTGCGGTCGGGCAGTGCGGGGGCGGCCGGCGCCGAGGCCGGTTCCTCGAGCAGTTTGAGCAACTCGGCCTCGCTCAATCCGGTGGGCGGCACGGAGGCGGAGGGGGAGGGCGTCGAAACCGCGGGCAGAACCACGCCGCGCTCGCGCAGCCGGTCGATGGCGCGATCGATCGCGGCGGCGAGCGTTTCGCGGCGCAACGGCTTGGTGATGCAATCGTCCATGCCATTATCGAGAAATTCCTTTCGGCTGACCTCCGACGCGTTGGCCGAGGCGGCGCAGACGTAGATCTTCGGATCGAGCGCGCCGTTCGCCGGGTCGCGCAGCATCCGGGTTGCGCTGACGCCATCGAGCACCGGCATCCGGCCATCCATCAGCACGAAGTCGAACGGTTTCGAGCGCAGCAGATCGAGCGCGAGCGCGCCGTTTTCGGCGAAGGTGACCTCGTGGCCGAGGTCGATCAAGAACTCGCCGGCGACGAGCCGGTTGGCGCGATCGTCCTCGGCGCAAAGCACACGGAGCCGTGCCTTGGAGCGGAGGTCCGGGGCTTTGGCGGTGGCGGCTGGCACCACCACGTCGCTGCGGGGGCGTGCGAGCGGCACGACGAACGTGAACGTGGCGCCACGGCCCGGTTCACTCTCGACGCTCACCGAGCCATTCATAGATTCGGCGAGCGCTTTCACGATGGAGAGACCGAGGCCCGTGCCGCCGTACCGTCGCGTGGTCGACACGTCGGCCTGCTCAAACTTTTCGAAGAGCCGAAGCTGCGTCGCCTGGTCGATGCCACAGCCGGTGTCACGCACCGCGATGAGGAACACGACGGACTCCTTGCGCACCTCGGGACAGGTGAGCGTGACGGTGATGCTGCCGGATTCGGTAAACTTGAGGGCGTTGTTCTGCAGGTTGTCCACCACTTGCCGCAACCGGACCGGGTCACCGACGAGGACCTCTGGCATGTTGGCGCTGAAGATGTGCTTGAACTCGAGTTTTTTCGCCTCGGCGCGGAGCCGGGCGGCTTCGCAGACGTTCTTGAACACCTCGCGCGGCCGGAAGGGCACGGCTTCGATGCGGAGTTTGCCGGCCTCGATCTTTGCCGTGTCGAGAATGTCGTCGAGGATGCGCAGCAGCGACTCGGCACTGTCGCGGGCGACCGCGGTGTATTCGCGGAGCAGGTGCGCGGGCGGATTATTGCGCAACAGGTCGAGCACCCCGATCACGCCGGCAAGCGGTGTGCGGAGCTCATGGCTCATCACCGCGAGGAAATCGCTCTTCGCCTTGGTCGCGCGCTCAGCGGCGTCGCGGGCCAGCTCGAGCCGCTGCGCGCTTTCGCGCAGGTGCTCCTGCGCCACGAAGGAGCCGAGCACGAGCAGGAACACGAGCAGGACGATGAACGTCACCGGCAATCGGGCGGCCCGGACCTCCGCGGCCCACCGGTGGGCGGACACATCGAGGTCGAGATGGATGCTGCGCCCGGCGCCGAGATCGAGGAGCGGTACCGAGCCGGTGACCCATTCCCCCCAGCGGTCGGCGATCGGTCCGAGGACAAATGGCTGTCGCTCCGCGAGCGACCCGAGGTAAACCGGATCGGCTTCATCGTAGAGCTGTCCTGGCGGCGAATAGTCCGGCGAATCGGGCGATTCGGAGTCGACGAGAAACCGCACTTGCCCGTGCGCGAGGCCCATCAACATCGCGAAGCGCAGGTCGGGATTGGCCGAGCGCATCGCGGTGAACACGCGTTTCAATTTCGCATAGCTTTCCCGCGTGAGGTCGGTTTCATCCCAGTGCAGCGCGCGAATGGCTGCGATGTCGAGCGACGCGGCGGCGAGCTTGGTGCGCAGCAGGATTTGTTCGCGCATCGCCCGGTCCTTGGCGGCGCTGACCTCGTTCGCGACGAGGATACCGCCGGCCAGCAGCAGGAGAACGGTCACGAAACAAAGATACCGACGGCGGCGCCACGCACGGGCGGCAGGCGCGCCGAGTTTGCGCTGGTGAGCGATGGCGTAGCCGGCATAGAGCGGCAGCGTGAGCAGAATGACCGCGGCCAGTTCGATCGCTGCCGGCACCGCTTGGCCGGCACCTACGAGGTCGAGCCGGGCTCGATAGGGCTCCGGCAGCGCGGACATCAACGCGTAGACGGGAAGAATCAGTCCAATCAGCCGCAGTCGTTTCGCTTCGTCGGTGACCGAAACCCGCGCGCGCCGGAACTGCCACACGGACGCCCAGCCGCCGCTGACCACCGCGGCCAACGCGATGAGCAGGCTAACCGTCGCCGTGCCGGCGAGGGCGGTCATTCCGCCGATCGCCACCGTTGCGCCCACATACCAGCGGCGCGGCGCAGGCGCGTGCAGCAAAAACCGATACCGCCGCGCAAACTCGAACAGCCCGATCACTGCGACCATTTGCAGGCCGGTCTGAGCGAGCTCGAGCGGGCGGGAGGTTTGGGTGCCGAGCGCGGCAATGGCGAGCCAGTTGAGCCCGGCATGAGCCAGCAAAAACAGCCCGAGCCATCGCCACGAAGGCTCGTCGCGTCCGAGAACACTCAGCCCAATCGCGGTGGCGACCAGCAGCCCGCTTCCGGCCAGCAGAATGAAATCAACATTCACGGGCAGGAATGCACAAGCGATCGCGCCGGGTGCGGACTAGCAGCCGGGCCGTTGAAGCGGGCGGAACACATGAGGACACTCCCTCATCGTCGCGCGCCGTACGGCCTGAAGGGCCAGATGCACGATCTTTTAAAGAATCGCGCGCCCTATTAGCCGGAAAAATTTCTGGAAGGCCCGCGCAAGTAACGCTAGACAGGGATAAACCGGAGGTGACACCACGCGGCGCGAAGACCAGAGCGGGGCAACCGGACGTTCATCCCGGGTCGCCCCGGCGGGCCCCCGACTCCCGAATTACGACCAATTTAGGATCAGAAGCCCGGCATGCCGCCCTTGCCGCGCATGGCCTCGAGCTGGCGCATCATCTTCTTGCCGCCGCCGCCTTTGAACATGCGCATCATCTTCTGCATTTCGGAGAACTGTTTCAGGAGCTGGTTGACCTCGACGATCTTCGTGCCCGAGCCGTCGGCGATCCGCTTGCGGCGACTGCCATTGAGGATCTCGGGCTTCCGCCGTTCCTGAAAGGTCATGGACTTGATGATCGCTTCGGTGCGGGCCATCTGCTTGTCCGCGCCTTCGGGCAGCTGCATGCCGCTCATGCCGGGCAGCATCCCCACGATGCTCTGCATCGAGCCCATCTTTTTCACCTGCTGCATCTGCGCGAGGAAGTCCTCCAAATTGAAGTCCGCCTTGCGGAGCTTCTCCGCCATCTTCTCGGCGTCCTTCTGGTCGATCGTCTCCTGCGCTTTTTCAACGAGCGACACGACGTCGCCCATGCCAAGGATCCGCGAAGCCAGCCGGTCGGGATGAAACGGTTCGAAGTCCGCCGTTTTTTCACCCGTGCCGACGAATTTGATCGGCACGCCGGTGATCGTCTTGATCGACAGCGCCGCGCCCCCGCGCGCATCGCCGTCCATCTTCGTGAGGACCAGTCCGGTGAGCTGCAGCGCATCGTGAAACGCCTTCGCGACGTTGACCGCTTCCTGACCGAGCGCGCCGTCCGCCACCAGCAGCACTTCGTCGGGCTGTACGCGCGCCCGGAGCCGCTTCACTTCCTCGATGAGATCCTGGTCGATCTGCAACCGGCCGGCGGTGTCGAAAATGATGCAATCAGCCGTCGCCGCCTGGGCCTCCGCGAGCGCCGCGCTGCCGATCGCGGGCACGTCCTTCGAGACGCGATCCGCGTAGAAACCGAGCTCCTCCTGCTTCGCGAGAATCTCGAGCTGGTCGATGGCGGCGGGGCGATACACGTCGCACGCGACGACGAATGGCCGATACCCGCGCTTCTTGAGCAGCTTGCCCAATTTCGCCGTGGACGTCGTTTTGCCCGAGCCGTGGAGACCCACCATCAGCACCTTCAGCGGCCGCTCGCCGGAGAGCGCCGTGGTACCTTCGCCGAGCAAGCGGACCAGTTCGTCGTGGATGATCTTGATGACCTGCTGGCCGGGCGCGATGCCTTTGGTGACCTGCTGGCCGACGGCCTGCTGCTGGACGCGTTCGACGAACTCGCGCGCGACCTTGAAATGGACGTCGGCGGAGAGGAGGGCGGAGCGCACTTCCTTGAGCGCTTCCGCCATGTTTTCCTCGGACAGGGTGCCGACGCCGCGAAGGTTGCGCAGGGCTTGGCCCAGTTTCTCGGTGAGCGATTCGAACATGGAAGGGAGATGAGAAACCACGAATGAGTGCGAATGCACTCAAATTTCCAGCGCGGACCGGGATTCCACGCCGCGTCGGCGAGCCACAAGCGCGGAGATGAACCGCGACTGCTCACGGGCGGGACGCCCGTGCCAGAGCTCACGCCACCGCGGCGCGGATCTTTTCGCGCAAGCCCGCCGTGTCGTAGGGCTTCACGACGTAGTGGGTGATTCCCAGCCGGACCGCCTTGGCGACCGTTTCTCGATCGGACAGGCCGGTGCATAGGATCACGGGCATCATCCGCAGCGCGGGGACTGATCGCATCCGCTCGACCAGCGCGATTCCGTCGACCACGGGCATCTTCACGTCGATGACGCAGACGTCGAACTCCTGCCCGGGCTCGGTCAGCAGCCACCACGCCTCGGCGCCGTCCCCGGCCGGCGTGATCTGCACATAGGGTTCCGCCGCGAAGATGTCCTGCAGCAAACGGCGGCAGGCCTCTTCATCATCGACGACGAGAATTTTCATGGGGATCGAGCGGGTGGGGCGTTCCCTTCGTCACAAAAGCACAGTGGCTTAAACAATTTAGGTCGGGATGATTTCGCTCTGGTCAAAGCGGCGGTCTTCCCGGATAACGCCGGTCCCGTATGAATCCTGTTCTACAGCTCTTGATCGAAGGCGGCAGCCTCACGACCAGCCAGATGGCGACGGTCATGGGGTTGACTGAGGCCGAAGTTCAACAGCACCTGGAACAGCTGAAAAAAGATAAAATCTTCCTCGGCTGGCATCCGGTGCTCGATCTTTCGCACGAAGCCGCCGCCGCCGCCGCCGTTCGCGCGGTCATCGAGGTCAAGATCACCCCGGAACGCGGGGGAGGATTCAACCGGCTCGCCGACCGGCTGGCGCGATTCGATGAAGTCGAGTCCTGCTACCTGATGTCGGGCGGCTACGACCTGCTGGTGTTCGTCCGGGGCGCGTCGCTGCAGAAAGTGGCGGCGTTCGTGTCCGAGAAGCTGTCGACGATCGAGGGCGTGCTCTCGACCTCCACCCATTTCATGCTTCGCTGCTACAAGGAGCAGGGTTTCCTGCTCAGCGACGGCGAGAGCAACAGCAGCCGGCTCAACGTCTCGCCCTAACCGGCGGACCGCACTCCCATGAGCAACGACCCGAAACGTTGGGTGGCGGGACACGTGTCCGTGCTGCCGAAGAGTGGCATTCGCGACTTCTTTGAGCTCGTCGCGAAGATGAAGGGCCAGGATGTGATTTCGCTCGGCGTCGGCGAGCCCGACTTCGTCACGCCGTGGCACATCCGCGAAGCCGCGATCTACGCGTTGGAGCGGGGCAAGACCTACTACACGTCGAACCTCGGCACGCCGGAACTGCGCAAGGCGATCGCCGGCTACGTGGCCGAGCATTTTCACATCGGCTATCGGCCGGAGGACCAGATCATCGTGACCGTCGGCGTGAGCGAGGCACTCGATCTCGCCTGCCGCGCGTTCATCAATCCGGGCGACAAGGTGATGTTTCACCAGCCCTGCTACGTGAGCTATCACCCGAGCATCGCGCTGACGCACGGCGAGCCGATCGCGGTGCCGACGTATGCGAAAGATGGATTCGCACTCACTGCCGCGGCGCTGCGCGAGGCGTGGCAGCCCGGCGCGAAGATGCTGATGCTGAACCTGCCGACGAATCCGACCGGCGGCACGTGCACGAAGAAACAACTCACCGAGATCGCGGAGTTCTGCCGCGAGAAAGACCTGCTGGTGCTGACGGACGAGATCTATTCCGAGCTCACGTTCGACGGCACGCACACCAGCATCGCCAGCCTGCCGGGCATGGCCGAGCGCACAATCTTCCTGCACGGTTTCTCGAAGGCGTTCGCGATGACCGGCTGGCGGATCGGCTATGCATGTGGTCCGGCCACGCTGATCGACGCGATGATGAAGGTGCATCAGTATACGATGCTCTGCGCGTCGATCGTCGCGCAGGAAGCGGCGCTCGAAGCGCTGCAGCACGGCTGGGACGACGTCCTCAAGATGCGCGAGCAGTATCATCGCCGGCGCGATCTGATCGTCCGCCGGTTCAACGAAATCGGGCTCACGTGTCACTCGCCGCGCGGCAGCTTTTATGCGTTTCCCGACGTGGCGAAGACCGGGCTCTCGGAGAAGGATTTCGCCGTCGGGCTGCTGCAGCAGGAGAGAGTCGCGGTCGTGCCGGGCAACGCGTTCGGCGTGAATGGCACTGGCCACGTCCGCGCCTGCTTCGCGACGAGCTACGAGCAGATTGTCGAAGCCTGCGACCGGATCGAACGCTTCGTTGCTCAAGGCCGCGCTAAGCGGTAGGAACTCCCCGGCTGAGTTTCCCATCTGTAGGGCCGGCGCTTGCCGCCGGCCGGGCATTGCCACCCGCTTCTACTTCCCGGCTGCCGGTGAACGGCAGCCCTACAAAGGACCCGCTGTCTCGTCGCGGTCGACGAAGAGAAACACGTTAGCCGTCGCTGAAGCTTTAGGCTGGGCTAGCGCGGCCTAAAGCTTTCTGCTTACCGCTTATCGCCTCCATGAACCGCACCGTTGCCATCGTCGGCCGACCCAACGTCGGCAAGAGCCGCCTCTTCAACCGGCTGGCGCGGAAGCGCATTTCCATCGTTCACGACCAGCCGGGCGTGACCCGCGACGTCGTTTCCACCGATATCGCCGACGGCGGCTACACGCTGCTCGACACGGGCGGCATCGGTTATCGCGGCAGCGACACGCCGGCGGCGCTGACCGCCGCGTCGGAGGAGCAGGTCGAGTTCGCGATCGCGACGGCGGCGCTGATCCTGTTCGTGGTCGACGGACTCGACGGGATCAGCGGGCTGGACGCGAAGATCGCGGAGCGGCTGCGCAAGAGCGGCAAGCCGGTGCGGCTCGTCGTCAACAAGGCCGATTTCGACGACGAGAAAATCGACCTCGCCGAGGTTTACCGGCTCGGCCTGGGCGAACCGCTGCGGGTCTCGGCGGAACACGGACGCGGTGAGTCGGAGCTGCGCGCGGCCATCATCGAGGCGCTCGGAACGGCCCCGGAGATCGAAGAAGCGCGCGATCCGCAGAAGCCACTGGGCGTGTGCTTCATCGGCCGGCCGAACGTCGGCAAGTCGTCGCTCAGCAACCGGCTGCTGCAGAGCGACCGACTGATCGTGAGCGAGGTGCCGGGCACGACGCGCGACGCGATCGAGCTGCCCTTCGAGTTCATCGGCCGCGACGGCAAAAGCTATCCGTTCCGGCTGATCGATACGGCGGGGATCAAGGCGGCGACGAAGCTGGCCTCGCCGGTGGAGTATTTTTCGCGGCTGCGTTCGCTCGACGCGATCAAGGAGACCGACGTCGTGTTCCTCGTGCTCGACGCGCTGGAAGGCGTGACGCAGCAGGACAAAGCGATCGCGGGCGAGGCGGTGAAGGAGCACAAGCCGATCGTGCTCGTGGTGAACAAGTGGGATCTCGTGAAGCGGGCGTTCAAGGAGCGCGGCGCGTTCGAGCCCTACAAGAGCGAGCGCGACTATCGCGAAAAATACGAGAAGGCGCTCTTCGACCGGCTGTATTTCACGCCGGGGTCGCCGGTAATCTTCGTCTCGGCGGTGAGCGGCTACGAAGTCGACCGGATGCTCAACGCGGCCGTGAAGGTGAACCGGATGATGGACGCGAAGCTGCCGACGGCGAAGCTCAACCGCGCGATCGAGTTCCTCACCGAGCGCACGCCGCCGCCGGCGATCGGCGGCAAGCGATTCCGCGTCTACTACGCCACGCAGACCGGCAACCGGCCGTTCCGAATCCGGCTGTTCTGCAATCGCGAGGAACAGTTGAGCGAGCAGTATCGCCGGTATCTCGAGGCGGGGCTGGTCGACGAATTCGGGCTCGCGGGCTGTCCGATCTACTTCGATCTGGTGGGCAAGCCGAAGCACGAGCCGGGCACGTCGTTCTCGGCCATGCGCGAGGCGCAGGAGCAATTGCGACAGAAGAAACCTGCGGCGAAATGGCGGGCGGCGGAACAGTCCGAGGAACCCTCTCATGAAACTCTCGAAGATTGATTACCGCGGTGGCGATGCGCTGCTGCTCGCGTCGCGCGCGCTCGAACTGGTGGCAACGACGGCGGTGGGACCGCGGGTCATCTCACTGCGCTCGTTTGCCGGCAAAAAGCGGAACCTGTTCATCGAGCTGCCCAACGCGCCGCGACTGCACGGCTACGCCTTGCGCGGTGGCCATCGGCTCTGGCATTCGCCCGAGCACATCGTCCGCACGTATCAGCCCGACGACTCGCCGCTCGAGATCAAGCCGCTGCCGAAAGGCGTGGCGCTGACGCAGCCGATGGAGGTCAAGACCGGGCTGGTGAAGGGAATGAGGCTTGAGCTCCTCGGAGAGCGGACGATCAAGGTGACGCACACGCTGACCAACCGCGGAGTGTGGGCGGTGGAGTGCGCGCCGTGGGCGTTGACGATGCTGCGGCCGGGCGGCTATGGCGTGTTGCCGCTGCTGCCGAAGGGCAATCACGCCGACGGCGATCTGCTGCCGAACGCGACGCTGATTCCCTGGACCTACACGGACCTGTCGCAGCCGGTGTGGGAGCTGCATCGGGATTTCATCGGGATTAACGTGGCGAAGGCGACCGAGCCCCAGAAGCTCGGCATCTCGAATTATCCCGGCTGGTCCGCCTACTGGAACGAAGGCGCGACGTTCGTGAAATATGCGCCCGTGGTGCCGGGCGCCACGTATCCGGATCTGGGCTGTGCCTTCGAGACGTTCACGAACGGCGAGATGATCGAGTTTGAAACGCTAGGTGTGTTCGGTCCGCTCGCCCCGGGCAAGACGATGACGCATGTCGAACACTGGACGGTGCTGGACGGACTCGTGCGGCCGAACACCGACGCGGCGTTTGCGAAGCTCGCGGCCGCGGTGAAACTGTGGGTGCGAAGTCTGAGGTAGGGCGCGGACTCCGCTCCGCGCCGTGACCCGTCGACGCGCGCGGCGGTGAACGGAGTCACCGCCCTACGATCCCAACCCATGCCACCGCTCCGGATTGTTTTTCTCGGTTCTGATCCGATCGCGCTGCCACTGCTGGAGTGGCTGGCGGGCGAGGGGCGCGCGATCGGCGAGATCGTCGTGGTGTTCACCCAGCCCGACCGTGCGGCCGGTCGCGGCCAGAAAATCACGCCGAACGCGATCAAGACCTGGGCGCTGGCGCGTGGGATTCCCGTGCTGCAGCCGGAGAAAGTGACCGACGAGGTCCGCACGCAGCTCGCTGGCTTCGCGCCTGACGTCTCGCTGGTCATGGCCTACGGGCACATCCTGCGCGACGAGTTCATCAGCACGCCGCGGCTCGGAACGCTGAACCTGCACACGTCGATCCTCCCCAAGTATCGCGGCGCGTCGCCGATCCAGACGGCGGTGGCGAGTGGCGACCGCCAGACGGGCGTCACGCTGATGCGGATGGTCCGAAAACTCGACGCGGGTCCCATCGGCGACGTGGAGCGCGTGGCCATCGAGCTGGACGACACTGCGCTCGACGTGGAGGCGAAGCTCGCGGCGGCCTGCGTGCCGCTGCTGCAACGAGCACTGCCGCGCCTGCGCGATGGCACGCTGGCGTTCGCGGCGCAGGATGACTCGGCGGCGAGTTATTGCCGCAAACTCGCGAAGGAGGATGGGGTGCTGGATTTCGCGATGTCGGCAGACGTTCTCGCGGCGCGGATCAACGGACTCTTCCCTTGGCCGGCCTGCTCCGTGGAGATTGCCCGGCAGCCAGTGAAATTCGGCGCGGCGACGGCGCGCGATCTCCCGCCTTCGGCCGTGGGCCGCGGCAAGCCGCCCGGCGAAGTGCTCGGCGCGGACACCGAGGGGCTGCTGATCTCGACCGGCGAGGGCGCGCTGTGCGTGCGACGGATGCAGCGGCCGGGCGGTCGAATGCTGCCGACGGCGGAGTTTTTGCGCGGCTTTCCCATTGCGGTCGGCATGCGGTTGCCTTCAGGGCCGATGCCGCCGCTGATCTCGGATGCGCCGTTTCCGCGACCGGCGCGGTAGCGAGCCCGCGCGAAAAACGTGCGACGCGGCGAGTGGCTGCACAACCCGCTTGTTTTCGGCACTAGTTTATCCAAGCTCGGCCCCCATGTGGAAAACGGTCTTGTGGGCCTTGGTGCTCGCGGCCAGTGCGAGCGCGCAAACCCCGTCGGTTGAACTGGCCAATCTGCGGGAAGACGTGCGCGGACTGGTGCAGCGCGTTGGTGAGCTTTCGCTGCGTGTCGAACAGCTCGAGCGCGAAAACACCCAGCTGCGTGCGCAGGCCGGTGAAGCGGGACGGTCCTACGCCACCGTGGCGCAGCTCAACGAAGCCGTGGCCGCGCTGAACCAGAGCATCCGCGCCAGCGCAGCGAGCACCCGGTCGGAGACGCTGCAGCAGGTGAGCGGGCAAATGGAAACGCTCGCGAAGCAAACCAACGCCGCGATCGACTCGCTGGCGAAAGGCCTGGCCACGCGCGCTCCGGTGCAGACGACGTTCACCGAAGATTATCCGAAGGAAGGCATCAGCTACACGGTGCAGCGCGGCGACACGCTCGCGGTCATCGCGCGCAAAACCGGCGCGAAGGTGCAGGACATCGTCAACGCGAACAAGATTTCCGATCCGTCCCGGATCAACGTCGGCCAGACCCTTTTTATCCCCGGAGGAAAGTAATTCATGTCCGCTGCTCCCAAATCCCGGCTCGGCCGTGGTCTTGGCGGTTTGATCGCCAGTGCCGCCCCCGCCGCTCCGCAACCTGCCGCCGCGTCCGCCGCGACTGCCCGTCCCGCTGCGCCGGCGCCCGAGGTGCCGGGGTATCAGGAAGTCGGCGTGCATCTGATCGAGCCCAGCCCCTATCAGGCGCGGCGCGAAATCCCGCCGGACCAGCTCAACGAACTGGCCGAGAGCATTCGCTCCGAAGGGCTGCTGCAACCGATCGTGGTGCGAAAGGTGGGCGAGAAATTTCAACTGATCGCGGGCGAGCGCCGCTGGCGCGCATTCCAGCAGCTGAAGATCAAGACCATCCCGGCGCGGGTCGTGGAGGCGAGCAACGCCTCGGCCGCGGCGCTCGGTTTGATCGAGAACTTGCAGCGCGAGGGACTGAATGCGATCGAGGAGGCGCACGGTTTTGCCAGCCTGATTCGCGATTTCGATCTCACGCAGGAAACCGCGGCGGATCGCGTGGGCAAAGCCCGCGCGACGGTGGCGAATTCGCTCCGGCTGCTCTCGCTCGATGGCGAGATTCAGGGCTTTATCGCGCGCAATCTGCTGACCGTCGGTCACGCGAAGGTGCTGCTCGGCATCGCCGATCCGGCGCAGCGCAGCCTGCTGGCGCGGCGGATCATTGAGGAAGGCCTGAGCGTCCGCGGCACGGAAAAGCTCGTGCTGGCCCGCAAGGCGGCCGGCGGACACACGCCGAAGGCGAAGAACCGGAATCTTCCCGCGAAGGACGCGGAGGCCGTGGCGGGCATTGAGAAAAAACTCACCTCGCATCTCGGGGCGCGCGTGGCCGTGCTGCACACGCCGAAGAAGGGCCGGATCGTCATCGAGTATCGCGGCAACGAGGATCTCCAGCGGCTGCTCGAGAAACTCGGGGTGGAAGCGTAGCGCGGTCGGGTGGTCAACAAAGCCCTGCCTTGTAGCCGGCCTCGGTGAGGCCGGGCCGGGGTCATCGACCCCGGCTACATTGTGAGGGTAGGCAGCAAGCCTGCGCCCCTACAAACCGATCACGCTTACACCAGCAGCAGCGCCGGCGCTTCGAGCACCTGCTTCAGCGCGCCGAGATATTGCGCGCCGACCGCACCGTCGACCACCCGGTGATCGCAGCTCAGCGTGAGCGTGATCGTCTGGCCGACGACGAGCTGGTCGTTCTTCACCACCGGTTTCTTGACCGTCGTGCCGACGGCGAGGATCGCGGCGTTCGGCGGATTGATGATCGCGGTGAACCGCGGGATGCCCATCATGCCGAGATTCGAGACGCAGAACGTGCCGCCGGTGAATTCCTCCGGCTTGAGCTTCTTCTCCTTCGCGCGCTTGCCGAGCGCCTTCGCCTCGGCGCTGATCGCGAAGATCGATTTCAGATGCGCATCCCGGATGACCGGCGTGATCAATCCGTCGTCCATCGCGACCGCGAACCCGACGTGCGCCGCGGCGAAGTAGCGGATCTGCGAGCCTTCCCACGACGAGTTGACCTGCGGCACCCGGCGCAGCGCTTCGGCGCTGGCTTTGAGGATGAAGTCGTTGACCGAGAGCTTCACGCCCTCGGCTTCCAGCGCGCGATTGAGCTGCTCGCGCAGCGCGAGCAACGGCTCGGCGTCGATCTCGATGTCGACGTAGAAGTGGGGCAATTGCGTCTTGGACTCGAGCAGCCGGCGCGCGATCGCGCCGCGCATGTTGGAGACGGCGACGGCGCGCTCTTCCTGAATTGGGCCGGTGCGCATCGGAGCGGCGCCGGTGAACGCCGCGCCACCCCCGCGAGGGGCCGCGCCGGCTTTGGCGCTGCCGGATTTTTCCGCGGCGAGAATGTCGGCGCGCACAATCCGGCCGCCCGGACCGGAACCCTGGACCTGTGCGGGATCGATGCCTTTCTCGGCGGCGAGCTTGCGGGCGAGCGGCGAAATCCGAACGCGACCGCCTGAAGGGGAGGGGGACGTAGCCGGGGCCGTCGGCGCCGGGCTGGGCTCGACGCGCCCGGCTGCAGGAGCGGGCTTCGCCGCCGGCTGCGCCTGGACCTCGTTCTTCGAGGTCGTCGAGGCGCCGGGCGACGTTGTGGTCGTGTCGTCCGCTTTTTTCTCCGGCTGCGGCGCGGCGGCGGGGGCCGCGGGTGCGGCCGGCGCTTCGACCTTCTCACCGGGCTTGCCGATCGCGCACAGCGGCGCACCGATGGCGACTTGCGAGCCGGCGGGGGCGAAGATCTTCAGCAGCGTACCGTCAAAAAAGCACTCCAACTCCATCGTAGCCTTGTCGGTTTCGACTTCGGCGAGCATGTCGCCCGTGGCAACGGTGTCGCCTTCGTTCTTCAGCCACTTGACCAGCGTGCCCACCGTCATGGTGTCGCTGAGTTTCGGCATGTCGATGATGTTGGCCATGACTGAAGTTGAGAGTTGAGGGATGGGAGTTGAGAGGGCGAGGCGGTTCAGGCGAGGACTTCCAGCGCGGCCTTGAGCACGCGCTGCGGGTTCGGGAGTTGTTCGACTTCGACCGGCGGACTGTAGATCGACGGCGCGTCGATCGTCGCTACGCGATGGATCGGCGCATCGAGTTCATCGAACGCCTCGCGTTGAATCATGTAGGCGAGTTGGGAACCGACGCTGGCGAACGGCTTCTGCTCCTCGACAATCAGCACGCGGTGCGTCTTCGCCACGGAGGCGAGCACCGTGTCGATGTCGAGCGGTCGGATCGTGCGCAGGTCGACCACCTCGACGGAGATGTCGTGCTCCTTGGTCAGCTGCTCGGCGGCCTTCAGCGCGTGCAGCACGGAGCGGCCGTAGGTCACGATGCTCAGGTCGCTGCCGGGCCGCTTGATATCCGCCTTGCCGAGCGGGATCAGGTACTCGTCCGGCGGCACCTCGCCCTTTTCGCCGTAGAGAATCGTGTTCTCCAAAAACATCACCGGGTCGTTGTCGCGGATCGCCGATTTGAGCAGGCCCTTCGCGTCATAGGCGGTGGCGGGTACGACGACCTTTACGCCGGGATGGTTGGCGAGGACGTTTTCCGGCGTGTGCGAGTGCGTCGCACCGACGTTCGTGCCGCCGTTTGCCGGGCCGCGGATCACGATGGGGCAGTTGATCAGCCCGCCGGACATGTAGCGGACGTTCGCCGCGTTGTTAAGAATCTGGTCGAAAGCGACGGAATAGAACGACCAAAACATCAGCTCCACCACCGGGCGGACGCCGAGCATCGAGGCTCCGACCCCGAGTCCGATGAACGCCGCCTCACTGATTGGGGTGTCGACGACGCGCTTGGGACCGAATTTTTCCAACAGGCCTTCGGTGACCTTGTAGGCGCCGTTGAACTGGCCGACTTCTTCGCCGATGATCACGACGTTCGCATCGCGTTCGAGCTCTTCGGCCAGGGCGTGGCGGACGGCTTCGCGGTAGGAAATGACGGGCATGTTTGGGATCTCGATCTGAGACTTGAAAGTTGGACTTCGCGAAGGTGGTTCAGTCGAAGAAGAGCCGTCCGGAGGATTTCCGCTCGGAAGGATTGTCGGCCTCCCAATACACATCCTTCTGGATGTCTTCGGCGGTGGGGAACGGACTGGCCTCGGCAAACTCGGCCGCGGTCTCCGCTTCGTTGCGCGCTTCCTGGTCGATCTGCGCGATCAGCGCTTCGTTCAACACGCCCTCGCTCACGAGCTGATTCTGGAAGAGCTGGATCGGATCCTTCGTCCGACGATATTCTTCGATCTCTTTCTTGCTGCGATAGGTGTTGTCGGGATCGGCGACCGAGTGGCCGCGGTAGCGGTAGGTGTCGATCTCGACGGTGCTTGGCCGCGATTTCTCGCGCGCGAGCGTGAGGAATTTGTCCATCGTCGCGCGCACCTCGTAGACGTCGTGGCCCCGGCACTGGCCCCATTCCATGTCGTAGCCGGCGGCGCGCTGCGCGAGTTCGCCGGCGGAGGAACGCTCCTGGCTGGTCCCCATCGAGTAGCCGTTGTTCTCGATCACGAACACGACCGGCAGATTCCAGAGCGAGGCGAGATTGTAGGCCTCGGAGACCGCGCCCTGATTCACCGCGCCGTCACCCATGAACGCCATCGCGGCGCCTTTCAGCCCCTTGTATTTGATCGCGTAGGCGAGACCCGTGCCGAGCGGAACCTGCCCGCCCACGATACCGTGGCCGCCCCAGAAGTTTTTGTCGGGCGCGAAATAGTGCATCGAACCGCCCTTGCCCTTCGAGCAGCCGGTGACCTTGCCGTAGAGTTCGGCCATCAGCGGCTTCGTGTCCATGCCGACGGCGATCGCGTGACCGTGATCGCGATAAGCGGTGATGACGTGATCGTGCTGGCCCATCAGCGAACAACAGCCGACGGCGACGGCCTCCTGGCCGATGTAGAGGTGCAGGAACCCGCCGATCTTCTTGCCCTGGTAGGCGCGCAGACTGCGCTCCTCGAAACGGCGGATGCGCATCATTTTTCGGTAGAGCCCGATCTTGTCGTCCGCCGTCAGTCCGGCGTTCACCGGCGCGGTGCGGAACGAAGAGGTTGGAACGGGCTCGGCCGGGCGGTTCTCTGCGGCGGGAGTGGATTTCTTGGTCACGGAAGGTGAATCGGTTGTGCGGATCGGTTACTGTCCGTTGGATGTTCGAGAAATCAAGTTTGGATTGGGTCAGGATTTCCTGAAGGGCGACTTCAGATCCGTGTCGGGCCCGGATTCGTGTAGGGCCGGCGCTGGCCGCCGGCCGCGAGCGTGTTCGCGGGCTCGCCTTCATTCTCGGCCGCCGGTGAACGGCGGCCCTACGAAGATCCGATAAATGCGGCGAAGCCCTCCCGGCCGCCTCGCTTCAGCCGACCGGCGGAATGATCTCCTCGACTTCCGCAACCACGGCCTTGCCGGGTGCGCAATCGGCCCGGAGCGCGACGAACCGGTCGCGATAGCGATCGTAGGTCGGCCAGAGCGCAGTGCGATCGGTCTCCGGGATCGGCAGGGTGTCGATCGTCGCGCGGCTGAAGAAACCGAATTTCCCCTCCGTGATGTCGGCGGGCAGCACATTGAGCGGACGGCGGCAGCGGAACAGGAACATCAGCCAGTGGCTTTCGCCTTCGTAGGCCTTTTCCGCAACCATCGCGAAAAGGTGCAGATCGGCCGTCGTGATCTCGAAACCCGTTTCCTCTTTTGTCTCGCGGACGGCGCATTCGAAGGGCGACTCGCCAATCGCGGTCTCCAGTTTTCCGCCGATGGGGCTCCAGATCCCGAAATTCGGCGGCTTGGCGCGGAGCAGGAGGAGGTGTTCTCCGGCGGCGTTCTCGAGGAAAACGAGGACGGCGAGCTTGTAGCTGAGCGGCTGGGACATTTCGCAAGAAAAAGGCGAGATTCGACGTGACGCTGCAAGAGGGATGCACCATGCTGCCGGTCTCTGTCATGCACCAGATCCGGTTTCTGCTTCCCGGTTTTGGATGCGGCTTGAATGTCCGCGCGTCTGCGCGTCGGCGTCAACGCGATTGAGCAGCCCCGGTCATGCGCTCGTCCCGCCTGCTCGCATTGGATCTTGATGCCAGTCGTTTGACCTGCGCGCTGTTCGCGAGCGACGCGCAGCGCCGGCTGCACTTGGAGGAACTTGGCAGCGAACCCGTGCATGGCGAGCTGGCGTCGGAACCGGCCGGCGCGCAGGACCTGGCTCGTGCCGTCCGCGCGCTCGCGGCGCGCGTGCGCCACCGCGGAGAAGTGCGCATCGCGCTCCCCGGCGCGCTGGCGTTCACCAAATGCGTGCGCACGCCGGCCATCACCGGGGCGAAGCGGCGGCGCGTCGTGGAGTTCGAGGCGACGCAAAATATCCCCCATGCGCTCGATGAGGTTTGGTGGGATCACTGGGTGATTGCACCGGACGCGGCGGATCTGGAGATCCTGTTGATGGCGGCGAAGCGCAGCGCGATCTCGGCGCTTTGCGCGGCCCTCGACGTGCCGGGGTGGCGGCTGGAGCGGGCGATGCCGGCTGCGGCTGCGCTGCACGGCACCGTGCGCTGGAACTATCCCGACGTATCCGCACCGGTGTTGTTGATAAACCTCGGGGCGCGCTCCACGCATCTGATCGTGTCGGGCGAAAAACGGCTGTGGCTGCGCACGATCGGGTTCGGCGAAACCTCGATCTCGCCCACCGTCGCGATGCCGCCGACCGCGGACAGCGCGCGAGGAGCCAGGCTGACGCCGCCGGTTGCTTCTGATTGGCCGGCGGCGTCGCTCGCAGTCATCGAGCGCAGCGTGGCCGAGAGCGGAGCGGGGCAGTTTCGCAGCCGGCTGCAGCTCGAAATCGCGCGAACGCTTGCGGGCTTCGCCGAGCATCGATCCGGCGAGAGTGTTGACCGTTTTTATCTCACCGGCGGTGGAGCCGGGCTGCCGATGCTGGCGGATTTCTTGCGCGAACAGTTCGGCGTTCCGGTCGAGCGCTTCGATCCGTTGCGGCGCATGAGTCCCGGCGCAGCGGTGACGGGGATGCCGGAGTCGGCGGCCGGATTGGCGGTCGCGGTGGGGCTCGCGGCGGACCTCGTCGCGCCGGCGACGGTCGTGGGCAACCTCCTGCCGCCGGAACTGCGGCGACGGACAGAGCGCCGGCATCGGCAGGTCGTGTGGCTGGCGGCTGCGGCGCTCTTGCTGGCCGCGCTGCTGTCGTCGGCGTGGCACTTCCACCGCGTGACGATTGCAGCCGAAGCGGCGCTGCGCGAGCGGCAGGCCCAACTGCACGTTGGGCGCGGCCTCGCGCAGCAAAACGCGATGAAAAGCGCGCGCCTCGCGCAGGCTCGCGAGGAACTCAGGGCGATCCAGACGCTCGCGGAGCGACGCGGCTATTGGGTGGCATTCCTCGACGATTTGCAGTCGAGGCTCGGCGAGGTGGAAGACGTGTGGCTCGATGAGCTCACCGTGCTGGAACCCGAGCCGGAAGGCAGCGGCAGTGGCCGGGAGGCTGGTTCAGCCGACGGCGAATTGAAGCTCGTGGTGAGTGGGCGCTTGCTCGATGCCAGCCATCCTGCGGCGCCACCGGGTCAGGAAAGTCACGCACGCGCGCAGAAGCTGCTCGCGAGTCTGGCGGCCTCGCCATTCGTGAGCGCGATCGGCGAAGAGCGGTTCGACGACCGCCAGCCGGCCATCCTGCGGTTCAGCTGTCAGCTCACGACGAAACGACCGCGTTCAGCGCCGCTGCCATGAAACAGGCGTTCCGATCCGTTTACGTGTGGTCGATCCCGGCGGTTGTCGCGCTCGCGGTCGGTGGCCTGGGCGAACGCGCGTGGGCCGCGCATCGGGCACGCGTGGTCCTGCGGGAAACGGAGCAGGTGTGGCGCACGCTGGCGGCAAGCCGGCCCGAGCCGACCGCGGCGGCAGCGGCCGAACTCGACGCGGATCTGGCCGATGCGACGAATGCGCTGCTCGAGCTTCGATCCGCTACCGCGCGCAATCGGTCGGCGCTCACGGAGCTGGATCAAGCGGAGCTTCCCGCCAGCGCCGCGGAAGCCTTTTTCGATTTGGCTCGTTTTGGTGAACGGATGCGCGGCGTCGCGCGGGACCATCAGGTGGAACTGGCACCGGAGGAGCGGTTCGGATTCGCCGCCTACGCCCACGCCGGTCCGGCGGAGCCGGCGATCGCGGGTGTGTTCCGGCAGCGACAGTTGATCGAGCGCCTGCTGGCAATCGTATTTGCGGCGGAACCGAGGGAACTCGTTTTGCTCGAACGCCCACGGGTCGCTGGCGAACCGACCGCGGAGGCGCACGTCGGGCAACGCGCGACCGACGCACTGTTTTTTCGCGTCGGGTTCACGGGCGAGACGGCGGCGCTGTGCTCGGTACTCAATGCGCTGGCGACGTCCGAGCTGCCCTGGATCGTGCGGACAATTGAAGTCGAGCCGGCGTCGGCGAAGCAGACCGCCAGTCAGAGCGAAGCGAACGCACCGGAGGTGCGTGTCGCGCGCGGTTTGTCGCAATTCATCATCCACGTCGATTGTGCTTCGCTGCCGCCGTCGGCGGACGAACCTGCCTCGACGACCGCTTCGTTGCCTCCCGCGGACGCCGTTTCGCGCCCGCCAATCGGCGGTGCGATGACGAACACGCTGTGGCGGGCACCGGCCTCGCAGCGACGAGGCGACGATTGGATCTATGATCTCTTCACGCCGCCGCAGATCAGGTATGAACAACGATCGGGACGGCTGGTGGTCGTGTGCGAGCCCCTCGCGCTCGTGATGGACGAGACCACGGCGATCGGGAGCGGCGATGCGGATTTTCCGCTGACGCTCAAGCGCATCGAGCCGGAGCCGTTCCGCCTCCAGTTGGTGGGTTTGGTCGGTCCACGGGACGCGCCCCGGGGAGTTTTCGAAAATGTGCTGAGCGGCGAGATGTTGCTGATCGGCGCGCAGACTTCGATCGGTTCGCTGGCGCTGACGGTGGAACAGGTGTTCGTCGAACGCCGTCGCGCTGCCGAGGCCTCCGACGCACCGCTTGCGCCGCCGGTCGCCACGGCGATCGTGCGTGACGAACGCACGGGCACACGGGTGACGCTCACCACCGCGTCGCGCTCGTTCACCTCGGAACTTGTGGCGTTCATTGCGTCCGCGCCCTCCGACGACGAGACTCAAGCGGTCCGGGCCGGGGACCTTATCCGCGATGGCGCGGTCGTATACCGAATCGAAAAAATCCAACTCGCGCCAGCGGCGGTGAGCGTTAGCAAGTGGGGAGCCGGCCAGCTCGCTCCCGAATCGCGCATGCTCAGCCTCCCGCCCGAAGCGGGGGCGGAGCAGTCGCCCGGCGCTCTCTGAATCTCATGAAAACGCGGTCACAGGTGTGGGCAGGCATTCACCGACTGGGGTTGGCCATGGCGCTCGGGTGGCTCGCACCGGCGCCGCTGCTCGTCGGCCAGACGCCGACGGAAACCAAGATTCGGCTGATGGCTGATGCGCTGCGCGCGCGAGATGCGGGGGAATTGGAGCGGGCGCGGAAAATTGCGGAGGAACTGCAGGTGCTGTTGCCCAACGATCCCGCCGCGCGTCGGCTGCTGGAAGAGATCGATGCGCGCATCGCCGCGCGGGACGAAGCAGCGCGCAATCCGAAACCGCCGCCGATGCAGGAGGTGCAGATTCCCGAGCCCACCCAGCCGCGGGCGGACGCGAACCGCTCGGCGGGGCCGCCAACCACGCCGGCGAGTTCCTCGGCGAACGACGTGCCCGTCGACCTGCAAAACGAGGCGGATCAGCTGGCGCGAGCCGAGGCGCGGCGAATCGAAAGCCTCGTGGCGGAGGTGCCGCGGCAGCGGCAGCGCGCCCGGCGACTCGCGGCCGCAAGCCGGTTCGACGAGGCGCTGGACCTGCTCGATGCGGCGATCGCAGCGCTGCCCGCGAATCCTGCGACGAAGCAAGCGGTGGCGGATCTCGAGGCCGAGCGGGAATCGATTGCGACAAAGCAGCCGCGCAAGCCGGCGGACAAATCGTCCGCGGACACGTCGGGCACGCCGTCGGCTCGCACTTCGGAGCGGGCACGGAGCGGACTCCAGCACGATCCCCCCGAGCGCTCAGACGGGCTGGCGCAACGGATCGCGCGCGGTCGCAGCCAGTATCTGGCGGGCGATTTCGAAGCCGCGCTGATTACCTTCCGCGCGGTGGAGCAGAGCGATCCGGGGAACCAGCAGGCGAGGGAGTTTTTGGCACGGATGGCGGGAGAGGGGATGACGGGGAAGATGAGCCGGGAGCAGACGCGGGCGCGGTTGTTGGCGGACGTGACGAAAAGCTGGCAACAGCCGCCGACCATGGACCGGCCAGCGAACGAAATCGGCGCGCTCGAAGTCGGCGCGGGCTTGCGGCGAAAATTGGAGTCGATCGTGCTGCCGAGCGTGAGTTTCACACGCACGGAGATTGGACAAGTGGTGGCGGCGCTCGGCGCGATCGCGGAGGAGTTCGATACAGGCGTCGAACCGAAAGGCGTGAACATCGTGCTGCTCGATCCGAGCCACAAAAAGCCAACGGTTACGCTCACGCTGCGCAACACGCCCTTGAATCGCGTGCTCGACTTCGTGACCGAATCGATCGGCTACCAGTATGAGGTGCAGGCGGACGCCGTGGTCGTGCGGCCCGGCGGCGACAACGGGGTGCTCGACACGCGATTTTTCCCGGTGGCCAGGGCGACGGTGCTCCGGATGACCAACGGCGGCGCGCCGGCGAATGTCACCGCCACGCGCGCGGAGCCGGTGGGCGGGTCCGCCGCGCCGATCCCTCCCAGTGCGGCGAGCGAGGGGCCCGCGCTACGTGCGTTTTTGCAGCAGGCCGGGGTGAACTTCGACGCCGTCGCCGGCGCGAGCCTCGCCTACGACGGGGCCGCGTTGATCGTGACGCAGACGCCGCGGAATCTGGCGCGGATCGGCAACCTGCTCGAACGCTACCGCGACGTGCGCCAGGTGGAGATCGAGGCGAAGTTCCTCGAGGTGCAGGAAGGCGCGCTTGAGGAATTGGGCGTGAACTGGACCGTCGCGACCAAGGCGACCCAGCGCAACGCCGGCGCCAACGCACGCTACCAGACGAGCGGCCGGGCCCTGGCTTCCGCCTTCAACGATGCGACCGGCGCGCAACAGGGGAGAATCGTGCGGCCGGCGCTGCCGTCCGTGTTCGCCGATGAAAACGAGAACGGCGTCTACGATCCGGGCGAACCGGTGACCTCCAGCGCACAGATCGGGATCGACCTGCCGATCGTGAACAACGCGCCGCGGATTCCCGGTGGCGCGGATCTGGCGCTGGGCGCGGGCCCGCTCGCCACGATCAGCGGCGTGATCGGCGAGTTCGACGTGAACGCGGTCGTTCGCGCGCTTTCCCAACAGCAGGGCACCGATCTGCTTAGCGCGCCGAAGGTGACGGTGCTGTCCGGCAACCCGGCGACGATCACCGTCGCGCAGGAGATGCGGTATCCGCAAAGCTTCGGGCAGACGCAGAGTCAGGTCGGTACCGGCAACGCGAGCGGCGGCGGCTCGGCCGGCGTCGCGATCACCGCCGGCACGCCGCAGGAATTCACCAAACGCAACATCGGCGTCGAGCTGCGCGTGACACCGACGGTGGAGGAGGACGACTACAGCATCAGCCTCGATCTGAATCCCAAGGTCACGGAGTTCGATGGCTTCGTCGAATACGGCGGGCCCAGCATCGCGATCTCCGGCAGCACCACGGTGACCGTGCCCTCCGGCTTTTATCAGCCGATTTTTTCCGTGCGCGACATTGCCACGAAGGTGACGATTTGGGATGGCGCGACGCTTGTGATGGGCGGACTCACGCGCGAAGAGGTGAAAAAGGTGAACGACAAGGTGCCGATCCTCGGCGACCTGCCGCTGATCGGCCGGGCGTTCCGCTCGAAAGGCGAGAGCGCGCAGAAGCGCAATCTGCTGATTTTCGTCACGGCCAACCTGGTCAATCCTGGCGGCGCGCCGAAGAAGCTGCGGATGGAGCAGCTCGCGGCGACGGCGCTGGAGCGATAGGCGAGGCTCCGAATTCGTCCCGCTCCTCACGGAGCGGGGTACGTCCGGAGTCTCGTGGCCCTGCGCGTGAGCGCAGGGAAATCCGACAAAAAAGATTTTGGAAAACGCGCCCTGGTCGCGCCGGTGTTCGCCGTCGATCGGGAACGCGCTGGTCGCTCTGTCTGGGTTCGCGGCTGCCGGCCAGCGGCAGCCCTACGACTGGCGCAGTCTCGGTATTTGGGCGCCGGCTCGCCGAGCGGGCCTACAACCGGGACCCTGCGCCTCCGTGGTTGGCTATTCTCAGTTCGACCGCGTCAGACCCGCAGCGCCCACCGCGTAGTCGCTGATCACGGCGTGCAGCGCTCGCGCGAGATCGTCACCGCTGAACGGCTTGGGCAGCACGACGCACCGCGGCAGTGCCTTGACGTTGGCGCGCACCGCGTCGCCGCGGTAGCCGGTGATGATGACGGCGGGAATCAGCCAGCCGCGGCTGCGGATTTGCCGGATGAGATCGGCGCCGGTGAGCCGCGGCATCGTCAGGTCCGTCACGATCGCCTGGAAGCGCGTCGGCTGCGAGGCGAAGGCATTCAGGGCGGCCTGCGGATCGCAGAACATCATCGGCCGGTAACCGAGCTGGTGCAGCCGCGTGGCGACGAAATTTGCGACGGAGCGCTCGTCATCGACGACGATGATCTCCTGTTGCGCTCCGCGCGGTACGGGAGAATTCGGCGCGGGCGGGCTGCTGGTTTCACTCGACGGAGGAAAATAGATCTCGAACGAGGTGCCGAGCCCCGGGCTGCTGCGCACGCGAATCGCGCCCTGGTGTCCGGTGACGACGCCCTGCACGATCGACAGCCCCAGACCGGTGCCTTCGCCCTGCGGCTTGGTGGTGAAGAAAGGATCGAAGATCCGACCCAGCGTGGAGGCGTCCATGCCGCTGCCGTCATCGCTGACGACCAGCCGCATCGCTTCGCCGATCCACAATGAGTCGACCTCCGCCGCGATTTCACGGGAGACTTGCACGGACTGCACGGTGATCTCGAGGCGGCCGCGCTCATTGGGCAAAGCTTGCAGCGCATTGGTGCAGAGGTTCAGGACGACCTGCTGGATCTGCGTCGCGTCGGCGCGGATGGTGCCGCTCTGCAGCGTGGTCACGATCTCGACGGTCGAAGGGGCTGAAGCGCGGATGAGCTTCACTGCCTCGGCGACGGGCTGGGCGAGGTCGAGCGGCACCAGTTGCACGTGCGTTTGCCGCGAGAACGTGAGGATGCGTGCGACCAATTCCTTGGCGCGCGTACCCGCCGAGCGGATGCCGGCGAGATCGCCCTGGAGCGCCGGGTTGTCGGGAGCGTCCTGGCTGGCGAGCTCACAATAGCCGAGGATCGCGGTGAGGATGTTGTTGAAATCATGCGCGATCCCGCCCGCGAGCGTGCCGATGCTTTCGAGCTTCTGCGCCTGGATGAGCTGCGCCTCGAGCCGGCGCCGGCGCTCCTGCTCATTCAGCGATTCCGTGATGTCCTCTTCGAGCACCAGGTAGTGGTGGGCGTCGCCCCCCGCCTGGCGGATGGGGGCGATCAAGCAGCGCACCTGGAAGTCGCGTCCTTCGGGTCGGCGGTTGGTCAACTGGCCGCGCCACGTCTCGCCGCGCTGCACCGTGGCGGTGATCTGCTGGACGAGCTCGGGCGTTATCGTGGGCGTCCGCACCGACCGCAGCAGTTGGCCGACGAGCGTGGAGTCGGCACGGCCGTTCATCTCGTAGGCGCGGGGATTGGCGAAGACGATCGTCTCCTCCCGATCGACGATGAAAATAGCGGCCGGGCTCTGCTCGATCGCTTTGGAGAGAATCTGGTTTTGCTGGAGCTGGGCGGCGAGCCGCTCGTTGCTCGCGTGCAGCTCGCGGGTGCGCTCGGCGACGAGCCGCTCGAGTTGCGTGTTCTTGCGTCGTTGCAGCGCAAAGGTCAGCTGGCCGCCGACCAGGATCAGCCCGAGGCCGACGACGCAGAACGCGACGTACGCGGCAACGGTGCGGTACCAGGGAGGCCGGATGGCGAATTCCACCGTCGCTTCCGTGCCCAGGGTGGAGCCGCTCTGCGGGCGCACATGCAGCCGATAGCGGCCCTCGCGCAGGTCCTTGAAGGCGATCGAGCCGCTGCTGCGCAGCGGCATCCAACCGGCGCGGCCACCCTCGAGCCACACGTCGAACTCCACCGGCTTGAAGGCGCTGGACGGCGCGCAGAAATGCACGGTGAGGGAATTGTCCGCATACGGCAGCGGTGTCGCCAGCGCGGCCGTGCTGAGCAGCGTGCGCCGGCCAGTGCGGGTTTCGATGCGGGTGATCAGTGCGCGCAACGGCTCCTCGGGGGCAGTTGCCATGGCCGGATCGAAACGCGTCAGGTGGCCGTCGGCGTGCATCCACACGACGCCGTCGGGCTGGAACGTGAAGTAGTAGGGGCGGAATCCTGCGGGCATTTTCTCGCGCAGATCGCGCCAGCCGCCGGGGCGCTCCTCCAGCACATGCACTCCCTCCCGCGTGGTGATCCACCAACGGCCGCGGCTGTCGCGTCCCGGCCGGCCCACGATGTCGGTGACACGCGGGAAATGGCGGGCAAATTCCGTGTCCGGCAGGAAGCGGCGGGCCGACTCGTCGAACCGCAGGATCCGATCGCCGACGTTGAATCGCACACCCGGTTTCCAGCGAAACACCTGGGCCCAATTGTTCGGCACGCCGTGTTCGGCGCCGAAGTATTCAATCGTGGGCCGGCCCTCGACCAGCCGCATGCGGCCGAGCCGACCGTTGCCGAGTTCCAGCCAGACGGAGCCATCGTCGGCGGCCACGGAACCATAAATCTTTTCGAGCGATGGCTCGGGAAAAGACTCAAGCTGGAACGTGTCGCCGCGGCGCGCGATCCATCCGATCTGACCGGTGGCGCCGTAGAGCCAGCGACCGTTCACCGGCGGATGATCGACCAGCCGCAGGTTGTCCACCTCCGGAGCGAACGCGACCCACTGCTCCGCCTGGCGGCAATACGCGCCGCGGTCAGTGGCGACGACCAGCACGCCCATTTCGGTGGAAGGATTGGAAACGAAACGGCCCGCCGGCGTATCTGGCCGCAGTTCGATCATTCGGCCGTGATCATCATAGATCGCACGCCGGGCCGTGCCGTCGGCGAGGACCCAGAGACGTCCCTCGAAGCGGAAGGGCTGCGCGACATTGAGGCCGGAGCCGATCAGCGGCTCGAAGTGGGAGATCCGGGACGGAAATTCCACCTGCAGTACCCCGTCGCTGAGCAAGCCCCAGATCACGCCGCCAGGCGCGGCGACGAGGCGCAGGACGCGGCCGAGCCGGCGGTCGTAGCTGCGGTCGAGGACCTGCACGACGCGGCCGCTGGCATCGAAAAACACGACGCCGAGGTTTTCGATTGCGGCCGCATAAAAGCCACCGGCAGTCGCGCAGAGATCGTTCACCTGAATGTCACCGGCCATCGGCCCGGCCGCGCCAAACGGCCGCAGGGTCCGGCCATCGAACACGCGCAGCCCATGGCCGTAGGTGCCCACCAGCATTTCCTCTTCGAGCGGCACCGCACACGTGATCGTGTCGCTGGCGGAAATCGCCGGTGCGTAGGACACGGGATGCATGCCTCCGGCGTCGATCCGCCAGAGCGCTCCGCCGGTGCGATCGCTCACGTAGCTGGTGCCTTGGAACCAGAACGCGTGCTGGATCGAATCGACGCGTCCGATGGCGCGCGCGGACTCGCCCGGCCGCCACGCCAGAATCGGACCGCTGCCGCTGTGCCACAGCCAGGCCGGACCGGCTTCGATCGCCTTGCGCGGCGTAGCGCCGTCGCGGCGATCGTCAGCGGACCAAGGCTGCACGACGTGGGCCCGCCAGCCGCCTCGCTCCTCGAACTGAATCTGCGCGAAGCCCTCCGGGGCGGCGACGTAAAGATCGCCGTTGGCATCCACCGCCACGCCGGTGGCCGTTAGCGGCGCCTCGTCCTCGGCGTGCGGGAATACTTCCCAACGCGTCCCGTCGCCGAGTGCCAGCTGCTGGTTCGCGAAGACGAGGATGCGTCCATCGGGCAGCACATGCAGGTCCGTCGGCGGCGTGCCCAAGCCGAGGGAAACCGACGTGTGCACGTTGAAAAGAGGCGCACCGACTTCGAGCAGCCCCGGAGCCGGCGCGCCCATCTGCTGCGCGAGGAGTCCCACGCCGGAGAAACCAAGGCACAGCGCCACGCTCAACCGCGCCACGCCAGCGAAGAGGGGCCGCACGGGCGGCACGGCCGGCCGGTCAGAAAACGACGGCGAGAAGCGCATGGAATCAGGTGGAGACCGGATCGTCGGAACCAGGTGCCGCGCGAGCGCGACAGAGACGGGTGCAAGCCGAAGCCGGTTGGGAAGTGGCGGGTGTTTCCTGCACTATCGGCGTCGGTAGGTTGTACTTAAGACGCGGACGTGTCGAGCCTCCCCGCGCGCGTGCGCCTGACCTCACTTGACCCGGGCGCGGCACGCGCCTCTCGTTGAGTCATGGCAAAATGGCTGTTGGTCGACGGATTCAATCTCGCCTACCGGTGCTTCTACGCGATCCCGGAGCTGACCCGAGCCGACGGTTTTCCCACCAACGCGCTGCACGGCTGGCTCAAATCGCTGTGGATGCTCGCAGACCAGACCAAGCCAGACGCCTGCGTGGTGTTTTTTGATTTGGGCGGCGCGCAGGACCGGCTGGCACTGCACGCGGACTACAAGGCGCAGCGCGAAGAGATGCCGGAAAGTCTCGCGCGGCAGCTGCCGTACGTGAAGTCGCTCACCCGCGCCATGGGCTGCGTGGGCGTGGAGCAGGAAGGCGTGGAGAGCGACGACCTGCTGGCGTCGCAGGCCGTGGCGTTGAGCCGCGCCGGGCACGAGGTGCTGATCGTGAGTTCCGACAAGGATTTCGCCCAGATCGTTGATGAGCGGGTGAAGATCATGCTGCCGCCGCCGACCGCGAATCCAAAGCTCGGTTGGCGATTGATGGACGCGGCGGGCGTGCAAGCGAAGTTTGGCGTGCCGCCACGGATGATTGCGGATTATCTCGCGCTGGTCGGCGACACGTCGGACAACATCCCGGGGCTCGCCGGGGTGGGGCCGAAGACGGCGGCGAAATGGCTGAACGAATTCGAGACGCTCGAGGGCGTGATGGCGCACTGCGCCGAGTTGAAACCGGAGCGTTTTCGCGAGCCGATTTGCGCGGAGGCGGACAAACTGCGACGCAATCTGAAGCTGACGACGTTGAATCTCGGGCTGCCGGTTCTCTCCGTGCCGCCGGTGCAGCCGCAGCCGGAGGCGTTGTTTGCGCTGATCGAGGAACTCGGGATGAAAACGAATCTGGCGGAAGCGCGCCGGCGCTACGCGGCGGGAGCGGCGACGACGAAGATCGGTGCGCTTACCGGCGCACCGCCGCCCACGCCGGTCGCTGCTCCGCTGACGCCGGTGCAGGGCGAATTGTTTTGAAGCGGGGAGCCGCGGCATCTGGCCCGCGGTTCGCACCGGGTGGACGGATACGGGCGAGACGCCCGCGCTCCCACGCCAGCGTGGTCGGGTAGTCCAAGTGGAGCGGCTTGCCCTCAACGCGTTCGAATCGGCAGCGTCGGCCCGGGGCGGCCGTCCTCCGAGGCGCAGGCGCGTTCGAGTCGCGGATGCAAACCATCGCTACTTATCCCGACAAGAGATCCTGCAATCCTCGTTCTCGCCATTTTGTTGCTCGTTCTGTGGCAAGGAAGTCGCATGTTCGAAGTCCCGCTTCGATCATGTTATTTCCACAATTGGTGCGCCTGGCAGTGCTGACGTCCATTCTGCCGGCGCTTGCGTTCGACGGTGCGGCGCAGCCTGCGCCCGCCTATACGTTCACGACCTACGTCGGCCGCAACAATATCGGCTACGTCGACGGCGAAGGCACCCAGGCTCGGTTCCACGAACCGGCCGGACTCGCCTGTGATGCCGATGGCAACCTTTATGTGGTTGATCCGGGTACCAACCTGATTCGCAAGATCACGCCCGCCGCCTCGGTGAGCACGTTTGCCGGAACGCCGACAGGGTGGGGCTTGGTCGACGGACCCGCCGCGAGCGCCCGCTTCGGCCTGCCTCAGGGCGTCGCGGTCGGTGCCGACGGTACGGTGTACATTGCCGACACCGGCAACGCCGCCATTCGGATCATCACCCCGGATGGCAGCGTCCGCATTCTGGCCGGAGGGCGGAGTGGCAGCCAGGATGGCTACGGCACCGGAGCCACCTTCAATCTGCCCGAAGCCGTGGCGGTGAATGCGGCCGGTGTCGTGTACGTCGCGGACTCGGGCAACAACACCGTGCGACGGATCGAAGAGGGCAACGTTACGACGCTCGCGGGCTTGGCGGGAGCCTCTGCCGGGGCGGTGGACGGGGCCGGCTCGGACGCCCGCTTTAATGGCCCGAAGGGAATTGCGGTCGATGCGAACGGGACGGTCTACGTGGCGGACACTTCAAATCATATCATTCGCAAGGTAACGCCGTCCGGTGTGGTCACGACGCTGGCGGGATCGCCCGGGATCAGCGGCAACAGCGACGGAGCGGGTGACGCTGCACGCTTCAATGCACCCACCGACATCGCAGTGGACGACGCGGGGACGATCTATGTGGTTGATCAGAGCGGCTCGCTCCGGAAGATCACACCCGAGGGGGTGGTAACGAGTCTCGCCTCGGGTTTCAGCTATCCTCGCGGCGTGGCGTTCGATCGAAGCAGCGGAGTGTTTTTTGTGGCGGACACAGGGCACCACGTGATCAAGCGGGTCACACCCAATGGGAGTGTTACCGTGTTTGCCGGCGCCGACGTGCTGGTGCGGAGCGCTGACGGCGTGGGGCTCAATGCGCAATTCACGTCACCGCGCGGGTTGACCGTGGCAGCCGACGGCACCGTGTTCGTCGCCGACAGCAATGCGTATGTCATCCGCAAGGTGACGCCGGGACTGCTGGTGACCACCTGGGCGGGCAGTCTGGTGCGGCCGATCTATCAGACAGTTGACGGCCAGGGCAGCAACGCAGGTTTCGGTAATCCGACAGGCATTGCGGTGGATGCGGCAGGCAATCTCTTCGTTGCCGATTTCAAGGCCACGATTCGCAAGATCGACGCCACCGGCTACGTCTCGACCGTGGCGGGAGCACATGGCCTCGACGGGAGTCTGGACGGGGAAAAGACCGCGGCCCGGTTCAATGCGCCCCACGGGCTTGCGGTGGACCAGCACGGGAATCTTTACGTTGCCGACACCTTCAACCACTCGATTCGCAAGATCGACGCGGCCGGGCAGGTCACCACTCCGTATGGTGTCTCCGGCGTCGAGGGCACGGTTGATGGCATCGGCAATGCCGCGAGATTTGGTTCACCAACCGCGCTGGCGTTCGATCGGGACGGAAGTCTTTTCGTGGCCGACGGCCACCGCGTGCGCCGGATCTCGCCCGAGGGCGTGGTGACCACGGTGGCGGGCACGGCGAATGCCACCGGCAGCATCGACGGGGTGGGCGCGGCCGCGACGTTTGGGGAAATTAAGGGACTCGCGGTGGACCGGGCCGGGAATGTTTTCGTCGCGGAGAACACCACGCACGTGATCCGAAGAATCACGCCGGACGGCACGGTCGTCACCATCGGCGGTCTCGCCGGCAGCATCGGCACGGCGGATGGAGTCGGCAGTGCGGCGCGGTTCAACGAGCCGTGGGGACTGGCGCTGGATCGGTTCGGCCACTTGTACATTGTCGATTCGGGCAACAACACGATCCGCAAGGGCGTGATTGTCGGCGCGACCGCACCGGCGATCACCAAGGACCCGGTGGCGAAGGCCGCCGGCGCCGGCCGGCAGGCGAGCTTCACCCTCACCGCCACGGGGCTACCGGCGCCCCAGTTCCAGTGGCAGCGAAAACGCGCGGGCGAAAGCGATTTCGTCGCGCTGAGTGAAATCGCCGAGTTCAGCGGGGTCGAGACGGCCACGCTGACGGTCACCACGGCCGCCGCCATGACGGGCGATCAGTTCCGTTGTGTGGTGGAGAATGGCATCGGTCCGGCGGTGACCTCCGGGACGGCGACGCTGACAGTAGTTCCGCCGCCGAGCTTCAGCAGTGAGGCCGAGACGACCTTCACAGTCGGAGCAGCGGGAAGGTTCCAGGTCGCGGCGGCGGGTGCCACGGTGCTGGCCTTGAAGTCCGGCGCGTTGCCCGCGTGGGCGCACTTCGATCCGGCAACCGGCATTCTCTCGGGCACGCCGACGGAACTGGCGGCGCCGTTGCAGCTCGTGTTCGAGGCGGGCAACGCGGCGGTGACCCCGACCGAGCAACCGTTCACCCTGAAGATCAGCGCCGGGCCGCTCGTCGTCGCGGATCCGGTAGCGCACACCGCCAACGCCGGTGCGACGGCGATTCTGTCGGTGGACGCGGCGGGCGTGGCGCCGTTGAGCTATCGCTGGACCAAGGACGGCGTACCGGTCGTGAACTCAACGCGCATCTCCGGCGCGGACGGACCGGTGCTGGCGCTGGGTCGGACCCAGCTCGCCGACGGCGGCACTTACGCGGTCACGGTCACCGGGCCGGACGGCACGGCCGTGACGTCGCGCGCGGCCGTGCTTTCGGTGGCGCAACCCCCGACGATCTCCACGGCACCGGCCAGTGCGATTGTCGCGTCCGGCGCGCGCGCCAACTTCACTGTCGCGGCCACCAGCAACTCGCCGCTAGCGTTTCAATGGCTCTATAACGGCGATCCGGTCGCCGGCGAAAACGCGTCGATGTATGCCATTGCGGCAGTGAATCCCGGCTGGTCGGGACTGTACTCGGTGCGGGTGAGCGACGCGGCGACAGCGGTCGAGACCACGCCGGTGATCCTAGGCGTTCCAATCGATCAGAAGCTGTGGGGATGGGGCAGTGAGGCAGGGGCGGACATCGTTCATCCCAATGGCAATCTCTATGACCAGGTGCTGCTCACGAGTTCGACGGTGGCGCTGAAGGCCGATCCAGGGCAGGTCACGCGGGTTTCGTTCATCGATCTGAGTGATGACATCGTGCAGGTTGAATTCTCCGGCGCGGGGACGCTGCACGTCCAGCTCAAGAATGCGGCGGCGCCCGCCGCGCCGCTGTTCTACAATCAGAACGTGAGTTACGTGAAGGGCCACGCCGGCATCACGATCGTTGGCGCGGACGAAACGACCCACCTCTCGGTGTTTTCGGTGGGTCGGGTGACGGCGGTGAATCAGGGCCTGTTCCGGCCGGAGGTGAACTACGATGGCATGGCCGACATCGCGTTCATCGCAATCAGCAGCGCCAACGGAAAGTTCGGCGGCCTCTACGCGGGCAACGCCGTATGCTCGGAGACCACGGGTGTGACGGGGATTTTCGCACCGGGAGTGGAGTTCACCTACCGCGTGGTGATCAGCGATATCAACGCATCCGACAGCGCGCAGCCATGGCTGCTGCTGGGTGCCGCGGAGGACGTTCGCATCGCTGGCGGCGATCTCGCGCAGGCGAATCATCGACCGCTGGCGGTCGGCGGGTTCTCCGCGCTGCAAATGATCGCAGGATCAAACTCGCACGGGGTCGGTCTGCCGGCGCAGCCGCTTCGCGCGCGCGTCGAACGAGACGGCGACGACATCACCGACGAGTTGACGCTGCGCTACTGAATGCCCCGAGTCTGAGGTCAGCGATGGCGGGTGGGACTCGTCAGGGTAGTGCAGGTGGAGCGGGTTGCCTCGACACGCTCGGCGGCCGAGGGCGGCCGCGTTCCCACGCAGGCGTCACCCGACGAACCCCGAACTCCGAACCCGGAACGCGAAACTCCGAACGGCGCGTGAAGCGCGCGCTACCGGCCTTCCTTCGACACGCCGGCAGGGTCGAAGATGTAGCCGATGCCATGCACCGTGCGGAAAGTCGACAGGTCGAGCCCATGCTCCTTGAACAGCTCGCGCACTTTCACGATGTACTGGTCGAGCGAGCGGCTGCGGACGTCGGCATGAATGCCCCACACGGCGTGGATGAGCGCCTTGCGGGTGATGACTGCGCCTTGATTCGCGTTCAGGTACGCGAGAATCCCGAGCTCCTTGCGGCCGAGTTTTTCCACCGTGCCGTCCGGAAAAATAATCTCGAGCCGGTCGGGCACGATCTTGGCGCCGCAGAAATCGAACGGCTCGTCGCCGACCCGCACGTTTTTCGTGAGGTTCAAATCCGTCTTCGATTCGGCGCGGCGGAGCACGGCGCGAATCCGGGCAACAAGCTCGGCGTAGCTGAACGGCTTGGTGATGTAGTCGTCGCCGCCCATCTCCAACCCGCGGACCTTGGTAGTCTCGGTCCCTTCGCCGGTGAGGAAGATCACCGGCACGTTGATGTCGGCGCCCTTGAGCTCCTCGAGCAGCGTGAAGCCACTGCCGTCGGGCAGGCTGATGTCGAGCAGCAGCAGATTCGCGAAATTGTTTTTCAGGAAACGCATCGCATGCGCGGCGCGATTGCAGATCTGCGTCTGCATCCCGGCGGATTCCAGGTGCGTGGCGATGAGGTTCGCGAGTTCCACCTCGTCCTCGACGACGACGACAAGCGGTTTGGGTTCAGCACGCATGGGAGATCCGCCGTGGGGTCACGTGGCGTATGTAGTTTCGGCAGGCCATTTGTCAAAAGAGAATAGCCCCGGTTTACCCTGACGCGAGCACAAGGCGAATTTGCTTGAAGACGTGATTCCACGGGTGAGGTTTTCCCGCGTGTCCACGCGCAAACCGCTTCTGATGCTTGGGCTGCCCAAGGGCAGTCTGGAAGAATCCACGAAAAATCTTTTCGCGAAGGCTGGTTGGAGAATCACCACCAGCTCGCGCTCCTACAAGCCCGCCATCAACGATCCGGAGCTGGACGGCCGGTTCGTGCGCGCGCAGGAGGTCAGTCGTTATGTGGAACATGGTTTCTTCGATTGCGGGCTGACAGGGTTGGACTGGGTGCAGGAAAACCAGTCGGACGTCGTCGAGGTTTGTGATTTGATCTATAGCAAAGTGTCAGTGGTGAAATCGCGTTGGGTGCTGTGCGTGCCCGAGGCGTCCGACATCACCCGGCCGGAGCAACTGGCGGGCAAGCGCGTCGCCACGGAGTTGGTCGGCACGGTGCGGCGCTATTTTGAGCAAAAAGGCATTGCCGTAAACGTGGAGTTTTCGTGGGGCGCCACGGAAGTGAAGGTGCCGGACTTGGTCGACGCCATCGTGGACATCACCGAAACGGGGAATTCGATTCGCGCGAACAAGCTGCGGATCATCGACACGCTGCTGGAGACGAACACGAAGCTAATCGCCAACAAGGCCAGCTGGGCGAACCCCGAAAAGCGGCGGAAGATCGAGACGATCGCGCTGCTGCTCCGCGGCGCGCTGGAAGCGGAGAGCAAGGTCGGGTTGAAGATGAACCTCCCGAAAGCGTCGCTCGAGGCGGTGGTCAAGGCGTTGCCGGCGCTGCGCAATCCGACCATTTCCCAACTCAGCAACGCCGAATGGGTGGCGCTCGAAACGATCATCGACGAGAGCGTCGTGCGCGAAATCATCCCGGAGTTGAAGCGACTGGGCGCCGAAGGCATCGTCGAGTACCCGCTGAACAAGGTCGTGTATTGATGGCCGATTTCCGATCGCGGATTGCCGATTGACCCAAGCGCAACCCGGCGGGGCCGGTGCGTTTCGTCACGTTGCCTTGCCCGCCGGCAAACCGCGGTTGCGATCGCTCGGCAATCGGCAATCATCCATCGACAATGAGCACCGTCACCCTCGGTCTTCTCCAACACGCCTGCTCGCCGGATCCGGCGGCGAATCTCAAAAAGTGCCTCGCGTTAGCCGAGGAGGCGGCGCGACGGGGCGCGAACATCATCTGCACGCCGGAGCTGTTTCGCTCGCAATATTTCTGTCAGAGCGAGGACCACGCGAACTTCCAGCTCGCGGAGCCGATCCCCGGCCCGAGCACGGCGGCGTTTCAGGAACTCGCGAAAAAACACGGCGTCGTGATCGTCGCCTCGCTTTTCGAGAAGCGCGCGGCGGGTCTGTATCACAACACCGCGGCCATCATCGATGCCGACGGCGCGCTGCTCGGTGTCTACCGGAAGATGCACATCCCGGACGATCCGCTGTACTACGAGAAGTTTTATTTCACGCCGGGCGATACGGGCTTTCGCGCATGGGACACGAAATTCGGCCGGGTCGGCGTGCTCATCTGCTGGGACCAGTGGTATCCCGAGGCGGCGCGGCTGACGGCGATGCAGGGCGCGGAGATCCTTTTCTACCCGACGGCGATCGGCTGGCATCCGAAGGAAAAGGCGGACTACGGCGCCGATCAACACGGCGCGTGGGAGACGATCCAGCGTGGGCACGCCGTGGCGAATGGCTGTTTCGTTGCCGCCGTGAACCGGATCGGACTCGAGCGGCCGGTCGGCGGGGACGGCATCGAGTTCTGGGGCCAGAGCTTCGTGGCTGGCACGAGCGGGCAGATTCTCGCGAAGGCGCCGGTCGAGCGCGAAGAGGTGCTGATCGTGCCCGTCGATCTCGGGAAAGTGGATGTCACGCGGACGCACTGGCCGTTCTTGCGCGACCGGAGAATCGACGCCTACGAAAACCTCACGAAGCGGTTCATCGATTGACCGATCCTTCCACCGCGGATTACACGGATGGGCGCGGATAAGAAGTGCCACAATCCGACCGAATCCGTGCTAATCCGTGCGATCCGTGGTCAAAACAAAAACGCCTAGACAGCTCCGAGACACGCCGGCGGTGTTGGGTTTCCGCATGCCGGCGGAGTGGGAGCCGCAGGCGGCGGTGTGGCTGTCGTGGCCGCACAACCGCAAAACGTGGCCCGGTTTGTTCCGGCCCGTGCCAAAGGCGTATGCGGCTTTCGTCGCCGCGATCAGCCGCTATGAATCGGTGCGGATCAACTGCGCCGCAACGCTGCAGCCGCGCGCGCGCCGACTTTGCGAGCGCGCAGGCGCCGTGATGGAGCGCGTGGCGTTCTTCGATCATCCGACGAACGACGCTTGGTGCCGCGATCACGGGCCCCTCTTCGTGCGGAATGATCGGACCGCGGAGATCGCGGTCACGGATTGGCGGTACAACGCCTGGGGCGACAAATATCCGCCCTACGATCTCGACAACCGGATCCCGCCGTTGATCGCACGCCGGCTGAAGCTGCGGCGATTTGAGAATGACATGGTGCTCGAGGGCGGCTCGATCGACGTCAACGGGGCCGGGGCGTTGCTCACGACCGAGCAGTGCCTGCTGAATCCGAATCGAAATCCGCACCTCACGCGCGAGCAGATCGAACGGAACCTGCACGACTACCTTGGGGTGGAGACGATGCTGTGGTTGGGCGACGGAATTGTCGGCGACGATACCGACGGGCACATCGACGACATCACGCGATTCTTCCGCGCCGACGCGATCGTCACGTGCGTGGAGCCTAACCGGCGCGACGCCAACCATGCTCCGCTGAAGGAGAACCTGCGCCGGCTGAAAACGTTTCGGACGGCGAGGGGAAAATCCTTCGAAATCGTTGAACTGCCAATGCCGAAGCCCGTGGCGTTTCGCGGCCAGCGCGTGCCAGCTAGCTACGCGAATTTTCTCGTCGTCAATGGAGCCGTGCTCGTCCCGAACTTCCGGCAGCCGCCGCGCGATCGCGAAGCCAACGCGATTCTCGCGCACTGCTTCGCCGGACGCGAGGTCGTGCCGGTTGACGCTTACGATCTGATCTGGGGGCTTGGAACGCTGCATTGCCTTTCGCAGCAACAGCCGGCTTGATCGGTCCGCCATGCGGACCTTCCTCACGCTTTCGTGCTGTGTCGCGGTGCTCGTTGTTGCCGGCTGCGATTCGGTCAGCTCGTTTCCCAGCCGCGTGCAGGAGCGATTCGAAGCGCCGCAACCGCAACTGCGGCTCTACTCAGCCGAGCAGAAGCCGGTGTTCGAGGCCGCGCAGCGCGCGATGAAACGGATCGATTTCGTCGTTTCAAGAGCGGGTGCAGCGACGGGAATCATCAAGGCCCACAGTCCGCTGCGATCCACGACGTCTTTTGGCAAAGCCCGGCAGTATGCGTTCGAGGTGCATGTGCAGACGATGGGCCCCGGCGAAACGCAGGTTTCCGCCGTTTTGCGTGAACAGGAGGAGAGTGAGTCATTCGCCGGCGCCACCGACATCCCGCTGCGGCAGCACGGGTTGTATGATTCGTTTTTCGCGGCACTCGGCCAGGAGTTGGGAGAATCGGGACGCGAGCCGGGGATGCCAGCGACGGCGAAGTAGCACAGTCCCGGCGGGTTGGAAAAACGTCATCGGGCGGTTTGACGATCAGCCGCGGCGAGGGCGCCGCGGCTCCATCGGCTCAGACTTGGAGGCGCGACGCCCTCGTCGCGTTTGCGCAGTGTAGCCGGCCTCGCTGAGGCCGACAGCCGGGGTCAACGACCCCGGCTACGGAGCAGCCCGCGCCGTAACCGACGCGGCTACGACCCCAAATTCAGGCTTGCGGCGCCTCTGGCACTCCGAGAACGTGACCGTTCGCGGCATTTTCATTGGTCAGATCGGCGTCGCCGCGTGCTCCCGTCGATCTTTCCCGTCAGTTAAACAGTCAACCCACGATTCGGTCGCGTTCCGCGCGATCGGGTCGCCGCCGGGGAACAGGTGCAACGGAGCAGGCATCGGTTCGCCGGTTTTCCGTTCTATGAGTTCAGTCATGCAAGACCTGCTGGCGCAGTCCTCCTTCGACAAGTTGAAGGAAGGTTCGATTGTCCCCGGCGTCATCACAGAAATCCGCCAGAATGAGGTCGTCGTCGACATCGGCGGCAAATCCGAAGGCTTGGTCCCCGCAAACGAGTTCATCGATATCGGCGAGCTGCAAGTTGGCTCCACGATCGAGGTCCTCGTCCAGAAACTCGAAGGCAAGGACGGCGCGCCGATCCTGTCGTTCGACCTGGCCGAGCAGAAGAAGAATTGGGACAACATCCTCACCAAGTTCCCTGAGGGCTCCGTCGCGACCGGCCGCGTGAAGGCCAAGGTCAAGGGCGGCTTGATCGTCTCGATCGGCGTCGACGCCTTCATGCCCGCGTCGCACATCGATGTGCAGCCCCCGAAGAACCTCGATCAATACGTCGGCCAGACCTACGATTTCAAGGTTCTCAAAATCAATCTCGAGCGGAAGAACATCGTTCTCTCGCGCCGCGAGCTCATCGAGGAACAGCGCACCAACAAGCGTCGCGCGCTGCTCGACTCGATCCAGCCGGGCCAAATCCGCCGTGGCGTGGTCAAGAACATCACCGACTTCGGCGCGTTCATCGACCTCGACGGCATGGACGGCCTGCTCCACATCACCGACATGTCGTGGGGCCGCATCTCGCACCCGAGCGAAATGCTCAAGCAGGGCGAGGAAGTTCAGGTCATGATCATCGAGGTGAACCGCGAGAAGGAACGCGTTTCGCTCGGCCTAAAGCAGACCACGAAGAACCCGTGGGACGAGATCGACCGCAAGTATCCGGTCGGCGCCAAGGTCCACGGCAAGGTGGTCAACCTGGTGCCCTACGGCGCGTTCGTCGAAATCGAACCCGGCGTCGAAGGCCTCGTGCACATCACCGAGATGTCCTGGACGAAGCGCATCACCAAGCCCTCCGAGTTGCTCAAGGTCGGCCAGGAGCTCGATGCGGTGGTCCTCGGCATCCAGAAGGAAGAGCAGAAGATCTCGCTCGGCCTGCGCCAGCTGGAGCCGAATCCGTGGGACATGGTTCGCCACAATTACCCGATCGGTGCGCGCGTGCGCGGCAAGGTCCGCAACATGACGACCTACGGCGCCTTCATCGAACTCGAGGAAGGCATCGACGGCATGGTGCACGTCTCCGACATGAGCTGGACCCGCAAGGTCAACCACCCGTCGGAAATCCTGAAGAAGGGCGACGAAGTGGACGCGATCGTGCTCGACGTGGATCCGCAGCAGCAGCGGATCAGCCTCGGCATGAAGCAGCTCGCCACCGATCCGTGGTCGGACATCGATGCGCACTTCCGCATCGGCGACGTCGTTACCGGCACGGTGACGAAGCTGACCTCGTTCGGCGCCTTCGTGGAATTGAAGGACGGCATCGACGGTCTCGTGCACATCTCGCAGATCAGCGAGGAGCGCATCGACAAGGTGAAGGACGTCCTGAAGCCGGGCCAGCAGGTGACCGCTCGCGTGATCAAGATCGATCGCGAAGAGCGTCGCCTCGGCCTGTCGATCAAGGCGGCCAACTACTCGGCGGAGCAGCTCGCGGCGGAGACGAACGCCTTCGAGGCGCTCAACCGCAGCAGTGCCGGCACCGACATGATGAACCTCGGCGACATCCTCGACGAGGCGTCGAAGAAGGAATAAGCGACCACGCAGCTGTAGGGCTGCCGCTTGTCGGCAGCCGCGGCCGGCGGTGAACGCCGGCCCTACGGCAGCGAAGGGCGTCGCAAGCGACGCCCCTGCAATTCAAAGCCGCCCGGAGCAATCCGGGCGGCTTTTTTGTGCGTGGGAATCTGCTCAGGCCCGAGTGGGGATCCACAATACGGGCCATTTGCGCGGATTGCACCGGAATGGCAATTGACGTCCGCTTTCTGCGTTCATCTCCTGCAAGCAATGAACAAACTGCTGTGGATTTTGTTGCTGTCGACCTCATCCATGCTCTTCGCAGCGACCCCGTATGTCGGTGCGAATGCCGGTTACATGCTGGATAGTGAGACCGGCTTTTATAGCGCACGCATGGGGCTCGATTTCGCGCGACGGGGAATTGTGGTCCATGCGCTTGAGGGGGAAATCGGCTACAGCCGCACTCGTTCAGATCAACGCGATCCAATGATTCCACCGCAATATTGGACCACTGCTCGATCCGAGATGACCTCGTTCCTGCTGAACTATCGGGCGACTCTGGAGCCGAGCGCGAGCCGGTTCAGCTACTCGCTTGGGGGAGGTCTCGGCACGACCCGCTGGAACGTTTCACAAGGCAGATTCGAAGACCGCAAAGAAGCCTTCACTCTTCAAGCACGCGGCGGCGTGGAGTATGCGATGACCCCGAAGATCCGACTAGGCGCAGCGGTGCGATATCTGTGGTTCGACGAGATCACGTTTTTCAGCCGCGACTACGGCTCAAGTGACGACGTCGTTCTGGAAACGGCGATTCGCATCGCGTTCTGACGGTCCAGTCCGCGGAAGAAGACAGGTTTGCCGATGGATCTTCATCGGCAGGGGTTAGTTTCCTCCGCTGTTCGCGGTCATCCCGGCGGTTTTATGTGAGACGATGCCAAGGCCCGGTTCGGCACTCGCGGAATCGGGATTGTCGCGGCGAGTCCTTTGCAGAAACTGGGGCAGTGCACTTCCACCCCGGATCCGTTCGACGCGGAATAGTCGGTTGCGTGCTCATGCTCCTTTCCGCTGCGGCGGCTTTCCCCGCGAAGGAGCCACAGTGGTTGCGGGTTTCGGCGCCGGAATTCACCGTGATCACGACGCTGTCGGAGAAGGAGGCCGTGGCGTGGGCGGGCGAGTTCGCGCAGTTCATCGGGGCGTTGCAGGGATTCATCCCCGTCAACCCGCAACGATTGCCGCGGCTGACGATCGTGGTCTTTGGTCGCGAGCGCGAGTTTGCGGACTACCGTCCGCTCGGCGACGATATCAAGGTTCAGGAGGTGGCCGGCTTCTTCGCCCGCCGTGATTCCTGGGCCGTGGCTGGGCTGGCGAAGAACGACTGGAACGAGCGCACGAAGGCGACCATCTTTCACGAAGGGACGCATTGGTTCCTGAGTGCGTTCGAGCTGCCGAACCCGGTGTGGCTAGAGGAGGGGCTCGCGGAAGTGTTTTCGACGTTCGCCATCGGCAAGAAGAAGATCTCGTGGGGCCGGGCGATCGAAGATCATGTGATGGTGCTGAATGAGCTGCCGCCAATGCCGCTGGAAAAACTGCTGTTCATCAGTGAAGGCAGTCTGTTCACCGGAGGCGAAGAGGGCGCGGTGCGGACCGGCATGGCGTATGCGCAATCCTGGGCCTTCGTGCACTACCTGATGTTCGGCCAAAACGATGCGCCGCGCGGGGCGATGATGGCCTATGTGCGAGCGCTGCGGACCGCGACCCATCCGGACGAAGCGTTTCGCCAAGCGTTTGGCCAGGACTATGCGACGATGGATGAGAAGCTGCGCCGATATCTTCGCGGCGGACGCTATTATGTAGCGGAGAGGCCACCCGCGACGTTGGCCGAACTGCGCGCGGAACCTGCGAGTGTGGCGGACGTGGAGGACGCTTTGGCGCGGCTCTGTCTCGGCGGGCGTCGCATGGGCGAGGCGCTGGCGCACGCGAACCACGTGCTCGCGGCTGCGGGTGACAGTGCTGTCCCCTTCGAGTTGCTGGGGCAGGTGCATCTGGAGCGGGGCAATCGGCCGATGGCGCAGGCGGCGTTCGAACAGGCCGTGGCGCGGAAATCGCTGGATTTCCGTCCCTACTACGAAATCGCGCGCGCTCGACACGCCGGCTCGGCGCAACCCGACGGGAGTCTCGGCGATGTGTCGCCGGTAGAAGCCCGCAAGATCGCCAACGGCTACGAGCGCGCCATTAACCTGAACGCGCGCTACCGGCCGGCGTACGAAGGCCTCGCGGGCGTCGTCGAACTCACCCCGGCGGGCAATCCCCAAGATCTGGCGTTCCTGCAACAAGGCGTGCTGCTGTTCCCCGACAATGGAATGATCCGGCTGGGCTTGGCCGTCGTAGAAAAGCGCGACGGCGACGCGACCAAGGCGGCGATGTTGCTGAACGAAGTGCTCGAGTCGGAAAAACCCCAGCCGGTTCACGTCCGCAACTATGCGCATCGGCTCGAAACGGCGTGGCTCGAACGCGACGTCTTTGGCCAAACGGACGCGTTGGTGAAGGAGAAGAAGTTTGCGGAGGCTTTGGCGCTGCTCGACCAGCGCGCCGCGGAGAATAACACGCTGCGTTTCCTGCGACGGGTTCGGGTCACACGGCAGAACATTCAGAATACGCAGCGCCTCGAGGTGGTGCGCGAGGCTTGGGAAGGCCGGCAGTGGACGGAAGTGCGCCGACTCATCAACGAAATCCTCGAGTCCGACGCCTCACCGGTGCTGAAAGCCCAGATGCGTCGCCGGCTGGACGACTTGGATCGTCGCGGATTGGGTAAGCCCAAGGAGTAGTTGGCCCGCTCTCGTCCAACTGCGCGGCCAGCATCGTGTGTCGCCGGAGGGGCGCTCTTGTTGGCACCCTGCCATGCAGCCGATACGGCCTGGTCCTACCGTAAGGCGGCCGACGATCCGCGCTGACCGGCACGACCGTGGCGTCAGGAGCCTCGGCGTTTCCGTCGTTTGCGGGCCGGCGCCTTGCCGTCAGGCGAACTCGAGTTCGCGCTCCCGGCGCCGGGCTTCAGCTTCGACTTTTTTCCCGCGTCCGACGCTGTCGCGGACGACTTTTGCTTCGGCGCGAGACTTTCGAAATCGAGCGGGCTGATCGTTCCAAGGGCTGCATTCTTCATGCTCGCGGCGAGCACCCGGCCCACCAACGCGCCAATGGGACCCGCCACGAACAGTCCGACCACCTGACTGTCCTGATCCGCTGACTCAGCCGGCATCGAACCCAGCGGTAGCCCGGAATCAGCCGAGGGATGTGGACGACGGCGATAGCTCATGGTCGATGGATGTCAGACCCATCTCTGACAGAGTGCGGAATCGCGTGCGGGTTCCGCTGGGGAACGAAATCGTTCGGCTGCGCGTGCGGCGAGCCACGCCGGACGTTGGACGTGCGGATTGCGCGCCTGCTCCGCCGTAAAGTTGCAGTTCGCGGCGGTGATCCCGGCGTTCCCGGCGGGTCCGGCAAGGAGCGCCATTTCTTAAGCAACCGCGCTCAACCGCTTGTGCACAGCGCGTCGTTCCCGGCACGACGGTAGCTTGGCCACGGCCATGAAACCCACGCACACCAGACCCGAAATGACGCTGATCACCGGCGCATCGAGTGGAATCGGACTGGCCTTGGCCCGCGAATTCGCTCGCCACGGGCACCCGCTGGCGATCGTCGCGCCGGTCGAGCCCGAATTGCACGAGATCGCCGCGAAGTTGACCGCTGAGTTTGGCGTCACCGTGCTGCCGATCGCCAAGGATCTCGCGCAGGAGACGGCCGCGGACGAGATCTTCGATGCGCTGATCAACGCGGGCGTATCGATCGAGATCCTGGTCAACAACGCCGGCTTGGGTCAGCGGGGAAATTTCTGGGAGACGCCGCTCGACCGCGACATCGAGATCTTGCGCGTCAACATCGAAGCGGCCCTTCGGCTGACGAAACGGTTTCTCTCACCGATGATCGAGCGCAAGCGCGGCCGGATCCTCAACACCGCCTCGATCGCCGGATTCGAGCCGGGGCCGTTGCTGGCGGTTTATCATGCCTCGAAGGCCTTCGTGCTTTCGTGGTCCGAGGCGCTCGCGACCGAACTGCAGGATGCCGACAGCGGTGTCACGCTTACCACGCTGTGCCCCGGGCCGGTCGACACGGACTTCTTCCCCAAAGCGGACATGGTTGACACGAAGGTTTTTCAAAAGGGGAACGTGATGAGCCCGCAGGAAGTCGCCGAGACGGCCTACGAGGCGTTGATGAAAGGCGAGCGCGTGATCGTGCCCGGTGCGATGAACAAGGCGATTGTCGCGGGGCGGCGGATGATGCCGATTTCGGCGCAAGCCCGGATGAACGAGAAGATGTATGAGGAAGTCGCACCGGAAGACCGCAAACGCGAGCGGGGTGACATTGAAGAAAAAGAAGCAGCCCGCCGCGGCGAATGATCGCGCCTTAGCGCACTGAACCAAAACCACCCGGGGAGTTCGCATGGAGCCAACACCCGACCAGAAGAAACGCGAGAGCAGCGCCAAGCCGAAGAGCGGGAAAACCGACGGCCGCGGCAATCAACCGGCTGATCACGCTGCTCAGCGCCGTCGGGGCGAAGCTGAGCGTCCAGGAAGTGCATGATTCCTCCCTCGATCCCCTGCGCAAAGACGTGGCACCCGAGCAGGTACTGGAACGGCTCGATCGCGTGGACGGGGAGTAGGCCGTGGCTGGCATGAAACGAGACGCGCGTGAGTCTTGGGAGTTCGCCGGGCTCAGCGAGCCGGCGCTGAGCTCAGCGACCTCGGCTACGGGTCGCTCGCGACGGAATAATTTCTCCGGATTCCAGCACGATTGCGCTCGCGCGACGGACAATTGCCGCCACGGTGTGCGCACCATGCCGTTTCGGATTCCTACTGCCCGCATTAACTGGACGAATAGCTCGTTCCTGATCGGGACCGCTTTCGTCACCTGCACCGCGGTGCCGCTTTACCTCTGGCACTTCGGCTTGGACGCGTTTCAGCTCACCCTGTTTCTCGCGTTCGTCATCGGCACCGGGCTGAGCATCACGTTGGGATATCATCGGCTTTTCGCTCACATCGCGTTCCAGGCCAAATGGCCGGTGCGATTGGTCACGCTGCTGTTCGGGGCTGCGGCCTTTGAGAACAATGCACTCGCGTGGGTTTCCGATCACCGACGGCACCACAAGCACGTCGACCACGACGACGATCCTTATGACATCAGCAAGGGGTTCTGGCACGCACACATCGGCTGGATCCTCTTCAAGCTCGATCCCGAGCCGCCGTGGGACAACGTGAACGATCTGCGCAAGGACCCGCTGGTGATGTGGCAGGTGCGTTGGTACGTGCCGATCGCGGTCGGCGTGGGTTTCGTGCTCCCCGCCGCGCTGGGCTACCTCTACTCGGGCTGGGCGGGTGCGCTCGGAGCCTTTCTGCTCGCGGGGGTCGCGCGCGTCACCGCGGTGCAGCACATGACATTTTTCATCAACTCCCTTTGCCATACGGTCGGCCGGCAGCCGTATTCCGACCGCTGCAGTGCGCGCGACAGCTGGGTCATGGCGCTGTTTACGTTTGGCGAGGGCTACCACAACTATCACCACGAGTTTCAGCACGACTACCGCAACGGCGTGAAGTGGTGGCAATGGGATCCGACCAAATGGACGATCTGGACGCTCGAGAAGCTGGGACTCGTCGAGGGGCTCCGCCGCGTACCCGAGGAGAAGATCCTTCTCTCGCAGCTCGCCGACACGCGGCGACGCTTGAATGCCCGGTTGGCCAGCGGCCATCCGCACCTCAACGAACGGCTGCGCGACATGCTCCAGCGGTCCGACGCGAAACTTCATCAACTCGGCGAACGCTGGGCGGCTTTGAAATCCGAATACGCGGCCAAGGCCGGGGCGCTGAAGGCGGAATACGCCGAGAAGGCGGGAGCGCTGAAGGCCGAGTACGCGGAGCGGGCCAACACGCAATTGGCGGAGGCGCGCGCGGCGCTGGCCGAAATGCGGCGGGAGATCGCCGCGGCGCTCTCGCTCCTCGAGCGCGCGGGTGCGACGACCTAGCGCGCCGTGACGGCGCGCCAGTTGAAGATCAAAGTTTAGGTTTAAGAACACCAATCCGGCTGGTGGTCCTCGCGTGCTCGCCCGTGTCCGGATAGAGACGCGGCGCCCTCGCCGCGTTGGGTTAAATGTAGCCGAGGTCGCCGACCCCGGCGCCGGCCTCATCCTCCTTCGCTGAAGCTACGGAGGACGAGCCAACGCCGGCTAAACTTCAACTTTCCACTTAAACTCTGCTCTGAACGAGCGCCGCGCGTTCAGAGCAGCGGTGCGAGCAGTCGGCTGAGGTCCTCGAGCACGTTGCCCACAAACGTCCGTTTCCGCCGCTTGTCGGGGCGATGCGGCTTCGACTGGCTGACCAGCGATGACGCCCAGCCCTTGATGGCGAGCACGTCGGCGGAAGAATGCACGAAGACGCCGATCTCGAAATTCACGAACAGACTGCGCATGTCGAAGTTTGCCGAACCGAACAGCGCGACGCGATCGTCGACGATCATGGCTTTGCTGTGCAGCATCCCGGGCTGGAAGAGCCAGATCCTGCCGCCGGCGCGCTGGAGTTCGCGCACGTAGTGACGGCGCGCGAAGTCGGTCACCGGATGGTTCGAGCGCGCGGGGAGGATCAGGTTTACGGCGCAACCGGCGTGTGCCTTCACCATCAGCGAGCGCAGCAGTACCTCGTCCGGGAGAAAATAGGGTGTGACGATCCACAGACTGCGTTTGGCATCTTGAATCATCGCCAGAATTCCCTCGTAGAGCGGATCGCCGGGCACATCGGGTCCACTGGCGACGATCTGCAGGTCTGCCTCGCCACGCGGACGCACCACCGCGTCCGGCGAAATCTCCGCGTGCAGCCCATCGGCAGACTGCCGGCTCGCGAACGACCAGTCGGCGATGAACACCTCGTTGAGCAGGGCAGCAGCGGGGCCTTCGATCAGCGTGCCGAAATCATTAAACCGGCGGCGATAGGGCACGGGGCCCATGTATTCGCGCGCGAGGTTTTGTCCGCCGATGATCGCGGTGCAGTGATCGAAGACGGCGATTTTGCGGTGATTGCGGAGATTGGCGGAACCGCGCGAGGTAAACGGCAGCACCGGCATGAACCAGACGACCTCGCCGCCGGCTTTCTTGATCGGCAGCACGAACCGTCGGCTGAGAAACATGCAGCCAACCGCGTCGAGCAACAGCCGCACCTTCACGCCGGCGCGGGCCCGCTCCGCGAGCAGTCGCACCAGTCGGCGTCCCGTGTCGTCCCGTCCCAGGATGAAGGTGGTGACGTGAATCGAATGTCGCGCGCCGCGGATGCCGCGTTCCAGCGCGGCATAAGCGGCTTCGCCGGTCGTGAGGAGCGTCAGCCGGTTGCCGGCGACAGGCGCGGCGGCCCCACTGGCCATGACGGTTTGCGCCACCGCTTCCGCATCCGTGGTGGGAGTCGGGGCGCCAGCCGGCAGCGTGGGCCGGAGGCGGGACTTACGCTCGGCGAGGCGCCGCAGTTTCCGGCCGCCGAGCAGCAGGTAAAGCGGAACGCCGACGTAGGGCAGCAGCACGATGATCAGCAGCCACGCGAACGTGTTGGCCGGCGCGCGTTTTTCGCTCATCAACCGGGCGATCAAGAAGACGGCGAAAACAAAACCGGCGATCGAGAACAGCACGGCCACGAGGCCGCGATCGAGGAACTGCTCGAGGAAATCGCGCGGGAGTTCGAGCATGCGACGAAGCCAGACAAACTGTTGTCGCAGAGGTGGCAAGGATGCCGTGAAAAAAACCTTGCGGTCTCCGCGCCGAGTCGAGAATTTCCGCGTTCCTTCGGTCGGTAGGATACTCAAGTGGCCAACGAGGGCAGACTGTAAATCTGCTGGCTTACGCCTTCCCTGGTTCGAATCCAGGTCCTACCACCACTTCCCCCAAAAGGAGAAGTCGCAGGACCCCCGCCGCTTAGTGGCGAAACGAAGCTGCCTAGTCCGCAGTGGCTGACCGACGGCCTGCTTCAATGCTTCACCCGGAACGCATTCGCGCGGCTTCATCGGCGACGACGCGGCCACTTCTGAGTTGGTGACTCGCTTGCGGTCCACGCGCGTTGGCGACATACCTCCACGCGGTTCCCATGTCGATCAACGCCGTCTCTCCTTCCCTGCATGATCACCGGCTCGCGGCGTTGGTCTCGAGCCTGCGGGCGTGTCCGTTGTTCGATGCTTTGCCCCACGCCGACCTCGAGACCATCGCGGAGGGGTGTCAGATGCGTAGTTTGCAGAAAGGCGAGATCCTCTTCCACGAAGGTGAACCGGCCGAGGGATTTTACGTCATTCAACTCGGGCAAATCGGCATCTTCTTCATCACGCCGGAGGGGCGGGAGCAGATCTTTTCCGTGTTCCGGGCGCCCGAGAGTTTCGCCGAGGTGGTGATGGCGATGCGTCACTTCCCGGCCGGAGCGAAGGCCCTCGAGTACTCCCGCGTGATTCTGGTGCGCCGCGCGCCTTTTCGCGAGTTGCTCGGCCGCAAACCGGAACTGGCGTTGCAGATGCTGGCCTCGATGAGCATGCATCTGAAGGAACTGCTGCGCTTGCTGCAGGATTCGCGCGGCCGGCAGATCGAGGCGCGGCTGGCCGAGTGGCTGCTGCAACAAAGTCCGGCGGCGGCCGCCGGTTGCCCCGCAGTGTTCGAATTGCCCGTGGCGAAGAAAGTGCTCGCCAGCCAGCTCGGCGTCACAAGTGAAACGCTGTCCCGGACCTTCGCACGTTTTCGGGAGGAGAAAGTTATCCAAGTCACCGGCGCGACGATTGGGGTCCTGAACGGCGCGAGGCTGCGGGCGTATGCCGCCGGGACGGCGTGAGTTCTTGCGCGACCGTGGAACGCGAGGAATTCGCTTCCCGGTCGGAGCGGCTTCCGGCTAGGTTTTGATCGACGCGTAGGTGATCAGGTAGTGGGCGGCCCAGCCGACGAAACCGATGATCAGCACGATCACCCAGGCCGGAATCCCGCGCGGCGTCTCGCTCCCATAGAGGCGGAATTGTTTCTGATCTCCCTTGCCGTAGGCATTGATCAACAGCGGCAGCACGCCGTCGACGGTTTGGTGGTCGCGCACGCCTTCGACATCGATCGCCGGGCCGTTGCGCACCGTGAACGGCAGCAGGCGCAGCCCTTCGTGGCCGGTCGCGTCGGTGCTGACGATCCTGAGCACGTGCGCCCCATCGGCGAGCCGGCGCGTGTCCAGCTCGAAGCTGACCGGCGCGGCGTATTCACCGATGGGTTCCGCCGCGTCGTCGAGGTACAGCCGGATGCGGGTTTTCGTTTCCATGATCATTCCTGTTCGAGGATCGCGCGCTTGATGTGGTCGGCACCGCGTTCGCCGGGCCGCAGCAGGTATTTCAACGAGTAACCCAGCGTAACGCCTACCACGGCGACGGCGCAGAGCACGATGACGTAGTCGAACGGACCCTGCGGTCCGCCGCCGTGGGTGAAGCGTTGCCAGATCGACGGCTGCTGGGCGCTGCAGACTTCGCAGGCGAAGGCGACGGTCCGCGAGAGCAGGAGCAGCGCGAGAAGATGGAGCAGGCGACTCATGGTTGAATCGACTGAAGCACGGCGTTCACTTGTTCCTGCGAGACCTCGGGTGCCTGATTGCCCCAACTGGTCCGCTCGTGATTGATGATCGCGCGCACCTCGGCGGGCTTGAGTTTCGCGATCGTGCCGATCGGCGGCATCACGGCGAAGCCTTCCGACACCCGGCCGTCATAGCCCTTCATCACGATGCCGATGAGTTTCGCCGGATCCTCGGCGAGCACGATCGAGCTGCCCTTCAGTGACGGAAAAGCTCCCTTCAGGCCCTGGCCGTTCGGTTGGTGGCAGGCCTGGCAATGCGTCGCATAAAGCGCGGCGCCGTCCAGTTCGGTGGTGATCACGGCCGCGTCGCTTGGACCCGTTGCCGAGGAATCGCGCTGGTAGAGAAACGCCGGCGCGGCAGTGCCGCCGGGCAACGCGGGTTGCTTCAGCGACTGGAGATACGCGACGAGTTGCAGCGCCTCGGGCCGGGCAACCACCGTCCCGGGACCGCGCTTGTACTCCTCTGGGACCGCGACGACCGTGTCGCCGGGCGCGGCCTGCTCGCGGTATTCAAACAACCACTCGTAGGCCGGCATGATCGACGCCGCGACGACGGCGCGCGGGTTGTAGAGATGGAGCAGATGCCAGGTGCTGCTGGGCTGCCGTTCCCCAATGCTGGTCAGGTCGGGACCCGTGCGCTCGGTGCCCATGAGGGTGGCGGTGTTGCGCCAAAGATCCATTCGGTCGATCCGGGCGTAGTCGGCCGCGATGCTGGGCCGACCGCCCCAGACCTGATCCATCGCGACGTTCCGGACCTGTTGGGTGTGGCAACTCACGCAGCCGTTGGCGACGAAGAGCCGTTTGCCCGCGAGCTCGTCGGCGGTCAGCGGCTGGCTGTCGGGCAGCGGGGCGTTGTTGGCCTGATTGTCGAGCGCGGGGAAGATGGCGATGAGGGAGGTGAGAACGGCGAACATGCCGAACGCCGAACCGAACAGGAGCCGGTGATCGTCGTGCAGGCTCATGCCGTCACCTCCGCGGGGAATGGATCGCGAGGAGAGCGGGCCGCGGTGGACGCGACCGCGCGCGGACCCGCGATCATGCGATAGAGGTTATAGGCGAACACCCAGTGCGAGATCCACATGAGCGTCCCGCCGATCGCGCGCCACAGCCAGTAGGGCGCCATGAGCACAACGCTGTCGATGAACGGCTTTCCCTCCAGCCACGCGAGGCCGCGCAGGGTCCCGCCGATCATCAGCGGCACCGTGTAGAACAGCAGTCCCAGCAGCGCCATCCAGAAATGCGCCCCGACCGTGGCCTGCGGCGGTTCGCGACCCGTCAGCCGCGGCACCGTCGCGTAGATACAGCCCCACAGCAGGAACGTGATGATGCCGTACATTGTGAGGTGCGAGTGCGCGACCGTGAAGTCGGTGAAGTGCCAGAACAGATTGGTCGACCGGAACGCTTCCGCGGTGCCTTGCATCGAGCCGGTGAAGTAGAAGACGACCCCGACGAGAAAGAAGGGCAGGGTGTAGCTGCTGCCGATCCGGTGAAAGCTGCCGCGGAACGTGAGCAGGAAGTTCGCAGTACCCGCCACCACCGGGATCACCATCCCGACGCTGGCCACGATCGCGACGGTCTGCAGTGACCACGGAATCGAGCTGAATACGAAGTGGTGCGTGCCGATCAGCGTGTAGAAGAGGATCTGTGTCCAGAATGCCAGGATACCGAGACTGTAGGAGAAGATCGGCGTGTTGAGCTGCTGCGGCAGGAAATAATACGTGAGCCCCAGCAGGAACATCATGAACCACATGCCGACGCCTTGGTGCATGTAGTAGCCCTGGATGATCGTCTCGCCGAGCCCGCGCTGCCAGAAGGGCGTGTACGCGACGACGACGATGACCGCGACGAACATCACCGCGGCGACGATGTACCAGCTCGAGATGTAGATCTCGCGGCTGCGCCGCTGGGCGATCGTGCCGATCAGATTGGTCAACGCGAGCAGGATGCCCGCGGCGAAGAGCGCCATCACCGGCCAGATGTACTCGCGATATTCGCCGCCCCCATTGTTCACCCCGGCCATCAACGCCACGCTGCCGAGGATCACGGCCGCATTGATTAACCCGAGTGACCACCAGCCGCGGCGCAGGCTTTTCAGCGGGGCGTTGCTCACGACGCTGGTGACGTAGAAGCCCAGGCCCGCCATCGCCAGCGAGGCCCAGCCCCAGAATACGGCGTTGGTGTGGACCGGCCGCAGGCGACCGAAACTCAACCAGCTGACCCGATCCACGTCCGGTGCCACGAATTTGATCCCCAAATACTCGCCAACGGTGGTGCCGAAAAGCAGCCAGAATGTCGCCGTGCCGAGATACCAGAGCAGCAGGCGCGCGAGACCCGGATCGAGGCCGGGCCGCGACACGGCTTTCTGCTTCGCGGGCACGAAGCGCACCGTTCCCGCCTCATCGACGTTGCTGATCACCCCGTGGCCATTCGTGCTCGTGCTGGGCTCGTTCACTGCCGCCTCGAACAGCGGGTCGCGCCCGGCGACGGCGACGCTCACCGGCCCGGCGCTTCGGCGAGGGCCGGCCCAGCGGCGGAATTTCTGTCCCAGCAGTGCCAGGGTGACGAGCACGGGAATCGCCAGCAGCACTCCCGTGATGATAACGCCGGGTTCACTCCAGGCGCCAGGGGCGATCGTGGCGGGGAAGACGCTTCCGAGCAGGGCGGAGACCAAGACCATGATGGAGCACGTTAGCCGCCGGTCGCCGGCGGAGGCTTGATCTGGATCAATCTTGGCCGGATATGACGCGCGATTTATATCGTAAAACGAGATAATCAGGCTTGCGCGCCGGCGGCCGATGCCTTCTGCTGACGCCAACGCATGGCTGCGAAGGACCAGCCGCTCGGCAAAAAGGATTACGAGACGCTAGCGGAGTTTCGCTACGCCCTGAGAAAATTCCTTGGCTTCAGCGAAGAGGCTGCGAGCCGGCATGGCGTGACGCCCCAGCAGTATCAGGCGCTGCTGGCGATCGAAGGTTTTCCCGGCCGCAATTGGGTCACCATTGGCGAGCTCGCCGAGCAGATGCGGATCGCGCATCACAGTGCGGTCGGACTGGTCGACCGGATGGAAGCCCTCCGGCTCGTGCGACGCGTCACCGCGAAGGAAGACCGCCGCCGCGTGCAGGTGCTCCTGACGGCCAAGGGTCTGAAACTGCTGGAGAAGCTCTATCGCGTGCATCGCGGCGAATTGCGTTCGACCGGCGCGAAACTGGCAGCGCTTTTGCGGAAGGCGGCCGTGAAGATCCCGCGCCGCGCCGCGGCGACCGGTGGGACGCCCGAGGAGGCGGAGTAGGCGCTTTCGAGAACTTGTCACTGTGGCCGGTTGTTCTGTAGGGCCGGTGCTCGCCGCCGGCCGGGAACGGATTTGGCACGCGAATGTAGTTTCCGACTGCCGGCGAGTGGCAGCCCTACAAACGCTCTGCGGGCGTTTTTGGATCGCCTCGCGTTGGCGGGCAGCGAGCGCAGATCGGAGGCGACCGACTGCGGCGCCATTGCGCGGGGAGCGGCGCTGCCGCGGCGCCACTTGATCCAGATCAACTGCACCGGCGATCGTCGTTCGCCGATTCGATCGGGTTCGGTAGAGTGAGCCATGAAGGAAGCAACGCTTCAACCGGCGGTGGCGGCGAAAACGACGGACCTCGGCGGCGGTCCACGGCAGCCCAGGGTGGTGGTGCTCGGAGCTGGCTTCGGCGGCCTCGCTTTTGTGCGCAACTTTCCGCGCGACCTCGCGCAGATCACGATCGTTGATCGAGCCAACTACCACTTGTTTCAACCGCTGCTGTATCAGGTCGCCGCGGCCGGTCTCGCGGTGCCGGACATTGCGCAGCCGGTGCGATCGATCATGGCGCAGCGGCAGGACGTGACCGTGCTGATGGATGAGGTGCGGGGGATCGATGTATCACGGCGACGAGTAGTGCTGCACGCGACTGAGCTCGACTACGACTATCTGGTCGTGGCGCTCGGCGGTCACACCAGCTATCACGGCCACCCCGAGTGGGCCGACCACGCGCCCGGCTTGAAATCGATCGGCGATGCGCTGCGCATTCGGCGGCAGGTGCTGCAGGCCCTGGAGCGAGCCGAGCTGAGCAACGACCCCGACGAGCGACGCCGTTTGACGACGGTGGTCGTGGTAGGCGGAGGACCGACCGGAGTTGAGCTGGCCGGAGCGTTCGCAGAACTGCACCGGCATCTGCTGGCGAGTGAATTTCGGCGGCTCACAAGCGAGTCCAGCCGCGTGCTGTTGATCGAGAACGGACCACGTCTGTTGCCGGGTTTCTCGACCACGCTTTCGGCGAAAGCGCAGAGGCAATTGGAGAGCCTCGGAGTCGAAGTGCGGCTCGGCACGCGCGTCCACGACATCGGACCCGAAGAAGTCGTGTTGGCCGATGAGCGAATCGGTGCGGCGACCATCGTCTGGGCGGCGGGCGTGGCCGCAAGTTCGTTGGGCGCCGGGCTCGGCGCACCGCTGGACCGCACGGGTCGCGTCCGGGTGCAGTCGGATCTGAGCATCGCCGGCCGGCCCGAAGTCTTTGTGGTGGGCGACCTCGCCGTCGCCATTGATGACAATGGCGAGCCGGTACCCGGCGTGAGCCCGGCCGCGATCCAAATGGGAGCACACGTGGCGCGAACCATCACCGCTGAAATGCACAGCGGCGAGGCTGCGCCCGCGTCCACCCGCGAGCCGTTCCGCTATCGGGACAAAGGCGCCATGGCGACGATCGGGCGGTCGCGGGCCGTGGCGCGGATCCGCCAATGGGAGTTTAGTGGGGCCGCCGCGTGGCTGCTGTGGCTCTGCGTGCATCTCCTGTTTCTGATTGGATTCCGGAACAAGATAGCGGTTCTCATCCAGTGGGTTTATTCGTATGTGACCTACCGGCCGGGCGCGCGGGTGATTCACTCCGCGCCGTCGCTCCCGCCGCCACTAGGGCGAGTGATCGGCGGTGCTTCGGTCCGCTCGGTGCCAACGCCGCCATGACTGCGGCCGACTCCGAGCCAGCGGAGATGATTCTCGGTTTGGCCGCCGCCACGGGAATCGCGCGTGGCCAGGCCGTGATCTGCCACTGCGGCGACAACGTGGCGGTGCCGCGCCGTCTGCTCGGCGAGGATGAGGTGCCGGGGGAGTTACAACGTTTCGAAACGGCGTTGCGCGAAACCGAAGGGCATCTGCGCACGATGGAAACGGAAGTTCGCGCCAGGTGCGGGGCCGCCGACGCGGCGGTGTTCGATGCGCAAATTCAGATGCTGCGCGATCCGTTGCTGCGCCACGAGGTCATCGGCCGCTGCACCAAGGGCAAGCTCAACGTCGAGGCGGCCCTGAGCGATGCGGTCGACGAGTTGATGGCGGCTTTTCGGGCCATCGACGATCCCGTCTTTCGCGAACGCGCCGCGGACGTGCAGGACGTCGGTCGGCGACTGCTCAACCGGTTGCTCGCGCGCGAGGACACCGACGTGCGCTCATTGCCCGCCGGGAGCGTGGTCGTGGCGCGCGAACTCCTGCCGTCGCTCGCGGCGGGGCTGGGGCCGAATCGGATTCGCGCCTTGGTGGCGGAGCGCGGCGGCACGACCGCCCACGCCGTGATCCTCGCGCGCTCGCTTGGGATCCCGACAGTCATTCACGCGGATGGCGCGACGACGAAGATCCGGCCGCATGATCCCGTGATCGTGGACGGAGTCGCGGGCCGCGTGTTTGTCCGACCCTCTGAGAGCGTTTCCCGCGAATACGAACGGCTGCAGGCGAGCCTTGCGAACCGGGACCAGGCGCTGCGGGAACTCGTGACGCTGCCGACGGTGACGCAGGACGGCGTGGCGATCGGCTTGAGCGCGAACGTCGGCAACGTGGCGGATGCCGCGGCGGCGGCCCGGGCGCACGCCGACGGTGTCGGGCTGTATCGGACCGAGTTCGCTTTCCTCGTCAATGCAGGTTTCCCGACGGAGGAGGAGCAGTTTCAAATCTATCGTTCCGCGGCAGCGCAGTTGAAAGGGCGGGAGATGGTGCTCCGCGTGCTGGACCTGGGCAGTGACAAGCTGCTGCCGTATTTTCCGTTGCCGATCGAAGCGAATCCCTCGCTGGGCCGGCGGGGCACGCGGCTGTTGATGAGACATCCGGAAATCCTGCGCACGCAGTTGCGAGCCGCGCTGCGAGTGAGCGCGACTCACGCGCTCTCATTGTTGTTCCCGATGATCGGAGGTTTGGACGAATTTCTCGCCGCGCGCCAAGCGGTGGAGGACGCGAAGGCCGCACTGCGCGCCACCGGACAGCCGTTCGATCCGGCGATCCGCGTGGGCGCAATGATCGAAACGCCCGCGGCGGCGATCACCGCGCGCGCGCTCGTTTGGGCGGCGGACTTTCTCAGCGTGGGCACGAACGATCTCGTGCAGTATCTGCTTACGACCGACCGGACGAGCAGCGAGATGGCGGGATACTACGAGCCGCTGCATCCGGCGGTGCTGCAGGTGTTGAAACACATCATCGAGGCTGCCACCGCCGAAGCGAAGCCCGTCTCGCTGTGCGGCGAGATTGCGGGGAATCCCGCTTACACCGAGTTGCTGCTCGGCCTGGGAGTCCGATCGCTCAGCGTCGCGCCAACCGAACTCCTGGAAATCAGACGCGTCGTGCGAACGCTCGACTCACGCGAGGCCAGCAGGCTGGCCGAACGCGCGCTGGCCGCCGGCACGATTGCGGAGGTCAAAACCATCGTGGCGGCAAAACGCGTGCCGAACGATGAAGCGACTTTCCAGCGTCGCGCGCTCCAGCGCTGGCGCTGGGAGGGAGGCGCGGGGCCGTGAGCGCGCGGACCGCTCACGCCACGCGAGATCTGGCGATCCGCGTCGCTCGGTCGGACCGGGCCGGCGTGGCGGACCCGAGCCACCACGCGACAACGCCGAAATACGCGACGTAGGCGAAGACCATGCTCAACGTAGGCGTGCTCGTGTACCCGAACAGGCTGCCCAGCAGCGAACCGAGCGGCGATTCGTCGCTCAGCCACGCGCGGGTGTTCCAGATTGGCGTGTCGCCGGCGGAAATCCATCCGGCTTCGTTGAACTCATGCACGCCTTTCGCGAGCAAGCCCGCCGCGACAAACGCCAGCAACACCGAGGTCGCCTGGAAGAAACGGCGCGGGCTGAGCGACGTCGTGGACGAGAAGACCAGCGTGCCGAGCAAACCCGCGCCGAGCAGGCCGAGCAGCGCGCCCGCGACGGTGCGGGTACCGCTCGTGTTGAACGCCGCCGCGGTGAGGAACAGCGCCAGCTCGACGCCCTCGCGAAAGACCGCGACGAAGGTCAACGCAAACACGCCGCGCGCCCCAGGAGAGGCGACCGCGTTGCCGACACCGGCGTGGAGGGCGTCGCGCAGGTGGCGCGATTGGCGGCCCACCCAGAAGAGCATCCACGTGAGCAGCGCCGCCGCGATGAGCAGCAAACTGCCTTCGAAAATCTCCTCGGCCGCGCCTTCGAGGCTCCAACCGAGCCATTGCAGCAGCAGGGCGACGACGATGCTGAGTGCACCGGCGGTTGCGGCGCCACGCCAAACCAAACGAAAGCAGTCGCGACGACCGACCCGACGCAAGGCACCGAGTACGATCGCGACGATCAGCGCCGCCTCCAAACCTTCGCGCAGGGCGAGAAAAAAACTGGCGAGCATGGTGTATCTCGAATCACGCGGCCTCGTCGCCGTCATTGCCGATCGCCTCGACCGGGCAGCCCTGGATGGCCTCTTCGGCGAGCGCGATCTCCTCGGGCGTCAGCGGCTGCCGTTTGACGAACGAAAAGCCGCTTTCGTCGTCCCGGCCAAAGATGGTAGGAGCCGTTTCGCGGCAGAGGTCGCAGTCGATGCATTGCGAGTCGACGTAGAAGCGACCGGGGACGTTTTGTGGAAGACGATCGGAAGGATTGGCCATGGTGATTTCGGTTACAGCACCGCGATCATAACCGACGGTCCTACGCGCGAGAAATTCATTGGTCGTATCAATCCATGTGCCGCATGAATGAATTCCTCCCCACGACTCCCTTCGATCTCTACGAGCTGCATCTCTTCCATCTCGTCGCTGAACATCGCAGCTTCACGAAAGCGGCGCAGGCCGCCGGGCTGACGCAAAGTGCGGTGACGCGGCAGGTCCAAGGGATGGAGACGAGCCTTGGGCTGGAGCTGTTCGAGCGCACGACGCGCACGGTCGAGCTGACGCCGGCCGGACGCGCCTTGTGGCGCGAGGCCGCGCGGTTGATCGGAGATCTCGATCAGACGCTGCGTCGGTTTCGCGAAGAGTTCAACGGCGCGAAGAAGGTGATCCGCGTGGGGGTCTCGCGCTCGGTCGGGTTGGCCTACCTGCCGGGTTTTTTCCACGCGAACCTTCGCCGCCTGCCGCGGGTAGGCTACCGCGTGTCGTATGAGCCGAGCACGGCCATCCTCGATGGTCTCGAGCGCAACGAACTCGACGTCGGTGTGATGTGTCCACCGCGACGGCTGCCGCGCACCGTACGCGTGACGCATCGGTTCAGTGACGCGTTTACCCTGATCGCCAGCGCCGAGGCGGCCGCCAGCTATCCGGGAGCGGAGGCGCCACGGGCGGATCGGATGGGGTGGGCGCAGCAACAGAATTGGCTGATGCTGGATGAAGGCGCGAATACCGGACGCCAGTTGCGCGCGTGGCTCGCGCGGCAGGGCGCGACGATCGAGCCGGGGATGCTGCTGCCGGGATTCGATCTGATCATCAATCTGGCGGCCTTGGGGATGGGCGTCGCCTTCGTGCCGTTGCGCGCGCTCGCGCTCTACGCCCGCAAACGCAGCCTGTGCCGGCTGTCCTGGCCGGAACCGTTCGTGCGCGAGCTCTGCGTGCTGGTGCGCCGCCATCGCCAGCTCCCGCCGCATCTGGAACAGTTCATCGCGAATGTGCTGTTCTAGTCGCGGCGCAGCGAATCGGCAGCGCCTGCCTGATGTGGGTAGGGCGAACCGTCCCGGTGAGCCGTTTCGACAAGCCCTTCGACAAGCTCAGGGTCCCGAGCAGGGTCGAGGGACTCAAGGCGCCGAGCCCGTCGAGGGGCCGCGGCTCGGCGAGGACGCCTCGCCCTACCAGGAGAGGCGCGACTGCAGCGTAACAAGCTCCGGCACGCCCGTCGGTCGCCTGCGTGACAGACCGGCCGCTTGCGATCCGCTGCAAACTATCGTAAGACGATATGATGAACCATCACGACAGCTGGTTGGAGCAAGCGGCCGGGAATCCGGCGAGCGACCCGCGCCACGAGCCCTCCCCACCGCGGCGCCAAAGGAACGCGTCCTATCAGCTGGCCACCCGCTGCGCACGCGCGGGAAGCGGTCCGCGCGAGGCGGGCCGCAACGCGTCGGTGCAACCGGCGATTCACCAGAGCGCCATTTTCGACTTGGGTGCACCGGAGGATGCCGAGGCGATTTTTTCCGGAGCGCGGAAAGGCTATGCGTATTCGCGTTTCGGCAACCCGACCGTCGATGCGCTCGCGCGGAGCCTGGCTGACCTCGAAGGTGGCCACGGAGCCGTCGTCACCAGCTCCGGAAACGCGGCGGTCCTCTGCGCCGTGACGGCGGCGTTGCAGGGACGGCAAGGTCCGCTGGTGACGCATCCGGACATTTACGGCGGCAGTTTCGAACTGCTGCGCATCCTGGCAGACGTCTATCGAGTGCCGGTGGAGTTCGTCGATCCGGCGGACGAGGACCAGTGGTTTCGTGCTTTGGAGCGGGCTGGTGCCGTCCTTGTCGAGACGCCGTCGAATCCGCTGCTGCGGCTCATTGACCTCGCGGCGATCGTCCAGCATGCGAAAGTTGGCGGAGCCGAGGTGATCGTGGACAACACCGTGGCAACGCCGTTCAACCAACGTCCGTTTCAATTCGGCGCCGACTGGGTGGTTCATTCCACCACCAAGTATTTGAACGGCCATGGCGACCTGATCGGCGGGGGCGTGATCCGCCGCGAGCCGTTCACCGCCAGCCACCGCAGCATTCACAAGAATCTCGGCGGGACGGTGAACGCGTTCGACGCCTGGCTGGTGATGCGCGGATTGCGGACCTTCACGCTCCGGATGGAAGCACACAACCGCAGCGGCGAGATCGTGGCGCGTTGGCTGGAGCAGCGGCCGGAAATTTCGCGCGTGTACCATCCCTCGCTCGACTCGCATCCGCAGAGGGAACTGTTCGGGCGGCAGATGAGCCACGGCGGCGGGCTGCTCTCCTTCGAACTTCGCGGTGGCGAGCCGGCGGCCATCCGCTTCCTCAGCCGAATGCAACTCATCGTGCATGCGGTGAGCCTCGGGGGACCGGAGACGCTGGCGACGATGCCGGCGCGGTCCAGTCATCGCGGCATGGCCCCGGACGCCCGACAGCGGGCTGGCGTGCGAGATGGCTTGGTCCGGCTTTCGGTCGGGCTCGAACACGTCGACGACATCCTCGCGGACTTGGACCACGCGCTGCGAGCCGAGACGTGACTCGTTATGAGGCAGGAAAGGAATCCATGAGTATAAAAGCCATAACCAAGAACGAGAACGTGGAAACGCTGCATGAGCCCCGTGCGACAGTGCAGCCGAACGCCGATGTCGCTTGTGAGGAATGTGCTGCGCTGGGCGCGTTTGTTTTCGACGGAATCGCGCTTTGCGTCCGCTGCTATGCTGAGAAGGGCTCGTGTTGCCCAGAATTCGGCAAAGATGATCCTTGGGTACGTCGCGATTTCACGGCGGCCAGCTAAGCGCGTGGGGACTGCGTCCGGCAGGCCGGCCGCGTCGGGCTTGGACTCAAGGAGAGATGAGAGCCAACCCGGAATGCCCTTGTGCTTGATGTCGTGCGCCGCGGCATGGACCCTGATGCCGTTCCCGCATCGCAATCGCCTGCCCACGTCGCGATGTGGACGCCTCGGAACCTTGGGCGTCTCGAAAATCAATCCGCCTGGTTCCAGGCTGACGCGGACAGCCGAGCTTCGCGCAGCTCCGGCAGCTGACTAGCCGTCGCGCCCAGCTAAAGCCTTATGCTTGTGGAGCGGCGAGGAGCAAGAACAGGAACGCCGGGCGGACCGCGCCCCAGGCCCAGGGGGTTAGCTACAACCGCGGAAGAGTCAGTCCGCCATCCACCAAGATCACTTGCCCGGTGGAGAACGCAAAGTCACCGCGCGCGAGAGCGGCGACCGCGCGGCCGACATCGTCGGGGTAACCCCAGCGCGGCTGCACACAAAGTCCGTTAGCGATGAGCTGGTCGTATTTCTCCGTCACTGCGCTCGTCATGTCGGTCTTGATCACGCCGGGACGCACCTCGTAAACGGGGATGCCGTCGGCACCCAGCCTCGCGGCGAAGAGCTGCGTGAGCATGCTGAGCCCCGCCTTCGCGATGCAGTACTCGCCGCGGTTGATGCTGACGACCGTGGCGGAGACCGAGGTGACGTTGACGATCGCAGCGGCAAACGACGGGTTGGTTTGCCGGGCCGCGAGCATGGCGCGCGCGAAAGCCTGGGTCAGAAAGAACGGTCCGCGCAGGTTGGTGTCGAGCACGCGGTCGTAGCTTTCCTCCGAGGTTTCGAGGAGATCGGCGCGGACGGATGGGGCGACTCCGGCGTTGTTCACGAGGAGATTGACGGCGGAACCGGAGAAATCGCGGGCGGCGGCGAGGATCGCGGCGCGTCCCGCCGCCGTCGCGATGTCGCCCGGCGCATAACCGACGCGCACACCCGCCGCGCGCAGTCGCGCCAGCGGTTCGGCCACGGCGGCCTCCGGCCGCACGCCGTTGACGAGCAGATCCCATTTTTCGGCGGCGAGCTTTTCGGCGATGCCGAAGCCGATGCCGCGCGTGCCACCGGTAATGAGGGCGATTTTAGGCATGGAGAAAAGTCCAGAGCTGAGAGGCTAGAGCTGAGAGCCCGACCAGGCAGAACGACGCCCGAAATAGGCGGATGACCGCGGGACTATAGTTTCGGCACGGAGACCCAGCGGCGCTCGGCCCAGGATTTGAGGCCCAGTTCGGCGAGCTGCACGCCCTTGGCGCCTTCGAGTAGCGTCCAGGGGAACGGCGAACCCGTGACGACGTGTTTCAGGAAGAGCTCCCACTGCACCTTGAACGCGTTGTCGTAGACGCGCTGATCGGGCACGCGGGTCCAGCCGTCGAAGAATTTCACCGGGCTGTCGATATCCGGGTTCCACACACAGCGCGGCGTGGCGGAGAGATGTTGGGCGGTGCAATCACGCAGGCCGGCGACCGCGGTGCCGTGCGTGCCGTCAACCTGCAGCGTGAGCAGATCGTCCCGGCGCACACGCACGGTCCAGGAGGAGTTGAAGTGGCAGATGATCCCGTTGTGCAGCTCGAACGTCGCATACGCTGCGTCGTCGGCGGTCGCCTGGTATTTCCGGCCGGCCTCGTCCCAACGTTCCGGGAGGTGTGTCGCACCGAGGCAGGTGAGCGCCTTGACCTCGCCGAAGAGATTCTGAATCACATACTGCCAGTGGCAGAGCATGTCAGTGATGATGCCGCCGTCCTCCTCCTTGCGATAATTCCATGACGGGCGCTGCAGCGGTTCGTGCTCACCGGTGAAGACCCAGTAGCCGAACTCGCCGCGCACGGAAAGAATCCGGCCAAAGAATCCGGTATCGATTAGGTACTTCAGCTTGAGCAGCCCGGGCAGCCAGAGCTTGTCCTGCACGACGCCGTTTTTGAGCCCGGCGGCCGTGACCTCGCGGGCGAGGGCGAGCGCCTCCGCGGAGCTGGTCGCGGTGGGCTTTTCACAATAGATGTGTTTTTTCGCCGCGATCGCCTTGCGCACGCCGATTGGGCGCTGGCCGGTGAGGGTGGCGTCGAAGTAGATCTGGTTCGCGGGATTCGCAAGTTCGGCGTCGAGGTTGGTCGAGATGCGGCTCACACCGGTGCGGGCCGCGAGGGCGCGGAGTTTGTCCTCGCTGCGGCCGACCAGAACCGGATCGGGCAGGATCGTCTCCGCGTCGCCGAGCTTCACGCCGCCCTGATCAATGATCGCCTTGATGGAGCGAATTAGATGCTGGTTGGTGCCCATGCGTCCGGTGACGCCGTTCATGATGATGCCGAGGCGGTGAGTTTTCATGGAAGGAGGAAAAGAGGAGCGGAGCCGCTGGGTTACAGGCAAACGACTCAGACGTGGTTATGATAGGCGGTGACGATCCGGGCGAGAAAGTCGTCCTGATCGTCCGCCCAGTGTCGCGTCGAGAAGATCTCCACCTCGTTGAAGCCGTTGAAGCCGGCCGCTTCGACCCAGCTCCGAATCTGACGAAGCGGGATGCAGCCGTCGCCCATGAGCCCGCGGTCAAGCAGCAGGTCGCCGGTCGGCGTGCGCCAGTCGCAGACATGGTAGGCGAGGATCTTCTTAAGCCGGCCGCAGCGAGCGATCTCGCGTTCCAGGGCGGGATCCCACCAGAGATGGTAAACATCGATCGCCACGCCGACCCACGGCGAGTCGAGCTGCGCGGCGAGATCGTTGGCCTGGCCGAGCGTGTTGATGGCCGAGCGGCTGTCGGCGTACATGGGGTGCAGCGGCTCGATCGCGAGCTTCACATTGGCGGCGGCGCAATCCGGCAGGAGCGCGGCGATGCCTTCGGCGATCTGCTGGCGCGCTTCGACGAGCGGCAGGCCGGGCACGGCACCGCAAACGAGCACGATGTGCGGTGCGCCGAGTTCGTGGGCTTCGGCGATCGCCCGGCGGTTGTCGTCAAGCGCCTTGGCGCGATCTTCTGCGAGCCGGGCCGGAAAGAACCCGCCGCGGCACAGCGAGACGACCTCCAGGCCCGAGTCGCGCAGCATCGCTCCGACTTTGACGGGATCCCGATCGTCGAGCGCGTCGCGCCAGACGGTGATGCCTTGGACGCCCGCAGCGGCGTAGCGCGCCGCGGCGGTTTCGATCGGCCACGGCTTGGTGGTGATCGTGTGGAGACAGAGACGTGAGTTGTCCGCAACGGCGAGGGGCATGTTGGAGCTCGTCTGCTAGAGACCGAAGAAGGTGTAAGGTGACCTGGACTCCGCGAGGGTGCGAAGCAGCAGCGCGAGTTCGAGGAGATGGTAGTCGCCCCATTGGCAGGACTCGCCGCAGGGCACGCGGCGACCGGCAGGAACATGGTCCCAACCGGCCGGCCGGTGGTAGACGGTATGGAGCAGCAGTCCCTGGTGACCGGGCGCGGTGGAGAGGTAGGGCTCGTTGAGCAGCGTCCTGGCCACGGTGAGTCCGGCGGCCAGGTAGCGGGCGGCGGCTTCGGACTGCTGTCGGCCTTGGAGGAAAAGCGCCAGACGAACCAGCCCCTGCCCAGCGATCGCCGCTGCCGAGCTGTCCACCGGCTCGTACTCATTGAACGGATCCGCCGGGCGGTTCAGGTAGTCGCCGAGCCGGTGCAGGCCGGGCGCGCCGGTGTCCCAGTAGGGCACTCCATCGGTCGGTGTGTGCTCGAGGTAGAAGTCCGCGCAGGCGGTCGCGGTTGCGAGGAAACGCTCCAGCACCGCGGGCTTGCCGCCGAACGGCGCCAGGTCCGCTTCGGAGCGCGTGTCCAAAAAGGCGAGCTGCTCGGCGTAGCCACAGATAATCCAGGCCAATCCGCGGGTCCAGGTGGTGAACGGCGAGTAGCCCTGCTGGCTGCTGGGACAACGATAGGAGCCGTCGTTCAGATTGAAGACCGACTCGTGGGCGACGCGCCCACGCACATCGTAAGCGTCGCGACCCTGGCCAAAGTAGACGTTATACCGCGCGGTCGTGTCGGCGTGCTGGACGAGGCGTTGCAGCAGCGAAAGGCGGCGATCGCGTTCGCCCATGAGGCAGTGGCCGAACGCGTGCGACAACGCCAGCACGCGGAGCGAACGGATCGTGTCGGCAAAGAGCGAGTGCGGGCCGTTAAACGAGTAGATGTAGCCCTGGCCTTCCGGGAGGTCGGTCCAGCGCGCGGCCTGTACCGCGCCGGAGAGTTTGAGGGCGAGTTGGTAGAACTGCAGTTCGCCCTCGCTGCAGTCGAACCGACCGGCGCGCGCGAGATGATACAGCGTGCCGTACGTGGACACGTTGTTGAAGCCATGATCGTGCACTCCGATGTGGCTGACGTGCGTGGCCATGTGCTCGCGGGTGGCGTTGCGGCCGAAGGCCAGCATGTGCTGGTCGCCGGTCGCGGCGAACTGCAGCAGGGCGGAGCCGAACTGGAAGCCCTGTGTCCACTCCGTCCAGCCACGTGAGGTGTAGCGTCCCTCCACGGTGAACACGGGGGTGCCTTGGCGCGGATCCCAGCTGCGTTGCAGCAATTCGATCTTGGTGGCGGAAAGCGCGAACAGCCGGTCGAGATCACGATCGAGCGCGGACGGGGAGAGGGAAAGATCGGAGCGGATCATGAGGTGGGCGAGTCGGCGGGCACCGTTGTTTTCCGGCGGCACCGGCAGAGTCTGGGGTGAGTCGGGCAGGGCGCGGCGTCCACGGAGGAGGAGGACGCTGCTCGACCGATCGACAGCCCTGAAGTGTAGCGAGTCGAGCCTGAAACCGTGAGGAGTTTTTCGGTGCAACATGGGACATTTTCGGCATCATTCGTGTCCACTGTGCGCCGCTTTCGCTCCCTGCTGATCGACCAGGCCGACATCCGCATCCCGGGATTGTCCGTCATGACCTTCGCGTTGCACCGCCACTTGGCCGAGCACGAAGCAATCGCGCCGCACCGGCATCGTTGGTGCCAGGCCCTGCTCTACCTGAGCCAGCAGGGCAGGCAGGCGGTGGACGGCGCGGCTGTGCAGGTGAATCCCGGCACGCTGATCCTGATGCCGCCGGGCGTGGCGCACGCGTTTCGGCGCAGCGGACGCGCGGCGCCCTTGTGCTTGATGATCAACTTCCGGGTGCGGCGGGCCCGCAGCCGTTCCGTGGCGGTGTGCAGCCTGACTCGATCGGAATTGTCGGAGATCCGGCATCATCTCGCGCGATTGATCCGGCTGCAGCAAACGCCGGGCGACGCACTGGCTTGGGAGGGCGCGACACTCGTGTTGCTGACGCTGATGCTCTGCTTGCGCACAGCGGGCTGGCTGGGGCAAGAGGCGGGAGCGACGGCCATCCGGCCATCACGGGCGATTTCAGGGCTGCTGGCGGCGATGCCCATGGCCGGCTCGCTCGCGGAGACGGTGCAGCGAAGTGGGTATCATCGGGATCACCTCAACCGGCTGGTGCGCGGCGAGACCGGATTATCGCTCGGCCAATTCCGCGCGCGCCAGCGGCTGATCAGGGCGAAGGAACTCCTCACTCATGGCGTGCGCGTGGGGGAGGTGGCGAACGCGGTTGGACTCCCGGACCAAGGTTACTTTGCGCGCTGGTTCCGGCGGCAGACGGGGCAGGCGCCGTCCGCGTGGAGCCGCCGACCGCGGGCGGCCCAGCCTTGACGGCCATGGCCGCCGAGCGGTTCACCGGCGCCGACCGCGACTACGATGGCGACCGGATGCATCGCGCGGGGAGTGCGGGGAGCCGACTACCGGCGCCGGCGCTTGGTCGAGCACCCAGCGTTTCGGAGGGGAACCGAACCGGGCGCGAAAGAGCCGGTAGAAATGCGAGAGGTCGTTGAACCCACAGGAAAACATCACGCCCATGACGGAGTGCTCCCGCGTGCGCAGCAGTCGCGCGGCGTGGTCGAGCCGAAGCCGAAGCAGGTAGTCGGAAAACGTTTCGTTGAACTCGGCGCGAAAGAGCGCGCTGAACCGCCGGCGCGACAGACCGGCCCGGGCGGCGGCGCCGTCGAGGTCCCAAGCGTTATAGAAGGTTTCGCGGATCTCCCGTCCGACGGCGGCGACACGTTGCGGGGCTGTGTCTCCGCCGGGCCGGGCTGGCACGCGCAAGAGCATGACGAAAATCTGCGCTGCGAGCGCGCGGATCGCCACCGGACTGCCAGGCAGTTCATGGGCTTGCTCGAGCAACGCCTGACGCCAAAGCCGTTCGAGCCGCAGCTGACTCGGACGGGCCAGACATAGCCGGCAGCTCGTGGCGTCGGTCAACCCGGTCCAGAGCTGCGCCAGATCAGGATCCGACCGGAGAAAAGAATCGGCAAAGCACAGAAGCAGCAGAGTAGCGGGAGAGACATCGTCGATCGCGTGGCAAGTCAGTTGAGGCGTCACAATCAGTGAACCGGCACCGACGGTCGAAACAGGGCGGCCGGACTCGTGGAAGCTGACCTCGCCCGCGAGCACGTAGATGAGCTTGTGAAAAGGGTCCGTGCGCTCGGCCATGTGGAAGCCGCTGTCGTGCACACTCTCGGCGAAGAGTACGCCGTGCCGGGGCAGGATGATCGGCAGCGGGGTGGAATGCTTCATGCCTGACTGAGTTTGCCCGATCTGCCAAACACGGCAAGGAGCGACTCCGGGGCCCTTGTCTCGCCGAAACCCCGGGTGGCCCCCAAGTCAGCCGCAGGCGTGGACGGTTTCGACCATCGCGAGGATGTTCTCGACGGGGGTGCCGGCCTGGGTGTTGTGGCACGAGCAGCAGATGAAACCCTCGCGGCCGGCGCCGAGCGTGCGGAGGCACTCCCTCACTTCAGCGCGGACCTCGTCCGCCGTGCCGCGCGGCAGCACCGTCTGGTTGTCGACCGCACCGTGGAAGATCACGCGGTGACCAAACTCCTTTTTCAGCTCGGCCAGATCCATTCCCGGGCATGCGTGTTGGATCGGGTTCAGTACGTCGACGCCGCAGTCGAGAATCGGACCAATCAGCGGTCGCGCGGCGCCGTCGGTGTGGTAGAAGACCTTGAGCCCGTGCGCGTGAATCAGATCGCACCAGCGTTTGAGCCGCGGCTCCAGGTGTTGCCGCCACATGGCGGGGGAAATCAGCAGTGAACGCTGGCCGGCGATATCATCGCTGACGAACACGAGATCGAGGCAGCCGCGCGCGCGAGTGAAGTAGCGTTTCATCATCTCGGTCTGGATCGCCTCGATGCGGTCGAGCGTGGCTTCGACGTATTCGGGCGACTCGACCAGATCCATCATGGCCTGCTCGAGGCCACGGAGTTGGCAGTAGATCTCGAAAAACGAAACCCACGGTCCGATGACGGCGAAATCCTGAGCGGCGCGAAGCACGTAGCGCACGGCCGAGTTGTAGTCAACCCGGTCGAGCTGCGGCCACCACGGATAATCGTCGAGCGAGCCCGGCGTGTCGTAGCCCAGAAGCGGAGCGGCACCGAACTCGGCATACTGGGCCGCGCCCGCCTGGATGGTGCGCAAAGGCACACCCCACATCGTGCGCGTCGCCGCGGGATCGTCGGCGCCGGCGCCGGCGAGTGTGCCGACGCGCCCAGTGTCGCCACCGTCGTAGTCGAGGAACGCCCAGACGATCTTGTCGAGACCAAGCGCGCGATACGCGGCGAGATCGTCCGCGACGCCGAAGTGCTGCCGCAGGGCGGCGCCGACTTCCGGCGTGTGCCACAGATCGACGGGCGTGCGGTCGACCGGTTCACGGTTGAGTGTGGCGAGGATACGTCGTTTCGGAGTCATCAATGAAGCCGGGGTCAAGGGAGAGGACCTCGCACTTTTGTAGAAGTGCGCCGGTCAAACACCAAGCCAAACCGCACGTGAACACATGGGGCAATTGCCCGATCTGCAAAATGACGCGAGCAGGATGACCCAAGACGCCGGCCGGGGGATCTGTTTCGCTCTTGCTCGCATGAATGTCCCCGCCCCGGACCGCCCCGCACCGCGAACCGAAGTTGAAGCGACGCTCCGCTGCGAGCGGCCTCGGCCAGTGCCGTTGTTCCTCCCGGCGATCTACGAGCACAAGGCCGCCTTCATCGGTTCGACACCCACGGCGATCTCGCGCGATGGCGACCTGCTGACGCGCGCGATGCTGGCGGAATATGCGGCGATCCAGCCCGATGCCCTGGTGGTGGGGGTCGACGTCTACAACGTCGAAGCCGAGGCGGTGGGAAGCATAGTGACGTTTTACGAGGGGAAGGACACGAGCATTCCAGGCATCAAGCCAGAGCATCACATCGTGGAGGTGGGCATGGATCTTTCGGCGGCCCGGCTGCCGAATCCGGCGCGTGACGGACGGATGCCGGTGAATCTCGCGGCGGCGCGCGCCGTGCGGAAGGAACTGGGCGACGACTTCTGGCTGCGTGGCGCGGTGTCCGGGCCGTTTTCGCTCGCGATTTCGCTGGTGGGCGCCGAGTCGCTGTTCATTGCGTGCATCGAACAGCCGGAATGGGTGCGCAGTTGCCTCGACTATGCGAGCCGGATCATCCGGGAGTTTGCGAAGGGTTACATCGACGCTGGGGTCGAGCTGATCATGTTCGACTCGCAGGCCTCGCCCGAACTGCTGTCGCCTTCGATGTACGAGGAATTCGTGCTGCCGGTGACGCAGGAGTTCGTGGCGTGGGCCAAGACGCAGGGTGTCCGGGACCTGCCGCTGATCATCGGTGGCAACACCACGAAAATCGTCGACATGCTCGTCCAGACTGGGGCGAACAACCTGCTGTGTGATTTCACCGCTGACTTCGAGGAGTGGTCGGGTGCGGTCCGTTCTGCAGGACGGGCGTTTCGGCGAAACATCTCGCCGCGGTTGCTCGAAAAGGCGCCAGCCGAGGAGATCTACGAAGTGGCGCGCAGGGAAGTGGAACGCGGGCGCGATATCCCCGGATTCATCATGGGCACCGCGGTCGTACCATTCGGCACGCCCACACCGAGTATTCGCGCAGTCAAGCAGGCGTGTCTCGACGCCGCGCGAAGTTAAGGTGAGACTCGGGAGCGATCGGACCAACTCATGCGGATCATCGACGTCCATACGCATCCATTGATGCACGAAGGCGGCATCGGCCGCCCGGAGTCCGCGGCGCTGCTGGCCCGCGCCCGCTCGCTGGGGATCCGGCATGTGGTGGTGCTGGGCGACGTGTTAGTGCACGGACGTTCGCCGACGGCGGCGCAGGTCCGGGCGATCAACGACGACACGGCGTGGCTGGCGCGGAAGCATCCGGGTTTCGTGACGGGCTTCTGCTACTTGAATCCGACGTTGGGGAAGACGGCCGTGCGGCGGGAGGTGGAGCGCTGCCTCGAGCTCGGGTTTCGGGGAATCAAGCTCGAGATCGCGAACAACGCCCGCGACGCCTGCATGCAGCCAGTGATGGCGCTTGCGGAACAGCATAGGCTGATCGTGCTGCAGCATGCGTGGAGCATGACCAAGATCCGGCAGCGGCGCTTTCACACGGACCCGGAGGATGTCGCGACGCTCGCAGACCGCTACCCGCGCGTGCGGATCATCATGGCGCACCTGACTGGATGCGGCGTGCGTGGCGTGTTAGCGGTGAAGCCGCACGCGAATGTGTGGGTGGACACGTCCGGAGCTGCGCCGGAGGCGGGCCTGCTCGAGTTCGCGGTCGAACAGCTGGGCGCTAAGCGGATCCTTTACGGCTCCGACGTGCCGGTCCGTGATTTCCGGGTGGCGATCGCGCGCGTGAAAGGCTCGGCGCTGCGCGCGCCGGCGCAGCGCGCGATCCTGCATGATAACGCGCGCGATCTGCTGGGATTGCCATGAAGTATTTCGATGCGAACACCTGGATCGGCCGATGGCCGTTCTCGCTGCAGCCGGCGCTGACGGCGCGGTCACTGGCGGTGCGACTGAAGGAGCATGGCATTGGCGGGGCGTTGGTATCGCCGGTCGATGCGGTGTTTGCCCCTGAGCCGACGGCGGCGAATCGCGCATTGCTGCGGGAGACGCGAACGCAGCCGATGCTGGTGCCGGTGCCGGTGATTCAGCCAGCGCTTGCCAACTGGCGGGAGCAACTCGACGCCGTGGGGGCGGACGCACGCGTGCGGGCCGTGCGGCTGCTGCCGAACTATCACGGTTACCGGCTGACCTCGGCGCGCCTTGATGTGTTGTTCGAGGAACTCGCAGCACGCGGGCTGCGGGTGATCGTGACGATCCGGTTGATCGACGAGCGGCATGAATATTTCGCGCTGAAGATCCACGGCGTGCCGGTGCGCGACCTGGACGCGCTGCTGCGGCGGCACCCGGAGCGGCCGGTGCTCGCGAGCGGGCTGCTGCGCACCGAAATGAAGACGCTTGTGCCCAAGCACCGAAACTTGCTCGCGGACCTGACGTTTGCCGAATGGTACGAGACCCTGCGCGACCTGCGTCGTACCTTGCCGGCGGCGCAGATCGCCTTCGCCTCGCACACCCCGTTTCTGATCATGGCGGCGGCGAAGGCAAAGCTGCAAGACACCGGTCTGCCGCGAGCGGAGCTCTCGCGGATTGCCGCCGGGAGCCTCGAGAAATTTCTCCGATCATGAAACCGACCACACCACGGGTCAGCCGATCGATGCCGCGGCCGCAGCGCTGGGGTGCGGCTGAGCTCGAGCGGCTCAGCGCCATGGTGACGCAGCCGTCGCTTTTCTACTGGCGCGGGCCGCAGACCACCGCATTGCTCGATGAGTTTCGGCGCCGGTATCCGTTGAATTTTTGTTTTCCGACCTCGTCTGGCACGGCAGCGCTCCACGTAGCGATCGCGGCCCTGCGACTGAAGCCCGGTGACGAGGTGATTGTGCCAGCCATCACGGATATGGGCTCGGTGATCGGCATCCTGTATCAGCAGGCGGTGCCGGTCTTCGCGGATCTCGAACCGCAGACGTACAATCTCGATCCTGCTGATGTTTGCCGCCGGATCACCGCGAAGACACGCGCGCTGATGCCGGTGCATCTGGCGGGGAACCCGTGTGACATGTCGGCACTGATGGCAATCGCACGGGAACATCGGCTGCAGGTGATCGAGGACTGCGCGCAGGCCTGGGGCGCGCGGTGGCGAGGGCAGCCGGTCGGGTTGCAAGGCAACCTGGCGTGTTTTTCATTCAACGACTACAAGCATGTGAGCTGTGGCGACGGCGGACTTGTGGCGACGAACCAACTGGAGCTCGGCACTGGGCTGGGCAAGTGGGGCGACAAGTTTTACGATCGCGAAACGGGCGGGCGCGATCCGCTAGAGCTGGCGCCGAACTACCGGATGAGCGAGCCGCAGGCTGCCGTCGCGGCGGCGCAGCTGACCAAGCTGGAGCAGATCGTGGCGAACCGGCACCGGGCGGGCACGCGGCTGACGGAGCAATTGGCCGGTGCGGCCGGACTGCGATTGCCGAGCGTTCAGACGGCGGATACGCACAGCTACTGGTTCTATCTGCTGCGGCTCGACAGGGAGCGGCTCGCGGTGAGTCGGGATGAATTTGCGCAGGCGCTGACGAACGCTGGCGTCAGTTGCACGCCGGGCTACATTCCACGACCGGTGTATCGCTACCCGGTGTTTCAGCAGCACAACTTCTTCAGCGGGCATTGGCCGGTGCGGGAACTGGGACTCACGCAAATGGACTACCGCCAGGTCAGGTGTCCGGAAGCGGAGGCGATTCTGGAGGACAGCGTGAAGCTCACGATCAACGAGGCGATGGACGACGCGTACATCGACGAAGTCGCTGCGGTGGTGCGAGACGTCGCTCGGGCGGCGGCGCGGTAGCTCAGAGGATGAACGGCACTGCGATGCGCGACCGGGATTGGCGGCGGAAGGACATGTCAACTAATACCTGGATTCCGAATTTGGGCCACAGAGGGCACCGAGGTCGGGCCAGAGCCAAGCCGGAGGCTCCGAGGTACCTGGGTGGCTGATCGCGGTCGAGAGTCTCACCGTCGAGGGGCCCTGATCGAGACTACATCTGTGCCCTCTGTGTCAGAGCTCTGTGGCCTCTGTGGCCAATCTGAATTTCGGTAGTCAGGTAATAGGTGACGTGTTGCGGGTGGGGCGGGAGGCGCGAGGACGCGAGAAGCGAACGGAGGGAGCCAATCAGCCGTAGAGTTCGGCGTGGACGGCCTCGACGCTGGCGGCGATATGGTCGGCATCGTTGGACGTGTAACGCCAGCCGAGCGGCAGCGCGACGAAACGCGTGGTGAGCGCCTCGGTGCGAGGGAAGTCCTCCACGCGATAGCCGCGGGCCGGCCAGGGGAAAAGCCGGCGGAAGGGCGAGAGTGCACGATGCGCGGCGCGGCCGTTGATCACGTACTCGCGGCGGTATTGCGGATAAGTGCCGGTCCGCTGCTGGCAGCACACGCCGCGCTCCGTGAGCTTTTGGCGAAACGCCGCCGCCGCTTCCGAACCGCGCGCGTAGAAGTAGAGTTCGAAACCGTAATCGCCGTTGGGATCCGCCAGCGGGCGCAACTGGATCTGCGGAAGGCGCGCGAGCCGGGGAGCGATGAGCGCCTTCAGCGTGCGGCAGTGATCGCGGATCCGGTCGAGCTTCCGGAGTTGGGCGAGAGCGACAGCGGCCGTGAGCTCGGACATTCGGTACTGGCCACCCGCGAAGGCCGGCTCGCGCGCAGGGAGAAGCTGGGCGTGATGATTGCGGTACTGGCCCAGATCGTGGAGCCGGACGGCGCGTTCGTAGATGAACGGATTGCTCGTGACGATGAGCCCGCCTTCGCCGGCGGTCATAGGCTTGTTGTGCTGGAAGCTGTAGATGCCGGCGTCGCCGATCGCGCCCGCTCGTCGGCCGCGGTACGTCGCGCCGGGCGCCTCGGCGCAGTCCTCGATCACCAGCAGCCCGCGGGTGCGCGCGGCGGCGAGGATTGGATCGAGGTCGGCCGCGGCACCCTGATAGTGAACCACCAGGATGGCGCGCGTGCGTGGCGTGGTAAGCCGGGCGATCTCGGACGGATCGAGACAGAGGGACGCGTCGATCTCCGCCAGCACGGGGCGTGCGCCGCAGCGGACCACGGCGGTGAAGCACGAAATCCAGCTCCAGGCGGGCACGATGACCTCGCTGCCGGGGCCGACGCCGGCGGCGGCGAGCACGACCTCGAGCGCCGCCGTGCCGCTGGTGACGGCGAGGGCGTGACGCGTGCCGAAGAGCGCGGCGGCCTCGGCTTCGAGCGTGGCGGCGAATGGCGGCGGATGCGCGGGATCGTTGCCATAATAGCGAAACAGCTCGCCGCGCCGCAAGGCGTCGAGCACGAGCGTTTCTTCTTCCGAGCCGATCGCCGCAGAGCCGAGGCCGGGCGGCGGACTGGAACGCATGGTTGAATTCATGGGAAGCGGACGGGAAGCGCCCGCAGAAAGGATTCGAGCCGAAAGACGAAACCGAACTCCACCGCCACCCGCCACAGGGCCTGTTGTTTCTCACGCTCATCCCGGGCGGTCTCCCGATTCTCGACGGCGGTGACGGCTTCGCGGATGGTCGAACACAGGCAGCCGTGCCGGGCCATGTCGACCATGCCGCCGGGCGACATGAGCAGGCACCAGTTGACGGCGAATCCGACGTAGATGAGGTGATTGATCCCGTGGATCCGACAGAGGGTGGCGAGCTGGTCGCCATCCTCGGCGAGGCCTTCGCGGCCGACGGGGCGCGCCGCCGGAGCGAAATCCAGTCGCGCGAATGCTTGTTCGATGTCAGCGCGATTGTGTTCGCCTGGAAACACGCAGGCCGCACGGATCCGCTGCAACTCCAGATATGCGGGGTCTCGCGTGACCAACAGCCGGCTCCTCGGCTTGGCGGCGATGGCGGTGGAAGCGCTGCTGAGCCGGGGCGCGCAGCGGCCGCGGCCGCTGATGACGTGGAACACGGGCATGGGCGAAGCCCGCACGGCGCCGAGCAGGCGCGGAAAGACCGTCCGGAGAATGGCGTCCGCGCGTGGCATGTATTCGACGGCGCGCCACCAGCCGGGAAACGCAGCCGGTGAACCATGATCCCAGGCGTGCATCACCACGAGCGCGGTGTGAGCCGGGGCGAGTTCGATCTCGCGCTCGTGCCAGCCACCGTAACCCTCACCGGGCACGGGGCGCAACGGATCGGCATCGAATTGTTGGTAGAGTTCGGCGAGCACGCGCATGACTAGCGGGGAGTGGGCGGGCGGCCGGAGCGGGCGAGTTGGCGCAGCCCGAAGCCGATGCCGATGAGCAAGAGGCCGGCGATCGAATTGATCCGGCCCGGTGCCTGGGCGGTGGAAGGCAGGAAGGTGCAGGCCAGCAACACGACGCCCAGCACGAGGCTGAGGTTGCCGATGACGCCATAGACCGCGAGGGCATTGCCGACTGGCGCCGCGGCCTCCCCGGCCACCGGGGTGCGCAGATCACGGTCGAGCTGGCGTGCTTCGGCACTGGCGGGATCGTCATACCGATAAAACCACGCCGAAACCACAAACACGACGGTCGACGCGATCACCGCGCTGAAGATGTTGCGTTCGTAGACGTGCGCCGGCCAGAGATCGAAAGCGAGCAGCGTGAAGGTCGTGCTGAACGAAGCGATGCACGAGGCCATGCCGGACCACCACGGCGTGCGACGATAGACCATGCCCAGCAGCACCGGCATCATGAAGCCCGGGCCGACGATCGAGTAGTATTTGAGGCCGAAGTCGAAGGCGCCGCCGCTCTTTGCGATGGCGAAGCTCGTCGCCACGCCACCAACACCGACGGCCAGCATCGTCGCGCGCGCCATCCAGAGCTCGTGCCGGTCGGAGGTTGGTCCGAACCCGAGCGCCCGGCGCACCGGGACGTAAACATCACGCGTGACAGCCGCGGCCAGCCAGTTGAAGGCGTCGTTGGCCTGGCCGAGCGTGGCGGAGAGAATGGCGGCGACGACGAAGCCCACCATGCCGTGCGGCAGCAGGAACATCGCGAGGCTGACGAACGACGCCTCCTCGGGCGCCTTGAGATTTGGCCAGAGCGCGGCGATGTCGGGGAAGATGAGCCGCGACCCCATCACGGGCAGCAGCCAGAGCAACGGTCCGAACAGCGAGAGCACCGCGCCGAGCAGGGCCATCTTCTTCGCGTCGCGTTCACTGGGCACGCTATTGTAGCGCTGGGCGAAATGCCACGCGACGTTGTAGCCGAGGAAAGCGCTAATGGAATACGCCAATAGGAAAAGCGGCTGCGCCGGCTGGCCGCTGGGCACCAGATACTCACGCGGCAGTTCGTGAATCAGTCGGTTGAAGCCCGCCCCGATCCCGGAACCTTCGCCGAGATAGGCGAACGTCACGGGGAAAACGATGACGGACATCACCAGGATGATGAGTCCCTGCACGGCATCCGAAATCACCGCCGCCCACAGCCCGCCGGCGACGCTGTAGACGATCATGACCAGGCCGACGACGAGCATCGAGGCCTGCAGGCCGGACAGTTCCCAACCCAAGAGATGGAACACCTCGTGTTCGAACCCGAGCGCCGAGGACACAAAGATGCACAGGATGTAGAGCCCCTGGCCGATGCCGATAACCTGGGGCAGAATGGCGGTGACGGTATAAAAATACGTCGTCGAGGACGAATAGCGGCGGGTGAGAAATTGCAGCGGCGCATTGATGCGGGCGCGCCGCCACATCGGGGCGAAGTAGAAGTAGCCGCCGAGATAAGCCCACGCAGCGCTGGTGAAAATCAGCGCTGTGCCGAGCCCGTTCTTGTAGGTATACCCGGCAGCGGCGACGAACATGAACGCGGAGAAGCCGGACACCCAGCTGGACACGCCCGCGACGAACCAAGGCACTTGGCCGCTGGCCTTGAAGAAATCGTCGGCGCCCCGGTTTTTCCGCGCGGCGTAGAAACCAATCCAGACGACAATCGCGAAATACAGCGCGATCAGCACATAGTCGGAGACGTTGACCGTGTTGAAATCGCGCGGGTTCATCGCGCCAAGAGGCTGGAGCACGAGGGACATCGCGGACTACACGATCACGCGCGGGATTCCCTGCGGTGGGATCTCGAACGCGACGTTGACCTGCTGTTTCCCCTGTTGGCCGGTCACCCGCCACGCGTCCGCCGCGCGTTCGATTTTCAAGACGGGGTGCACCCCGCCGGTGGGCGCGGCGGTGGCCGCCGTAAGGATCAGGTGGTCCGTGGCGGCCGGGGAGGAGGCTTCGACGAACGGTTGAGGCGTCTCTTCGGGTGGCAGCGCGAGCCGATCGGTTCGCAACGCGAGCGGCTGCAGCCCGGTCAGCTGCGCTTCGAGTTGTGCGAGCGGACGCCGGATCTGGAAGCTGTCGTCGGACGTGACGGCGCTGCCGTGGCCGTCGTCGTTGAACACCTGATAGCGGAGCTGCACCGGCCGGGCGCGCCGCAGCGAGACGCGATCGAGCAGCAGCAGGATGTCGGGTTTGAGGAAGACCAGCGTGCGCGTGACGAGGACGACCTCGGGCAGCACGAGCGCATAGGCTTCGGTCGCATCGCTCGTGGCGGTCATCCAGTCTGGGCCCGTGCGGTAGTCCACGACCGAAGCGGTGGCCCAGGAGGAGTTGGTGCCCTCGTGGCCGTCGTGATACTGGTGTCCGTGCCCATCGATCAGGAGCGCGGTATGCGCTTCGGTCTGCCGGAGCAACCAGCGCGGGACCTTGGGCGAATAGCCGGCCTTGAACGGATCGCTGAACAACCGCTCGCCGTGTGCCTTGAAGATGACGCTGTTGCGATCGGCGTGCTCGTGATTGGCGGGCCCGCCGCTACGGAGCGCCACGACCGAGTCGGCGGGCGCCCAACCGGTGCGCGAAACGATCCAATCGTTGCTGAGCCGTACGTCGAGCAACTCGGCGCCGGGGGGCTGTGTGGGGGCCTCGGGCCGATACCAGACGGCCGCTTGGAACTGCTTGAGCGCGCCGACCTGTTGGGCGACGTAGTTGCTCAGCGGATCTTTCGCGACCTCTCCGACCCAAGGGGCGACGGATACGTCCATGCCGACGCCGGCGTCGGAGAAGTTTACCACGTCGAGGGCAGGATCGTAGTTGCCCTTGGGCGTGGCGTTGTAGCCGGTCTTGAGTTTCGGATCCGCGACGGTGCTCCCGCCGCATGGCATCGCAAGCGAAAGTGCGTAGCGGATCGTGCCGGGGTAGTTGATGAGCCGGCGCTCGTCGACACCAAGCCTTCGATACAGCGCTTCGGCGAGCATCGCGAGGTGCGTGGTGGTGTAGCCCCAGTAACCGACGCCCTCGTCGTAGGCGCCGTCGAGGCCGTACATGGTGGCGAAAGCCTGCGCACTCTGGCGGGAGAGCTGCAGCCACTTCTTCGCGTCGGGATGCCGGCCATAGAACCAGAGCGCGGCGATCCCGAGGCCGCAGGTGGGGATGACCTTCAGGTTGGTCGGATTGAGAATCAGCGGCCAGCGGCTGAGATCGAAACGGAACTGGAAGTCATCCTCGGGATCGAAGCCCCAGCCGCGCACGCGGTCGGGATATTTCAGTCCGTACAACGTGCGATAGCATGCGGGCGCGCCCTCGGTGAGGATCTTGTCCTCGACGCGGCGGCGCAGTTCGGCGGGCACGGCGCTGCCCAACCAGTCGAGCGCGTAGCACGTGGCGATGGTGGCTTCGGGTGCGCGCTGGAGGCCGATCGTGTCCCGGCCCGCTTCGAGGAAGTAGTCCCAGCGCTTGTAGTCGCACAGGCGCGTGAGACCGAGGAGGGCCAGCTCGAGGTGTTGGGCGTCGCCCCAGACGACGTGGGCGAACGAGGAATTCTGCACGATCTTCCAGGCGCGGATAAAATCGACGACATGGTTGTTGAGCCGGAGCTCCTCGCGGAGAAAGCGGGTCTCCGTGGCGATGTCGACGTTGAGCAGTGTGGCGCGTATCTCCGCCAGCCGCGGCAGCTCGAGGTTCGCCCGGATCCGCGGCAATTCGCTTTGGTCAAAAAGCAGTCCGCGACGCGGATCGGCGATGGCGGTGGACGGAACAGGTGAAGTCGCGGCGGGAGCGAGCCGCGCGAATGGGAGGGTGGCGGCGAGGGTGGCGGAGGTCTTGAGGAAGGTGCGTCGACTGGTGTTCATGGGGTGGAAACGGGGCGGAGGTGACAACGGGCGATGGCGAGGGCGGCGTGGCTGCCGATCTGCTCGCCCAACGCGGCGGGGACGACGGAGCAAACGGCGAGGCTCGGGGCGAGGGCTTCGCGACGGAGGGATTCCTGCATGCCGCCTGCGATGAACTGTTCGCAGCGCGCGAAAATACTGCCGATGACGATGCGCTCGGGATTGAGTACATCGACGAGGATCGCGAGCGCTTCGCCGAGTCGGATGCCGACTTCGTGCCACAGCCGGAGTGCCACGGGATCGCCGAGCGTCGCGGCCGTCGCGGCCTCGCGGGCGGTGAGTTGATCCGGCAGGGCCTCGGGCCAGAAGCGGTGCGCGAGTTGCGCGATGCCGCCGCCGGAGCAGAAGCCCTCGAATGAGCCGGGCTTGCCGTAGCCGACCGGCCCGGTCGGGACGAGGCGCACGTGGCCCACTTCGCCGGCGTTGCCGTTCGTGCCTTCGTAGAGCCGTCCGTCGAGGATGAGGCCCGCGCCCATGCCGGTGCCCATCGTGAGGAAGATCATGTTGCGCGTACCGCGGCCGGCGCCGAACTGCCACTCGGCGAGCGCGCAGGCATTGGCGTCGTTCATGAGGCGGGCATCGCCGCCGTAGCGGCGGGTGAGTTGGTCGCAGATTGCGATGCGATCCCATCCGGGGAGATTCGGCGGGGACAGGATCAGACCGCGCTCGGCGTCCAGCGGACCACCGCAGGAAATGCCGAACACGACGTCGTCGCCGGGCTGCAGCCGGTCGATCTCGGCGAAAAGCCGTGCGAGCGTCGGGGCCGGTTTGTCCGAGGCGAAGCGCGCCACTTCGCGCACGCCGTCGTCGCCATCGGGAATGCTCACGGCACATTTGGTGCCGCCGAGATCGATGCCAATCAGAGATGAAGTCATGACGCGAACGCCGTGGACGCGGCTCACCGGTAGCCGGAAAAATGCTTAGGCTCGGCCGGATCCTGGTAGCGCGTGGTGTAGGTCTTCCTGCTCGCGGCGAGCTTCAGGAAGACATCGAGCGGGACGATCTCCACCGGACCGTCGAGCTGTTGGGTGATCTCGACGAGACTGTTCACGTCGTTGGACTCGCGGACGTGGACGAGGAGGAAGTAGGGGCGGACGCGGTTGAGCGCGATGAGCTCGTTGAGATCGGCGGCTACCTCCTCGCGCGGCCGGCGCGGATTGATGTAGTAGTCGTATGAAATCAGCGGGCGCGAATCGCGCAGGTCGCGGGTGCGCGCCGGACCATAGCCGTTGATGAAGCCGATCACGTTCGGAAACGCCGCGTAGTATCGGTCGACGGTTTCCTTGGTGAGATCGGCATTGCCAACATTTCCGTCGGCGGCGGAGTTGTCCATGATCTCCATCACGCGCTCGTCGAGGACCTCCATCATCTCGTTGGCCTCGCGCATCAGAAGCGGGAACTTATCGGCCGGAATGTGATTTGGGTACATGTAGCCCGGGCCGGAGAGTCCGCCGATGAAGTAGTCGTTGGGCGTGGCGCTCTCGTGGAAATACTCGAGTGCGGCCGGCGTGAATTTCGTCCAGTTCATCGTGACCTGCCACGAGAACGGCAGCTTGCCGCGGCCGGGCTTGGTCCAGACGCCGATGCCGATGCTGTCGGACTGGACGAACGCGAGATAGACCTTGGGCCCGGCGGTGAGCTGGGCGTCGCGCGCGACGTGATGGTTATTGGTGAACTTGAAGCCCGGCGTGAAGCTGAAGTGGCAGTTGAAACTGAGATTGGGCAGATTGTGCAGGCCCTCCATCTTCAGGCCGTAGGTGGAGAGCAAGGTCGTGTGCTGCTCCTCGGTGTCCTTGCCATAGGCGTGCCAGCCGAAGACGATCGAAAGCGGCGTGAGCTCGGAGTAGAGCCGCTGCGCCAGGGCCAGTTCCTCCGCGTGAATCGGGTTGGCGGAGAGATCGTGGAAAAACATTTTGCGGCGAATGCCCCAATCCGCCATCGCCGGCATGCGGACCGCGCCGCGGTGGCCGCCCATCAGCATGATCGCATCGTGCGTGCAGCGCGACCAGTAGCGGTTGACGGCATCGGTGTAGATCTGGGCGTCGGTCTGTCCGGCGTAGCGGCCGCGGAGATCGTCGATCTGCGACAGACGATACGGCGCGAGCAGCGGCAACTGATCAGCCGTGACCACCAGCGCATCCTCGAGCCCGGCGATGGTGAAGGCGACATTCAGCGAGGCGCCGACAGCGGGATCCCAGATCACATAGCCTTTCGCGTGCCGCGCGAAGCGCGCGAGCGCGTCGGCGGCGGTTTTGATCTCGGTGAACGCGACGCCGTGCTTGCGCTGATAGAACTGGAACAGCGGCTCGGTGATTTCCCACTGGAAATCGGCGGGGTGCACGATGTAGAGCTGCGGCTCGTCGCGATTCGCCAGGCCCTGCAACGAGACGAGCAGCGCCTTTTCCGGCAGTCCGCCGGCGACGCGCCAGTCTTGATCCCAGCGCATGAAGAAAGCCGCGCGGCCGGATGCGGCGCCAGCGGTGACGGTGCCGAGCATCAACGAGAGAAACAGAAGAATTGGGCGCATGGTGTTATTTCTCGGCGGGGACTTTTGTGAAGCGGTAGACCAGCGGCCGCGACCGCGTGCTATGGAGCTCAATCAGCAGCAGGGCATTGTCGCCTTCGACGAGCCGGTATTCGGAGTAGATCCGCATGACGAAGTTGCCCTGCGAGCCCTCGATCAGTGGCTGCGCCTCGACGCGCAACGTCCGGTGATCGTCGAGCCAGGCGGCGGAGACTGGTGTGGGATGATCCTTTACCGGATAGAGCGCCATGTGGCGCTGCTCGACGCGGAAGAAGTCGGCGATCGAGGTAGGCCTGGCGGTGTCGACGACGTTGATCGCAGAGACTTTCGTCGCGATCCACTGCATGTCGTGGCGCAGGCTGACCTGCGTACCGGTGACAGAGATCACGAGATCCCACTGCTGCCAGCCATCGAGCGCGGAGCTGCGGGCGGGATCGAGTCGCCAGCGACCCTCGAACGGCGAGCTGGCATTCGCGGCAGTGGCGGCGCCGAGCAGCAGCGCCGCAAAAAGAAGAGGTCGGAGAAAACGCATGGGAGGTGAGGGTGTCTAGTTCGAATCGCGGAAGCGCAGCTTCTCCTCGTCGCGTTCGAGATATGGGACGCCGCGATCCATCCATTCGGGGCGCGGGGCGCCTTTGAGGAAATGGTCGAAGAACTGGCTCATGCGCCGCGCGAAGTCCTTCTGGTCGGCGCGTCGGCGGAGTCCGTGAAACTCGTTGTTGTAGTTGAACAGGTAGGCCTCCTTGTCGTGCCGGCGCAGCGCAAGGAAGAATTCGATCCCCTGATACCAGGGCACGGCGTCGTCCTGGTCATTGTGCAGCAGGAGCAGCGGCGTGGTGACACGATGCGCGAAGAAGACGGGGGAGTTTTCGAGGTAGAGCAGCGGAGCGTCCTGGAGCGAGCGGCCGATCCGACTTTGCGCCTGTTCGTATTGATATTGCCGCGGCCGGCCCGAACCCCAGCGGATGCCGGAGTAGGCGCTGGTCATGTTGCCGACGACTGCGCCGGCTTCGGCCGCGCGGAAGCGATTGGTCTGTGTGACCATGTATGCAATCTGGTAACCGCCCCAGGAGTGGCCTTGGATCCCAATGGCGTTCTCATCGACGAAGCCGCGGCGGACAAGTCCATCGATCGCGGGGAGGACGCATTTCAGCGCGCTCTGACCAGGATAGCCGACGGTGTAAGCTATGTCGGGCATCAGGATCAGATACCCGTTGCTGGTGTAGAACGGCGGGTTGACCACCGTGCCGGGCAGTGGCGGTGTGAACGTGTGCACGACCTGCGAGAGCCGCTCGTAGAGGTAAACAATGAGTGGGTATTTTTTGTTCGGGTCGAAGTTGGCCGGCTTGAACAGCGCGGCGGGAAGCTCAACGCCGTCGGCGTTGCGATAGGTGAGCAGCTCGGTGCTGCCCCAGAGGAACGGCGCGAGTTGCGCGCCGCCGTCGGTGACCTTGGCGGGCGCGGTGAATGAGGTGTTGGTCGCGAGCAGGTCCGGATAGAGATCGAACCGCGAGCCGCTGAGGATGACGCGATCGGCCTCGAGCGCGCGGCCGAGATAGCGGACGTTCTGGTCGCGCCACAGCAACTGTTCAGGGGCCACGTTGGCGGCGAACGAGGTTCGGAAAAATCCGGAGCTGCGGGTGACCTCGCTCTCGCCCCGGAGGATCAGCGGGCGCGAGGCATCGATGCCGCGTTTGTCGTCACCGGGCTCCGAAGCCTCGGTGTTCTGCACGCGCAGCTGAATCCGGTTCGCGCGACCGAAGCCGCGAGTCAGGTTGCGCGCCGGCCGGCCGTCGGGAAACACCTGCCAGACGTCGTAGCGATCGTAGATGAGCAGCGATTCGCCGTCGCGGGTCCAACCGGCGGTCCCACAGGAACCGGCGGGCTCCGGGACGTCGACGAGTTCGTCATACAGCGCAAATGGAATATTCGCCGACAGGGGCCGGATCGTGCCAGACTGTGCGTCGATGACGTGCCACTGTTTTTCGTGGAAGAAGGCGAGCCAGCGACCGGTGTGCGACCAGCGCTCGCCGGATTTCTCGCCGAGTTCGCGGTAAACGAGCTGGCGCTGGCCTGTGGCCGCGTCGACGAGATACAGGTCGTGATATGCCCGGTCGTAGGTTTCGCGGCGGCGGTAGGCGCGGTCGTCGCGGCCGAACCCGCGGGTGGCGTCGTCGTTCAAGACGACGTTGGCGAGGGCGGGATCGGCGAGTTGGACGTAGCGGTGGCTCGCGAGGTCGAAGACGCCGAGATAGGTGCGCTTGCGCTCCTGATCCGCGCGCACTTTCTGCATCGGCTGGATGTAGTCGTCGCGCCAGTGCCAGAGATCGAGCGAGACCTTGTCCTGGTCGAGCAGCTCCGCGAGCCGCGCGTCAGGCTCTTTGGGAAAAGGCGCGGCGGGCACGTGGATCTTTGTGCCGTCGAAGGAAAACGCTGCGGCCGCATCGCCGCTGACCGCGTAGCCTTCGGGCAATCCCGCCGTGCCGACCGGCACGATCTCCGTCGCCGCGGCGGTGCCGCGCTTCCAGTGGTAGAGTGCGAAACGCGGAGCCTTTGCTTCGGGCTCGGCGCGGTCCGAGGCGAACACGGCCTGGGTCTGCTCGCGATCCCAGGTGAACTTCACGTACCGACCGGGGCCAGAGACGAGGGCGATCGGAGTAGCGGAATCGCCGGGCGTGACGGCGTAAACCCCGTTCTCCGTCTCGGTGCGCGAAGCGACGGTGAACACGAGCATGCGGCCATCACGGGCGAACGAGTAGTCGAGCACGTTGGGGAATACGCGCTCCGCCTTCTCAGTCGGGGCATACAGTTGCCGCAGCACGAGGTCGCTCCCGTATTTCTGATCCTTCCGTTTCTTTTGCTTCTCCGGATCTGCCGGTGATTTTTTCTCGCTGCCGGTTTCCGCTGCTGCGGCGGCGGTGGTGGGCTCCGGCTTCGGCGCTTCATCCTTCGTCTCGGGTGGCGGCTCCTTCAGGTAAGCGACCCAGCCGCCACCTTTCGCTGGCACCTGAAAGCTTTTCACGGATGCGATCCGGGTGACGGTGCCGTTCGAGAGGTCCACGATTACGAGACCGTCCTTCGGCATCTCCTCCGGCTTCTTTTTGTCGCGTTTCGCCTGCAGGGTCTCGGCCTGCGCCGGGAAGGCGGTGGCGATGAGAAAACGTGAGTCGCTGGTGATCGCGATCGTGACTTCGCGCCGCGGAGCCGGCCGTTCGGGATTTTCCTCAGAGGCGGTGAGCGGCGGCGGCGGCAAAGCCCCGACGGGCACGCGGAATTCGGTGCTCCTGATGAGCGAGCGGGCGATCACGTCACCGTCGCCTTCCAGCGGCATGAACGAGTAGGCGAGCCATTGACCGTCGCGCGCGATGACGGGTGCGCCAATGGTCCGCCAGCTGTCGTAGTCGTCGTGGTTGAGGGGACGCCGGCCATCGGCGGCCGCAATGGCGACGGCGCTGAGACAGACCAGGAGCAAGGAACGGAGGAATGGGCGAACCATGAGCGAATTTGGGGGAGAATAGCGGAGAGGGAAGGCCAGGCGGTCGCCTCTCCGACTCAGCTGACTGACTTGGGAAGCTCGGCGCGCGCGCGTATCGCAACACCACCCTGAACAGACACACCACAACACCGGACGATACGCGCGCGGCCTCGCTAAGGATTTCGATAAATGGGATCGGTGGGTTGCTGATAGTGGGTCTCGTACGTTTTCTTGTTCGCGGCGTATTTGAGGAAGACATCGAGCGGCACGACCTCCACCGGTTCGGTCAGGCTGCCGATGATCTTCGACACTTTCTCTATCGTGTTCGCCTCACGCACGTGCATGAGGAGGAAATACGGCCGCTTTGGGTTGAGGCGCGTGAGTTCTTCGATGTCCGCGGTGGCCTCCTCGATTGAGCGATCGACCGCGAGGTAGTAGTCGTAGCTGAGAAACGGCCGGCCATCGCGTAGGTCGAACGTACGCGCGGTGCCGTAGCCGTTGATGAATCCGAGCACGTTCGGGAACTGCTCGTAGTAGCGATCGACGACCTCCTTCGGCAGATCGGTGTTGCCGACGTGGCGATTGCCTTCCGAGTAGTCCATGATCTCCAGCACGCGCAGATCGAGCCGCTCCATGAGCCCGCGGCCGACCTTCATCAGCGCCGGGAATTTGTCGGCGGGAATCGCCTTGGGGTACATGTAGCCCGGGCCGCTGAGTCCGCCGATGAAGTAGTCGTTGGGAGACTTGTCCTCGTAGAAGAACTGGAGGACGGGCGGATTTAGCCAGACCCAGTTCATGAGCACCTGCCAGGTGTACGGGATTTGACCGCGGCCGGGTTTGGTCCAGGTGCCGATGCCCATCGAGTCGGTGGAGACAGCGCACACGTAGACCTTGTCCGCGGCGACGAGCTTCTCATCGAGGCGGATGTGGTGGTTGTTGGTGAACTTGAAATCGGGCGTGAGGGGGATCTGCGAGGTGAACGAAACATTCGGCAGGTTATGCAGCCCCTCCATGATCAAGCCGTAGTTGCCGACCAACGAAGTGTGCTGGCCCTCGGTGTCCTTCGCGTAGGAATGCCAGCCGAGCACAACGCTCGCCGGCTGCTGTTGGCTGAGGATTTTACGCAGAAGGGCGATCTCCTCGACGTGTTCGGGATTGGCGGAAAGATCGGAGAAGAACGCGCGCTGCTGGATGCCGAAGTCGGCAATGCCCGGCTGCATCTGCGGGCCGGACTCACCGCCCATCACGACGTAGTAATAACGCGAGCAACGGTCGAAATAGTGATCGTAAGCCCATTGGTAAATGGCGTGGTCGGGCTGGCCGGTGAACCGGCCGCGGAGGTCCACCACGGGGCGCAAGCCGTGCTTGGCCGCGAGCGGGAGCTGATCCTCGGTGACGACGACGAGATCTTCGACACCGGCGATGGTGAAGGCCACGATGAGCGAAGAACGGACCTGTTTGTCCCAGACGACGCAGCCTTTGGCGAACTGGCCGAACTGGGCGAGCGCGGCGTCGGCGTCGTTGAGTGCGAGCCGCTCGAACTGCACGCCGTGACGCTGTTGGAGAAAGCGGATGAGCGGGTGAACGATTTCCCACTGCCAGCTTTGGGGATACTCGAGGTAGAGCCGCGCGTCGCCGCGGTTGGCGAGTCCCTGGAGCGAGATCAGCAAGGCGTGCACCGGCAGGTCGCCGTCGAGCCGCCAGTTCTCGGAGAGCGGAATGAGCGTGGCGGAGGCAGGCGCACGCGGGAGCTGCTTCGGTTCGAGCTGGGCACCTGCCGGAAGTGCAAGCCCGAGAAAAAAGAGAGAGAGCAGGAGGCGGCTCATGGTTGAGCGGCAGGGGAGACGCGGTTGAAGACGTAGACGATGGGCCGGTTGCGGGTGCTGCGCAGTTCGGTGACGACCAGTTGGGTGCCGCTGGCGGACACCTTGTAGTCGGCGAGGACGTTGACCTCGCGCGGCCCCTGCTGCGTGGCGAGAACCTGATCGGTGCTCACGCGGAGAATGCGGCCCTCGTCGAGCCATTGGGCGCGGATGCGCTTGGGATGTTCCGCGCTGGCGTAGGCGCCGAGGTGGCGATTGTCGGGCCACCACGGGGCGGCGACGATGCTGACCGGCTGGGAAAGATCGATGTCGGTGCGGTCTTCGAAGTCGCGCCGGGCCCAGCCCAGACGGCGTTGGAGGGAAATCTTGTCGCCCGCAATCGTGACGGTGAGGTCGAACGATTGCCAGGGGCTCAGCTCGGTGCTCCGGGCGGCGTCGTAGCGCCAGTGGCCGGCGAGCGATGACGGCGCGGCCCCCTGCAATGGGGTAAGAAACCCGAGCGCGAACACGCCCGTAAGCAGGGCGGGAGCGGTACGAAGCGAGACGAGCATGATGCGAATGACTCGGAAAAAAGCCGACCCCCGAAATGGAAGCCGGCTTGTCAACTGGAACGTTGCCTAAAGCCGAGGGCGGAGGCCCCTCCGGAGATGGTGCGGAACTGTGGAAGGAAGCCGTCGCCGAGGCGACACTACGGCACATCCGGCCCCGGGGCGTGGAACGCCTCGGGGCGAGTGCGAAGCAGCCTAGAACTCGAGGGTCGCCGAGAGAACAAACAGGCGGCCTTCGAGGATGCGGTAGAACCGGCCGCCATCCGGATTGGCGTAGAACGGAACCAGCTCATCGTGGTCGGTGAGGTCCTTGACGTTCACCTGAACCACGAAGTTCCGCTTCTGGGGCAGCGCGTAGTCCATCCGGATAAAGACGTCGGCGAACGTCTGCGAAGGCGCGTAGAACGCCTGGGACCGGTCGAAGGACATGTTGCCCAGCGCGTTCTTGGCCACGCCGAAGCCGATACCCATCCGGTCCTCCCAGCGGACGCCGCCGCCGACGGTGAGATTGCCAAAGTACTTCGGGATGATGCTGCTGTGGCGGCCGAAATTATAGCTGGTATTGAGATTCCAACGCCACTGCCGCTCTTCCTTGGCGGGATTGCCGTCCTCGGTCACGGCTTGCAGGACCGGGTCGACGATCGTGGTCTGCGCCACCTGCGCGAGGGTCTGCCCCGTGATTTCGTTGACGACGTACTTCTTGGCGAAATCGCTGTTCACCCATTTGGGCAGAACGAATTCGTTGATGTAGCGCTGCATGACCGGATACGTGTTCGACGTAACCGTCTTCTGCTTCGCCACGTTCATCAGAATCGTCCAGTGCGGCGTTGGATTGTAGGCGATCTCGAACTCGAGGCCTTCGCTCGTGAAGTCCTGCGTGCCGTTGTCGTTGGAGTTGCGGTTGGTCGTCGCCTGGGCGTTGGCCCAATCCGGTTGGAACCCGTTCATGTCGATCACGCCCTGGGGTGGCAGGTAGGCCTGGACATCGCTGGCCTTGAAGCCCTGCGCCACGTTGGCGGGGTTGTCGAGTTCGCGGGCAAGACTGAGCAGAATGCCCTCCGAGTTGCTCACGCCGCCCTTGTCGAACGAGTTGTTGAGCACGCCGGTTTCATACCAGTTGAAGCGACCCTGCAGCTTGCCATCGAGTGCGGAGACCATGAAGCCCATTTCCTCGGTGGCTCCGGTGAGGGGAGCAATCTGCTCATTGTAGATATTCACGCGGCCACCGGAGGGGCGGAAGTTGTCCGCCTTGCTCTTGTAGGCCGAGAAGTCCCAGCCGGCGGGAAGATACTTTTGCAGGAAGTCCGGCGTGTGCACCACGATGCTCCACGACTTGGTTTCCTCCTCGGCGTCGACTTTGAGGGGACGCGGCACGCCGGCGACATAGACCGGGTCGAAGATATTCTCGACGCCGGGGACGCCGGCGTAGTTTTGCGGCGCGCCGATGGCGCCGGACGACTGCTTGTCCTTGCGCCAGGTACCGGTAAGGATCACGGCCTTGTCCCACAGGTAGTGCTGCGCCACGACAACTTGCGAGTCGATCTCCGTGATCGATTTGCTCGACGAGAACGAGGAAGGGAAGCCGCCGTTATCGCGCAGCCCGTAAGCCGGCGAGGTGACGGTCTTGAAGGACTTGCTGACGCTGTCCCAGCCGACGAAGGAGCCGCCCTGCGCGCGGTCGCGATTCGGGCCGTACGTGACTCCGCCGATGCCCGCGCCGGCGAGATCGTTGATCGAGTTGGCCGCGAGGAAGTTCTTGCTGTTGGCCACGGGGAGCGTGTAAACGGAGGCGATGCGTGCGTCCGCTTGGTTGATACCGGCGCCGTTGATGACGCCGCCGCTGAACGCGCTGGCCAGCGAGCGGAGATCCAGCTGATCACGGCTGTAATGCCCCTCGCCGCCGGCGACGCTTTCCTCGATCAGGCCGGTGAGGGTCAACTTGCCGAGGAGCTTGGAGAGCCAGCCCTTCTTCAACATGTCAGTGGCGCGCAGTTCGACGAATCCGGTGGCGCGTTTCGATTCGCGGTCAGAGGCACTGAGATTACCCGTCCAGAGACCGCCCATGACGGGTTGGCCGAAGGAGGGGTTGGCCACCAGCGCGCCCGTGCCGGTGGCGTCGGCGGTGTTGATCAGGTAGCGGTTCGGGTCGATGTAGATCGTGCGCTGCTCGCTGCCTTGGAGTGAATTGTACCCCGAGGTGTTCATCGCCTGGTTATAATAGGAGAGTTCCATGCCGAGGCGGTTCTCGAACCAAGTCCCATCGAGTGAAGCGGTGTAGACGACCCAGTCGGAAAACTCCTGGGACGAACCACCGGAGAACAGGTTCTTGCGGTAGTCGTAGATGCTGCGATCGGTGATCTGCGTGCCGACGTAGCCGTTGCTGTAGAAAGTGGCGGTGCCGGCGGGGACCAGGGTACCGTCGGACCGGTAGCCCGAGCGACGGATGATCTGGGTCTCGGTGAAAGGCTGGAGCATCATCCACTCGCCGAGTCCGCCAGCGGAGGGAATACCACGGTTGCCCCGGACGTAGGGCGTGCCCATGAAGGTCGGATTGGGATTGGAAGGATCGCCGTAGAATGCGGCCATGCCCGCGCCGGTGCCGCTGCCAGCGAGGGTCAGGAACGTGCTGTTGGCGACGCCGGGGACGAAGGCGCCAGTGCCGCGGAAGAATGCGCCGGCTTCGGCCGGCGAGTTGAAGACCGGCTTGCCCATGTTGATCCAGGGCGTGATGCCGTCATTCGGCGGGATATAGTCCGGACGCGAGGCAGCGCGGTCCGCCGACTCAAAGCTGCCGCGCGCGGTGAGGTTGAACGGCAGTTTGACGGCGGCGGCAACAAAGTAGCGCTTGTCCTTGGAGAAGGCCTGCCGCTGCTCATAGCGCGTATCCTCGTTCAACGCGGCCACGTGGAGGGCGACGTACTTGTTAAGAACGTGATTATACCGAAGGGAGTAGCGCTGGGTGCCGTAGCTGTCGGTTTCGGCCCGGATGCGACCCCGATTGGAGAGGAAGTCGGCCTTGATCGTCGCGCTGTTCACAATACCACCGGGGCTGCCGAGGCCGAAGAGCGCTGAATTGGCTCCGCGTTGGACCTCGACACGATCGGTGTTGTAGGTGTCGAACGGGATATCAGTGATGAAGTAGTCCCGGGTGAGGTCGGCTGCCGCCAAGCCGCGGATACGGGTGATGCCGCCGCCATGACTGTCGCGCTGCTGTTCCGGAATCGGGTTGCCGGAGCTCTGGCTCGCGGTGAAGTTGCCGCCCAAGCCGCCCACTTCGGTGTTGGGCGTGAAAATCAGCACGTCCTCAAGATTGGCCGAGCCGGTGTCCTGGAGGAGTTCCTGGTTGACGATGGAGATCGAGGATCCGACATCACGGAGTTCGGTGCGAAGACGAGTACCTGCCAGAGTGGACGTCGCCTGATAGCCAATGTCGGATTCACCCGTGACGGTGAAGGGCGAGAGGATGATCGTATCGTCGTTTTCTTCAGCAGACAGAGCAGGGCTCTGAGGAAGAGCGGCCGGAGCGCTCTGGGCAAACAGGCCCCCCGCAACGATCAAGAAGGATGATGCGGCGAGCCACGGTTTGAGGTTTGTTTTCATTTCTTCGTTTGGTCCTTGGGGATTAGGCAACTAGCAAAACAGAACGGTAACACCGCGAACGCGAAAACCGGCGACGGGAGGTCGCCGGGCTACTCGCGTGTTGGAGGGCCTGGTTATTTGGTGGAGGTTTTGGCGGGATCGAAAGTAAGCAGACGGGGCGATACCAAAACGCCGATACGGCCGGTAACAGTGGGGTTGTCGATGCGCCAGAGGAGATGATCGACGACCTTGCGAATCAGCGTGGACAGGTTGATGTCGATCGCGGCCGGGGAGTGATCCAGATTGTGATAGATGACGGGATTGTAGTTGCCGAGGATGGCGTCGAAATCGCGCCCCGGCTGCTTGCCCGCCTCGCGCAGCGCGCGGAAAAACGAGCCGCAGAAGTGATCAGCGGGCAGATACAGGCCGGTCGTGCCCGGCGCGGCGTCGAGGAGGCGGTGCACCAAGGCGCCGCTTTCTCCGTGGAGCGGCGCGATTTCGAGATAGCTCACGCCGGGATTGGCGCGTCCGAAAATCGGATGCACGGTCAGTCCAAGCTCCTTCGCCCGCTCGGTGAAGGCGCGGCTGCGGGAGGCGATCGCGCTGTAATCGGGATCGCTCGCAATGATCGCCACTTCGCGGTGGCCGTGCGCTTTGAGATACTCGGCCGCCATCCGGCCATTCTCTTCGTTGTTGGGCTCGACGTAGTCGCCAGCGTAATCGGCACTGCGGCGCGTCATGAACCAGACGTGCGGAACGTTGCCGAGTTCCTTCAGGCAGCCGGGCGAAGGCTGCATGCCCTGCAGGATGATCCCGTCGAGATCCTCGTTCGCGAGATTGCGCGGCAGTTCATCCGGGGAGTTGGTGAACAACAAACGGACGTCGACGCGATAGTGCGGATCGGCGGCTTGAACCTGCAGCAATTGGTCGTGAAACCAATTGTGGCTCGGGTTGCTGGCGTTCGCACCGACAAACCAGACGCCGATCCGGCGCCGCTCCTGTTCACGCGATTTTGGCCCGCGGCGACTCGCCGCCGGGGCGGGCACGTAGTTGCATTGCTGCATGACCGCGCGGATCCGTGCCAAGCTCGCCGGAGCCACGAGCTTCGGTTGGTTGATCGCGCGGGAAACCGTCGCGGGAGAGACTCGGGCTTTACGGGCGATTTCAGCGAGCAACATGGGTGGGGTAGGTCAACCAGACTGAAACTTTCAGAAAACATGTGTGAAAATGCGGTTCTTCCGTCAAGACATTTTCTGGAAAACGTTGTAGAATTGGGAGGGAGAATCGGGCGGTTTCGTTGCAGGTGGGGAACGCGCCGTAGAGGGGGTTACTCACGCCGCAACCGCTTATGACACTGGGCGGGGCGCCGTCTGTGCTGTGCGTCCGCCCGGGTGGCGCCGCATTTTGCGACCGCGGTGAAATCGTTTCATGAAACGGATGAAAATTATGAAACGAAGGATTGATATTTTCCGGTCGAGTCTCTTCCTTGGTGCCTACCCCGCGATGGCTGCCCCTTTCGTTCAACGTTCTGCCTGGATCTGGTCCGCGGAAGGCACACACGCGGCGCCTGCTCCCGAGTCCGCATCGCCGTCGCATTACCAGGTGCGCCTATTCCGCCGCGTGTTTCTCCTGGAGAACGGAGGCCGGGAGGGACGGATCGCGGTTTCGGCCGACAGCCGCTATGTGCTCTACTGCAACGGGGCCCTGATCGGGCGAGGGCCGGCGCGGGGCGACGTGCACCACCAGTTCTACGATACCTACGAGCTCGCGCCATACCTGCACCGCGGCGCCAACGTACTTGCCGCGCTGGTGTTGGACATGTCGCACGTCGCGCACCGACCGGCTGCGTTGGGCGCACCGGGTGGCGTCATGACCTATGCGGGCGGCTTCCTGCTGGAAGGAGGTGTGGTTGACCTGAACGATCGGATGGAAATCCTGGATACGGGAGCGGCGGGTTGGAAGGTAACGGTCGACCGCAGCTATCGTTTTCAAAACGACGGCACGCGGTTCGAAGGGTATCATGGTTATTTCGAGCACCGCGTGTCGGCGGAAGCGCCGGCGGACTGGACGGCAGCGTCATTCGACGATTCAGCCTGGCCCGACGCGACGGTGCTGTATCGGGCCGAACGGCTGGAAAATCGACGGGATCCCGCCAGCCCGTATGGACTCGTCGCCCGGATGATTCCGCCCATGGAAGTGGGGCGGGTGGCGCGGTTCGCAGCGGGGGTGCTGCCGGGAGGCGGAAAGCCCGGTGCCGAATGGAAGCGACTCGCCGCCGGCAAGGGCGCTGTGACGATTCCAGCGCGCAGCACGGTGCGGATCATTCTCGACGCAGGGCGGATGACGACAGCGTATCCGTTGGTCCAGACGGACGGAGGCCCCGGGGCGCACATCCGGTTGACCTATGCGGAAGCACTACGATTGCCGTGGTCGACGGTTGGCGCGCGGATGCTGGGCCGGCCGCAGTCGCTGGCGAACCTAGCCTCGCACTTTGCCGACGAGTCGAGTGGTTGGACGTTCGACGCCCGCGGACACGTTACAGGCTGGTCGGACCGGTGGGAGCCCGCGGGCCGACCGCGCGAGGTTTTCGAACCGTGGCACTGGCGGTCGTTCCGCTTTGTCGAGCTGGAGATTGTCACAGCGGAGGAGCCGATGGAGCTAACGGATCTCGGCTACCGGTTCACCGCGTATCCTTATCGCGTCGAGGCGGAGTTTGCCTGTTCGGATCCGCGACTCGAACGGATCTGGCAGACGGCGCTGCATACGATGCGGCTCTGTTCGCATGAGACCTTCGTCGATTGTCCCCACTACGAGCAGATGCAGTATGCGGGGGACACGATGATCACCTCGAAACTCGCGATGCTGTCGACGGGCGACTATGCGCTGAGCCGGCAGGCGTTGTTGCAGTTCGACTGGTCGCGGATCCCCGATGGTCTGACGCAAAGCCGGTATCCTTCGCGGCTACTGCAGGTGATTCCGTCGTGGTCACTCCATTGGATCACGAGCATTCGTGACTATGCCTGCTGCTCCGGCGACCTGCAGACCGTAAACGAGGTGCTGCCGGGCGTGCGCGTGGTGCTCGATTGGTACCGCCGGCATGCGGATCCGTCCGGACTTCCGTCGCGGCTGCCGTACTGGAACATTACCGACTGGTGTTCGTGGTGGCCGCGGGGTGTCGTGCCCGGCGCCGACGAAGGTCCGACCTGCATCATCAGCGCGCAGTTTGTTCAGGCGCTGGCTGAAGCGGCCGATCTGCACGGCTGGGTGGGGCAGCGGCACGAGCAGCGGCGGCTTGCGACGGAAGTGAAGACGCTTCGCGGCGTGCTGCGCCGGAGGTTCTGGTCGCGCGATGAGGGCTTGTTCTTCGACAAGCCCGGCGGGCCGGAGGTCAGCCAGTATGGCAACGCCTGGGCCATCGTGTGCGGCGCGGCCACCGCGGCCGACCGGAAGCGCATGCTGGCGCGTTTTCCCGCCGATCCGCTGCTGGCGCCGGGGTCGTTCTTCTGCTGGCACGCCGTGTTTCGTGCGTTGGAGGCGGCCGGCGCTTACGACCGCCTGCCGGAGTTTCTCGGGCCGTGGCACGAAATGGTCGAAGCGGGTCTCGACACGTTTGTGGAGGAAAACAGCTACTGGCGCTCGCTATGCCACGCGTGGAGCGCGCATCCGGCGCTGGAGTTTCTCGCCGGGGTGTTGGGCGTGAAAGCGCTCGAGCCGGGCTTCGCGACCGTGCGCGTGACACCACACCGGTGCGGACTGCGTGAAGCCCGGGGGCAGGTCTGCACGCCGCGCGGTCCCATCACGGTGGCTTGGACCTGGGAAAAAGGCCGGTTCCGCATCCGGGTGACCGCGCCGCGCGAACTGCAGGTCGAGATCGGGTTGCCGGACGGATCTGACCACAGAATGACCCACGGACGATTTGAAACCGAAGTCGTGATCCATGAAGCCTGAACTTGATTTCGCGCTACCGACAGACGGCGTGGTCGAGATACGCTGTCGAAAAGGCCCGATGCTCGCGCGGTACGTGTACCTGCCGAACACTCCGCTGGCTGAATCGCCGCGGCCATACTTCCATCCGCTGTGCTCGATGGCGGGCGAAGAGCTGACCTGCTTTCGGCCGAATGACCATCCGTGGCATCATGGACTGAGCTTCACGATCAACCAGGTTTCGGGGCACGCGTTCTGGGGCGGGCCGACTTATCGCCAGCCGGACGGCTATCAGTGGCGGACAGATCATGGGCGGCAGTGGCACGTTGAGTGGCACAAACGTTGCGCCGAGCAGCTGGCGCATACGATCGAATGGCAGACGGGCGCGCGGGAGACGCTCTTGCGCGAACAGCGGGTGCTGTCGTTCAAGGTGCTCGGTCCCGCGGCGTGGCAGCTGCGATGGCAGGCGGAGTTGGTCAACGTCACCAGCCGCGCGCTCGAACTCGGTAATCCCTTTTCCTCCGAAGGGCTGGATGGCTCCCACTACACGGGGCTGCAGTTTCGCGGCGCCCGCGACCTGCTCGACGACCACGGCGATGCGGCAATCGGCGTTTTCGGCGAGGGCGGGCTCGCGGGGGAAACGGCCGTGCACGGAACGGCCGCGAAGTGGATGGAGTGGCACGCCCAGAAAGACACCACGCTGCATCGCGTCACCATTCGTTTCGAAAACCACACCGGGCCGCTGCACTGGTTCGTGCGGCGGCACAATCCGCTCGCCGCGTTCCCGTTTCAGTACGAACACGATTTGTCCTTACCGCCGACCGGACGGCTCGAGATCGATCACACCCTTACTTTTACCGACGCATAAATGTCGAATCGGGCGCGCCCGGCCTACGCGTCGCTGCGGTCAAGTCCGCTCGTGCCCACCAACGCCCTCTTTCTCATGGCCAGGATCAAAATTTGTCTCGCGCTGCTGGTGCTGCTCACCGGGGTGAGCCGCGCCGGGCCCGCCCGGCAACACGAGCTGTATGTCTGCGCGACGATCAGCCGCAACTATGTCGTTGGCTCGAAGCTTACGACCCTGAGTGGCCTGTATCATCGTGCTCCGGACGGCAGCTACGTTCACTTTGGCGTGAATTTCCCCGGGATCTTCAGTCTCGCGATGGATCCACGCGATCCGCGGGTGCTCTATGTGGCGTCGTTGAACGGTGCGCTGTGCAGCAGGGATGGCGGCGAGACTTGGCGCATTGGCACGAGCTGGGACATGACGGAGCCGAAGGACATTTCGGTCGATCCCCACGCGCCGGACCACGTGTACCTTGCGCTGCCCGACGGCATCGCGGTGTCGCCCGACCGGGGCGCGACCTGGCCGCGGCGCGAAAACGGGCTGCCGGAGCGTGGTAAGTACACGCAGGTCCTCAAGGTGGATCGCACCCGCGCCGGCCGCGCGCTCGCCGGCTGCGAGTCGGGCATCTACCTGACCGAGAATACGGCGCAGTCGTGGCGGCAGGTTTTCAGCACGCGGACCACGATCACGGATCTGCGGCAGTCGCCGCACGATCCGCAGCACTGGCTCGCGACCACGCAGAGTGACGGCGCGCTCCAGTCGCAGGATGGCGGGCTCACCTGGACGCGCTTCGAAGGAGTGCCGTCCGCGGAGGCGCTCTACAACGTCGCGTTTGACGCCGCGAACGCGCGACGGTTCGCGATCGGCAGCTGGACCTATGGCGTCCTCGTGACCGAAGACGGCGGGGCAACCTGGCACGAACGCAATGCCGGTCTCCCGGACGGGCACTGTGTTTTCCGCGTCGGGATCGATCCGGACGACGGGCGGCTCTACGCCGCGGTGTACAAGGAGGCGCTGTTCGAGTCGCGGGACTTCGGTCGCACGTGGCAAAAGGCCGGGTTGGAGGGCTCCACCGTCTACAACTTCGTCTTCGTGCCCAAGGCGGCGCAGTGAATGCCGTCGCCTCTTCAATCATGACATCACGAACGCTTTTCCTTGCCGGCCTGGTGCTCGCGATCAACTTCACGCTACGGGCGCAGCCGTCCTTTGAAGCTCCGCCGGCGGCGCCGACGGTGATCGAGCGGGCTGATCAGCGTCGGGCGGCCTATCTGGCCCGCGTTGACGAAGTGCTCGCCTGGCGCTGCAGCCGCGTGAAGCCGGGCGAACTGATCACGGACCTGGCGGGAATTTCCGCCAAGCTTGCACGGGGCGAGGACGCCGACCTCTGCTCGCGCAGTGTGATCGAACTGATGAAGACGCCGGGCAGCGGACCGTTTTGGATGTTTCCCGTCGTGGGCGTGGCGTATCTCGGGCGCGACCAGCTTTCGCCAGAGGCACGGCAATCCATTCGCGAGGCGTGGCGCCGCGGGATGCAGATGCGCGGTGACACGGAAAACCACTGGGTGATGTACTACACCTCGCTGTACCTGATGGCCGAGCTGTACCCGGACGAGCCGGCGGACAGCTGGTACACGGGCAAGAGCTCCGCGGAGAATCTGGCGGAGGCGCGCGGTTATCTGCTCGATTGGATGAATCTGGCGACGACGATCGGCCAGGGGGAATTCAATCCCACGCACTACATCGGCGAATACGCGATCCCGCTGCTGTACCTCGCGACCTGGGCGGAGGATCCGGCGATGCGGCTGCGCGGACAGATGAAACTCGACTGGATCCTGGCCGACCTTGCGGCCAACACCCTGAATGGCGTGCTGCACGGGGCGAACGCCCGCACCGACGACACGTCGGTGATCGAGCGCTGGAACGCACTGGCGTCCTTCTTCAGCTGGCTCGCTTTTGGCAACACGCCACCGCCGGCGGGCTACGGAGGCTGGGGCGTGTACTTCGCGACCGTGGCCCGCCATTACGAAGTGCCCGAAGTGATCTACCGGATCGCGGTCGATCGCGAGGGGGACTACGTCCAGCGGGACCTCAAGCGGACCCGCCGTCGCTGGCGCAACAGCGACGTGCTCATGGCGCCGATCTACAGGACCAACTACACCCGGCGCGACTATGCCGTGGGTTCGTACCAGGGCGGCATGGCCGATCCGATTCAGACCCACGTGTGGGATGTGACGTGGGCGGTGCCGGATCCCCGCGGGGTACACAACACGATGTTCTCGATGCATCCGGTGTCGTCGAGCTACGACATGCAGACCTACTTCACCGAACTGCCCGATCAGATGATCAAGGGCGTGACGAAGGAGGGCAAAGCCTCGTACGATTCGCCGGACAAATTTCTCGGCGGCTCGCGCTTCGAGCAGGTGTTCCAGGATTTGGACACAGTGATCGCGCTCTACAACATTCCGCCGGGAGAGCGCTTCCCCCATATCAACGGCTTCTTCTCCAAGGATCTTGTCCATCTCACGGTGGACGCGTCCGGATGGATCTTCGCCCAGGGCGGCAGGGCCTACCTGGCGTACCGCCCCTTGGCGGGCTACGAGTTGCAGCCATTGGCCCGAATCAAGTCGTCGTGGACGGGCGAGCGCGCGGACACCGGTGACAAGCGCCTCTACAGTCCGCATCTGAAAAACGGGACGATCGTGCAGGCAGCCAGTGTCGACGAGTTTGCGGATTTCGCGGCGTTCCAAGCCGCAATCCGTGCGCTGCCGCTGGAGTATCAACTCGAGCCGGTGCCCACGGTGAAGTTCACCACGTTGCGCGGCAAGGAGGTGGTTTGCACGTTCGGCGCTGCGCCGGTGGTGAACGGACAGCCCGTCGACTACACGAAATGGAAGCTCTTCGAGGGGCCGTACCTGAATGCGGAAAAAGGATCACGGCGATTGACTCTGACACACGGTCGGCTGGAACGCATCCTCGACTTCAATTCGCTGAGCATCACGGAGCGAGTTCATGAGCGTTGAGCGACTGACTCGTGCCGTGCTGGCGGCTCTCGCGCTGTGGGTCGCGGCGCCTGCCGCTACCGGCGACAATCCGGAGCAGCTGCCGGAGCCGGTGATCGAGTCGGCGGCACGCGCGCATGCCATGCTGACGCGGCTTTGCGACGATTTCGGCGGACGATTGACGGGCACGCCGCCGGCGCAGGCGGCGCTCGCGCGGCTCGCGTTGGAACTGCGTGCGCTTGGGCTCGAACCCAAGCTGCGCTCTTTTTCGATGCCTGGCTGGGAGCGAGGCGATGATCGGGTGGAACTGCTGACGCCGGTTCCTCGCAAACTCCGCGCCGCGGCGTTCGGCTACGTGCAGCCGCACCCAGCGTTTGAGGCGGATCTCGTGAACCTCGGTGCGGCCAGCGAAAAGGAGTGGCCGGTTGGATCAATCGCGGGCGCGGTGGGGTTGATCACGTCGAGTTCGTCAGCCTCCCTGCGCGCGACAGTGGAACTCGCTCAGGTGCGGGGACTGCGCGGGCTGCTCTACGGCGGGCGGGAATCGGGCGGGCAATTGCTCCTGCGCACGGGCAGTCACGTGGGCGAGCCGCTGCCTGTCCCCGTCTACGCGCTGACCGACGAGGAGGCGCGCTGGTGCGCACGAAGGCTGCAGCGCGGTGAACCGATGCGTGTGCGCCTCGAAACGCGCTCGCGCTGCCGCACCGTCGAAACGGCGAATCTGTCGGTGACGCTCAAGGGCCGGGCGCCGGAGCGAATCGTGGTGGGAGCGCACTTCGACAGCTGGGACATCGGGCAGGGGGCGATCGACAACGGACTCGGGGTGGCGCAGCTGTTCGCGCTGGCCGATGCGTTGCGCGAGCGGAAGCTCGAGCGCACGGTCGAGCTGATCTGGTTCAACGGTGAGGAGCAGGGGCTGTGGGGATCGCGGGAGCAGGCGGCGCGGCTCGGTGACACCCCTATCATCGCGATGATCAATCTCGACATGGTGGGCGTGCCGCAGGCCGTAAATGCATTGGGCGACGAAAGTCTCGTACCCTGGCTGGAGCAGTGGAACGCGCGCCGCGGCGACGGGCGGCTGCCGTTGGGCGTGCAGAACAACCTGTGGACAGGCAGCGACCATACCCCATTTCAACTGGCCGGAGTGCGCGCGATCACCTTTCACGGCCCGATCGATCGCGAGTCGGTTCGGTACTATCACGACTTCGCCGACACGATCGACAAGCTGCCGGTCACGATCGTCGCTGATTCGGCGAAAGTGATCAGCGATCTGGTTGTGGCGCTGGCCAACGACGCATCCGTGCCGGTCGTCCGGCGCTCGGCGGCGGAGACGGAGCGGATGTTCGTCAAGGCGGGTGTCGACCAGCGGTTGCGCGGGCTCGGCTGGTGGCCTTTCCCGTAACGACCGCTTCGGAACAACTGCACACCGACGCCGTCGGCCACCGGTTCTCCAATTCTTATCCAACCTTAATCCTCGGATTTGTTACCCCTCATGACCCTGCTCGGACTTCATCCCGTCGACGCGCTCATCGTTGTCGCCTACATCATCGGCGTTCTGCTCATCGGCAAGGCGCTCGCGCATGGGGTGAAGGGGGAGAAGGACTTCTTCCTGGGGGGGCGCTCGCTGGGGCGCTGGTTCCAGTTTTTCCTCAGCTTTGGCACGATGGCGGATCCGGGGCAGGCGACGACTACGGCGAGTTCGGTTTATCGCCAGGGGGCCGGCGGTGCGTGGCTCGCGTTGATCACGCTTTTTCTCACGCCGTACTACTGGTTCACCACGGTGTGGTTCCGCCGCGTGCGGCTGACCACGATGGCGGACCTCTTTGAAGACCGGTTTGGCCGACGCTTCCTGGCCACCCTCTACGCGGTCACGACGATCCTGATGGCCATCGTAGCGATCGCGAGTGGCAACGTGGTCGCGTTGAAAACGCTGCAGCCCTTGATGGTGAAGGATCCGGCGAGCTACACCGTGCAGGAACAGCAACGAGTCGCGTACTATCACGAGTTCGCCGACCTGCGCGCGCAACGGACGGCTGCGGCCCTCGAACCGGCAAAGGCTGCGCGCTACGATTTGCTGAAAGACTACTATGACCGCGGCGAACTGCAGCCATACGTCACGTATCTACATCCGGTGACGTTCTACCTCGTATCGTCGACGGTGGTCGCCGTGTTTGTGATGCTGGGAGGACTGAAGGCCTCGGCCGTCGTTGACGCGGTGCAGGCAATTCTGGTGATCCTGATCTCCACCATGCTCATCCCGTTTGGATTGCTGCGAATAGGAGGAGTGTCGGGATTGCACGAGAAAGTGCCCGCGGTGATGTTCAATCTGTTCGGCGGGGACGGGGCGAGCGAGTACACTTGGTACTCCATCGGCGCGTTGCTGTTCGTGCAGATCGTCGGAATCGTCGGATCGCAGGCGAATATGACTATCGCGGGCTCCGCGAAGAATGAGATGGCCGCGCGCTTTGGCGCAGTGACCGGCGGCTTCGGCAAACGCTTCGTCACGATCGCGTGGGCCTTCTGTGGGCTGATCGCGATCGCGCTGTTCGGCCCGAACCTTTCCGATCCAGACCAGGCATGGGGACTGCTGACGCGTGCGCTGCTGCCCGTCGGCCTGATCGGCCTGATGATCATCGGACTGCTCGGAGGAAAACTCGCGCTGCTCGGCGCGCAGTCGGTGGTGCTTTCCGGACTGGTGGTGAAGAACCTCTATGAGCCGCTGCTGCCCGGCCGATCGGAGCGGCACTACATGATCGTGGCGCGCGTGACGGTCCCGGTCGTGCTGGCGCTTGGCGTCGGCGTCGGTCTTTACATGAACAGCGTCGTCGCGATCCTGAAGTTCGTCATCGTGCTGCTCGTGGTCTGGGGCGTGCCGATCACGATGATTTTCCTGTGGCGACGCGTGACCGAGGCTGCCGTGCGCATCCAGGTAATCGCGACGCTGGTGTTCATCGCAGTGATTCCGTCGTTGGTGCCGGCCATTCCGACGCTCGCGCAGTCAGAGGCCTTGACCGTCATGACTCGCGAGCGGACGGAGCATGTCCGGCGCGCCGCGACGCTGGAGGACGTGGCGGCGGGCCGAGCGCAGGCCGCGGGCGAAATGATCGCACGAACGCGCGTGATCGAGCCGGTCTCCGTCTTTTTCGAGGAAGGGGTGGTCCGCACGAACCCCGCCGATCTCTCCTCGCCCAGAACGGGCAAAGGATTGTTCCGAGTCGAGGCGTATCTCGTTTCACTGTTGGGCTTCGACGTGGCCGGGTTTAGTCCCGCGATGCTGATGACGACCCGGTACATGGTGGATGGACTGCTGCCCATTGCGATCCTGATGATCGCCAGCCTGCTAACCAAGCCGACGGAACCGGCGCGGGTAGCGCGTTTTTATGCCCGGCTGAAGACGCCCGTCGCCGCAACCCTCGAGGAGGATGCCCGCGAGATCGAGGCGAGTTACGCCGATCCGGGCCGCTTCGATCACCTCAGGTTGTTTCCGCGCACGAATTGGGAGCTGACGAGATGGGATCGTTACGACGTGCTCGGCTTCCTGGGGTGCTGTGGATTGGTTGGCTTTGTGTTGCTGTTCTTCAAGGCAGTGCTGGTGGTCGGGAGCTGAGTCGGCAGATCGAGAAGCAAAGACGATGTGGCGGCACAGACCGATCGCGCGGCTTTTCCTCGCTGCAGGCGTGATCGGCCTGCTGTCCTCAATGTTCGCTGTGCCGTGCCAGCAGGCCGGACGGATTCCGCTCATCCACCTGACGGATCTTTATGACCCGCCGCAGGACCCGGATGACCATATCGACCTGGCGACGATCGTAGCGCTGCCGGAGTTCGACCTGCAGGGCGTAGTCCTCGACGTGACGGATCGGTTTCTTGTGCCCGCGCCGATCGGATACGATATCGCACGCGCCCCGGGCCTCGAGTCCGTGGCGCGACTCGGACGGATTGTCGGGCGGACAATTCCCGTTGCGGTCGGCCCCAGGCATCCGCTGCGAAATCCAAACGATACGGCCGCCGATCGACCGCCATCAGAACAGGTCGGGATCGCGTTTTTGCTGGAGCTGCTGGAGCGCAGTCCGCAGCCTGTCATGATATCGGTTGTTGGCTCAGCGCGGGCGCTTGCAGCGGCCTACAACCGCAATCCGCAATTGGTCCGGGCGAAGACCCGCGCGGTCCTGCTCAACGCGGGCTCGACGGCGGGAGTGAAACGCGAATGGAATGTGGGGTTGGACGTGCACGCCTATGTGGCGCTGTGGCGCTCGAATCTTCCGCTGCGATGGTATCCGTGTGCGACCGATCGCGGAGCGTTCGACCCGGCACACGTGCACGGGACGTTCTGGCGGGCGACTCACGCACGCCTCTTCGCGGGGCTGTCGGAGCCCATGCGCGAGTGGTTCAGGGAGGCAATGCTGGCAACTCCGCGCCTTGCGGGTGGAGCGGACGGCGGCGCTCGTGCAGGTGAAGTCACTTGGGAGCAAGAGCTGGCGCAGGAGCGCAACCTCTGGGCGACGATCTCGCTCACCATGGCCGCCGGCCGCGTGCTGGCGCGGACACACGACGGCTGGCGTTTCGTGACTGCGTCCGAGGTGATCGGCCAGGAAACGTGGCCGGTGCGGTTGGATTCGATTCGGGCCGAGGTTGATCCTGCCGGAGTGGTGACGTGGCATACCGTGCCGCGGGCTGATACCACAACCATGCTGTTCGCCCGCCAGCCCGGCGGCGGCTACGGGGTGGCGATGGCGGAAGCGTTGAACGCGCTGCTTTGCTCGATAGGGCGGCCGACTGAAGGCGAACGCGCAACTCAGGTCAGTGGCACCCCAAAGTCGTAGCCGACGCTCCACTCGCGGGCGGCCCCTGGACCGAGCTCGAAAGCGTGATACGGTTCGATTGAGAACGTGTTACTGTTGCCCCAGATCAAGCACTCCGAGGGGGCGAAGCTGGTGCGAAAGTCGATGCCGCTGAGTTTCGGGTGGTTGAGTCGCACGACCAACGGCTGATCGGCTGGCAGGCGCAGCGTGTCGAGATGACCGTCCTTCTCGTCGCGAAACACGCGCAACTGCGTCAGCGTACGACTGGCGAGCGCGAAGGCTGGATTTTTCACCAGCACGCTGCCGGCCGGCACCTCGGCGGAAATTTGGCCGGCGGTGAGCGCAAAGAAGGGATGCGCGAACCACTCGACTGGGAAGGCGCTCGTTCCGTGGTTGGTCACGCGCGTTGTGGAGAGGAGCGTGCGTGCTACCAGTTGCACGGTTCGTTCCAGACGGTAGTGAATCCCGACGGCCTGCTGGCGAGTCGAGAAGACCGCGTGCGCTGGCGCGAGCGCCACTTGCCATTCGCACGGTTGCGCCAGGCTTACGCTGGAATCGACTAGCAGCGCGAGTTCGCCAGCGCCGAGCGCGACGCCGCGGTTGCCGCTCCAGGTGAGCGGTTCACCGCTACGCCGCCGATGACGAAATGACTCGGGCAAACCCTGTCCGTTGAACGCGCCGGGCGCCGGTTTGGGCCACTCCGGGCCGGCCAGCAGGGGGCCGGACCGCGGGTCATGGACCTGCCAGATGTAGCCGCCAGCGCAGTACCGATGGCCGAGTCGCTCCCGATCAACAACCGGGTCGAGCAGATCGACCCGAAGATGGTCATTGGCGATCTGCAGCATGGTCAGCGAAAGCGCCTCACGGGGAGTGTGGTGGCCCGGTCGTTCACCACGAGGGTGAACCGATAGCGCGGCCGTGCGCCGCTCTCGGTCCCGGCGCGTGGAAGTTCGTCCCTCGGTTCAATTCGCGACCAACCGCCGGGGAGAGCGACCGCCGTTGAGCGTCTGATAAAACGGATCGCCGGGCTGGATGGAGCCCCGCGGGACGATCTCGCCGGTGAACGCCGATTTGTAGATCGAGGTCAGCAGATCGAGCGTCTTGTACGCTTCCGCGCCGGAGGTGAGTGGCCCGCGTTTGGCGTCCATGTCGCGGACGAACGCGTTGAGCTGAGCGCCGTGCGACGACGGCACGTCGGGCGGGAACGATTGCCACGCCTGCAACAGCGCGTCGTCCTGTGCCGGCGGCACGGGCGTGAAGCGCCAGTTTTCCCGGCCGTAACCGTAAAGGTGGGTGAGTTCCACCGTCGCCCGCTGGTAATCGAGCCGGAGGTAAGTTTCCTGTCGCGGACTCAGCGCGCTATTGATGATCGAGCCCAGCGCACCGTTGGCAAAGGTCACAATCGCCATCGAAATGTCTTCCACTTCGATGTGCCGATCGAGTGTCGCGGCGGCGGCGCGGACCTCTGTCCAATCACCCATCAAATGGAGGAAGTGATCCATCGCGTGAATGCCCAGCACCATCGTCGGTCCGCCGAGCGCGGTTTCCCAGCGGCCCTGCCAGGGCACGGAATAGTAGGCGGTGTCGCGGAACCAGAGCGTGTTGCAGACGCCGACGAGCGGCCGGCCCAGCTGGCCGGAATCGGCCAGGCGGCGGACGTGATCGCTCGAGGAGCCAAACCGCATCTGGAAAATACAGGCCGTGTGACAGCCGGTGCGTTTCTCCGCGGCGCGAATCTGGTCGAGTTCGGCGAGCGAGCCGCACAGCGGCTTTTCGCAAAACACCCAAGCCCCGGCTTCCATCGCCTTGATGCTCATCGGTGCGTGCTGCGCCGGCGGCGTCGCGATGAACACGATGTCGGGCCGGACCTGGGTGAGCATGGTGGCGTAGTCGGTGAACTGGCGCTGAATCCCGTGCCGCCGGACGAACTCTCCAACGCGGCCGGCGTCGATGTCGACCGCGGCCTCGAGGGTCACGCGACCCTCCGTGGCATCGACCGCCCGGACATGGGCGTCGCTAATTGAGCCGGTACCGACAATCGCAGCGCGGTAAATTTTCTTCATGAGAGGGGAGGGCAGGCTTGGCCACGGACCGGCTTGTACGTCGTGAGATCTGCGCGTTTCCCGCAAGTTCGCTCGATCGGCGGCGGCGAGGCAACCGAAGAGTGCACGCGAGCAGCGGTAATTAGGGCGAGCGTGAACAGCCGGGCGGCCGACGCGAAATTCAGAGCCACTTGGGAAGACTACACCAATTGGAGCGCGAACGAAATGGTTGAACTGGGAGAACTGATGTAAAATCTGGGTCGATGCCGCCCGCGCCTCGCTATGTTGCCCAACCCTGGTTGAAAAGCCCGTTGCGGACGCCCGTCGGAGAAATCCAGCTGGCCGGACTGCTGCGGAACGTGCAGGGGATTGATCCCGCGACGATGCGCGTGCTCCGACATTTCACGCTCGTACTGATGGTCGAGGGACGCGGTTACTATCGCGACGAGCAGGGGGTGGCGGAGGAACTCAGGCCGGGCGATGTCGTGATGGTGTTCCCGGGCATGGCCCACGCCTATGGGCCGCTGAGCGGAAGCGAGTGGACTCAGATCTATTTTGTATTTGATGGGCCGCAGTTCGCGCTCTGGCGCGAGCGGGAGCTGCTGAATCCCCGGCGGCCCATCTGGCGTCTGGGGCTCCCGGATTACTGGCATCAGCGGTTGCGCGAAGTGGTGAAGGGCGAGCCGCTGCTCGGGGTGGCGGCGCCGCTGCGGGCGCTGGGGCGTTTTCTTCAAGTGCTGAGCGAGATGACGGCGACGGACATGGAGAATGCGCGCCAGAGTGGGGGCGACGCGTGGCTGGAAAAGAGCCTGCGGTTACTGGGGGAGCCGGGCACGGCAGGCTGGCCCTCGCCGCAGACCGTGGCGCGGCAGGTGGGGTTGAACTACGAGAATTTCCGCAAGCGCTTTGTTCAACTCACGGGCGAGTCTCCCGGCCGGTACCAGCGGCGCCGGCGCATCGATCTGGCGTGCGCCGCCATCTACCACGGCGAGCTTTCGCTCAAGCATATCGCCGACGAGCTCGGTTTCTGCGACGTGTTTCATTTCTCCAAGGCGTTCACGCAAACGATGCGGATGCGACCGTCGGAGTATCGCAAACGCGTGCATGGCGCAGCGCCGATGGACCGGGAAACTAACGACCGTTGAAGCGCGGCGGCACGATGGAGCGCCACTCGTCGCGCTCGAGGCCGATCTTTTCCACCGGAATCGGTTCGTAACCATTGCGGGCCAGCGCGGCAGGATCAACCGCCGTAAACTCGAGGCTGAGCGGATCGAAACGACCGGCGGTGGTCTGAAGCGTATTGCCCGCAAGCTCGCGCGAGGCGGCCGGATCGCTGCTGAGCAGGAGCGAGTAGCCGTCCACGGCGTCGATGTTGAGGAAGTAGGGGTCGGGCCGGCCGTCGTTCACTGCGCGGCGGCGCCAGAGTTTCGGATCCGCGATCGTGTTGTCGCGCAACTCGACGCAACGCGCGAAGTCGAAGGCGAAGTAGTCGTAGACATCCAACCAGCGGCCGCCGAACGAGACGTTGCGCACGATCCGATTGCCTTTCGGAACCGCAGGTTCGTCGGCGAGCAGCGTGGCCAGAGCCGGATAACGCTCGGTGTAGGGCGGACGATCCGCGTTCATTTCCCGAAAGCGTTCGAACATCCATGGGTAGCGTCCATCGAAGTAGTTCGAGGCCCAGCCGAGTCCGCGCGCATCCAGGTGAACGGAAGGCTCGCACTCGATGAAGAGGTTGTTCGCGACGAGATTGTCCCGGCCGCCGCCGATCTGCACCGCGCGGCCGGCCCGGTAAAAGATATTGCCGGTGACCGAGAATCCGCTGGAAAAGTCGTCGAGATAGACGGCGGTCACGCCATGGAGCCCCGGGCCTTGGAGATGATGCCAGTAGTTGTGCCGAATCACGTTGCCGCGCCAGGTCCAGTCGCGGCCCGTATGGATCGCGCCGGCGTCTCCGGTCTCTTGCGTGACGCTGTGCACATCATTGAACTCGACCACGTGATCATTGCCGCGCAGGTACATCGCCTCGAACGGCGCATCGTGAATCAGGTTGTGCGCGACGCGCTGGCCGACGCCATCGATCATCACGCCGTACTGCCCGGTGCGCAGCCAGTGGCTGAAATGATGAATGTGATTGTTGAACACCCGATGGCGCGCGGGCGTCAGCGTCGGCCGGTTGCCACCATTCACCGTGATGGCTCCGAGCGCGAGGTCATGGAAGTCGCAGCTGCGGACCTCGTGGGCGGATCCGCCCTCGATCAACACGGCCAGATCGCCGAGATTGCTGAACGTGCAACCGACGATGCGACAGTCCTCGCCCTCGCGCACCGCCACGCCCCCGGCGCGGCCGGCGGTGAAGCGCAGGCCGGCGATGGTGACGTGACGCGCGCCGGCCAGCCGGAGGAACGGCGTATCGAGAATGGACACGGTGACGTCGTCCGGGCCCGGCGTCGCGGGCGGATAGAAGTACAGCCGTCCCGCACCGCGATCGAGATACCATTCGCCGGGCTGGTCGATCTCCTCGAGAACGTTGAGGAAGTAGAAGCGTTGGTGGCGTGTGTAGCCGTAGTTGTGGTGCGGAGCCGCAAAGGTGAGCTCGCGCCCGCCGGACTGGACCGACTGCACGCGTTGAAACGAATCGCTCCAGTCCCACGTCCAGTAGCCGTGCGCGTAGAGATTGTCGTCCGGCGCCCAGTGGCTGGGCCGCGGGTCGTCGAACGTGATCCGGCCGTAGTGCCGGCCGGCGGGCACGCCGTCGAATCGCTTTTCGCGTTCCAGTCCCTCGTGGAGTCGCGTCGGACCGGTCTGGGGAACGTCGGCGATCAGCAGCCACTCCGTGTTGGGGTAGCGGGCAAGCTGCATCCGCCGTCCGCGAAAGAATAGCTCGAGGCCGGGCGAACCGCGCTGCGTGAGGGTGCCGAAGTCGGTGATCCCTTGGGCGCGCAGATCGGTCCACACTACCTTGTCGCGAACGCTCTCCTGCAGACGCTGGCCCACCGCAGCGTCCGCCACCGGACAAAACCCGCGCAAGGTGACGGCGCCGGAAAGGATAGCCGTCTCGCGATCAGCCACTCGCCACACCACGGGATGCTCGGCGGTGCCGGAATCCTCCGGTCCCAAATCGAGCGACGCGCTTCGGGCATACGTGCCGGCGTGGAGAACCACTTCGAGGCCCGCCGTGCGGTCGGCATTTTGCACCGCCGCGCGGGCACGCTCGAGCGAGGCGAAGGGTCCATCCGTTCTCGCGGAGTTCGGCGCCGCGCGGGTGCCGGACCATTGGTCCGATCCGTCTGAAGCGACGTGAAACTGAACCGGCGCGGCCGAAGCGCACGCGAACCAGCCGAATGTTGTGGCGCTGATGGCGACGAAAAACCGGGGGATCGAAAGCATGGAAAGATCAGATCGGACGAACTGGGGCAGGCGCACGCGCTCAGGCCCAGCCCTTCGGCCAGTGCGTGCCGGGAATGGGACGCCAGTAGGCGTTGGGATCGATTCGCGGCGGCAGATGCCGGTACTTCTCGGTGAGCCGAAGTTTCGTGCGCAGATTTTCCACGAGGTTTTCGCCGTACATGAAAGTGTTGTCGGCGACCTGGGAGACGACGATCACCTCCGACTTGGTGGTTTCGAGCAGTTCGATCAGTTCACACGTGTTGGCGAGATCGAGATCGATCACTGCCTGCAACCGTTTCTGCTGGGCACGACGGCCGGCAGCTCGCGGACTCGCGAGGTAGCTGTAGACGCAATCACACCACGCGCAGACGTTGCGCAGCGCGGTGGCCCAGTGTTGATAGGCACGGACACGATCACGCAGATCGGCGAAGACCGCCTGCGATTGCCCGCTCGTGCGCTGGGCGAGTCTCTCCAATTTCTGGCGCAGGCGGCGTACGCGCGGCAGGAGTTGGCGATCCATGTCACCGCTCATCTTCGCGGCAGACTCGCGCGTCATCAGGTCAAAGAGGACATCCTTGCCAAGATCGCCGAGGCTGGGGTTGTTGTGCTGGAAGCAGCCGTGGCGCTCGTAGTAGGCCCGCTCGCTTGCGGGAATTGCCTCGATGTCGGGCACGATGGGGCGGTCCCACGTGCGCTGCCAGCAGAAGCCGAACACGCAGTAGAGTCCGACCTGGGGCTGCCAGACCAGCGCGTCCTCGAATTCGCGCCAGGCAGCGGTAAGCGCACTCGCGTGCTCCGCTCCGACGCAGCGCGTCGCAAGCTCGTCGAGCACGGTGTCGATTGGTTTCTCCGGGAAGAATTGCACCGCCTGGATCACCGCGGCGTTGGGCCAATAGGGCGCCTGCGGCGCATTGGACAACCCTCCCATGCAGCTCGCGCGCTGAATACCGAGCTGGCGCATCGCGGTGAGCTTCTGGTGGAGCAGATGCGGGAAAGGCAGACCGAGCAACGGCTCGTGATTGTTCACGCCCGAGGCGGCATAGTTCAGCGCCGGCTCGGCCCCCTGTTCGCGCGAGGCCGCGAGCGGCTTGGCTTCAGTCGCGTCGAGCCACGAGTGGAAGATGCTGCCGGCGACGCCGGTGTTCTCGGGATATTTGGGGTGCGGATAAGGCAGCGCGTAACCACGGACGAGAAGCGATGGCGCCTCCCACGTGACGTGCTCGTTCATGCCGCGCTTGATGTGGTCGTGCTCCACCTTGAACGGCTCGATGCGGAGAATCACGTCGAAGTCCGGATTGATCTCGGCGGCGGCGGTGCGGAGATTGTGCAGGTAGCGAACGATGCTCTGACCGGCGGCTTCGGCGACCTTGTCGTGGTTGCGCCACTCGCGGATCATGTACGGTCCGCCATTGCGTCCGACGTAGAGCGAAGCGGTGTGCTCGAAGCCGGCGCCGCTGTCGTTGGTCCACACGGACATGTAGCTGAGGTCGGGCACGGCTCGCATCAGCGCCTGCAGCGCTTCGCGGTAGTGGCGCCGCACGATCGGGTGGTCCTGGGCCATCGTGTAGCGCGGCAGCCGTGAGCGGAACGGGTGATCGACCCGCGCGCCGCGCAGCGTGGGATACTTCACGAAGAAGCGCTCGGGCATCGAACGCGGCTCGAACATGCACACCCCGGGTTTCAGTCCGTAGCGACGGCCGATCTCGGCCAGACCCTTCAGGTGGTTGAGATTCGCGTCGAGGTAGAACGCCGGCCAGATGCCGCGCGTCAGCTCGGTATCGACGAAGTGGTTGAACCCGGGCGCGTACGTGTAGAACTGCGGATAGTACTCGAACGGCACGAAGTCCTCGTGGGGGAGGTGCGCTTGCAGACTGTTGACCTCGAGATGCGTGAAACCCGACTCGGCCAGCGTGGCGGCGTAGCGGTCGCGGTCGAAATTGCGGGCGGAACGCCAGTATTGCGCGTAGCAGGCATCGAAGAGCGGACGATGCCAGCCGAACGTCGCGGGCAGCAGCACGCCGCGCGCGAGCTTTTCCTGACTCAGTTCCGTAATGCCGTGCGCCAGCAGCCGCACGGCGGCGTAGAGAAATGAGCCGTGCGTCGCGCAGATCTCGCCCGTGCCCTCGGGCGTGATGCGGAGCCACATCCAGGCAGAGTGGTCGCGCACGGCCGCGGGCAGCCGGCGTGCCCAGCGGCGTGACGCCAGGGCCACGGATACGCCGCGGCCGGGATTGGCACCGGCGCTGACGCGTGCGTTGGTCAGCCGCGCCAGTTCGCTGGCGGCGGTGAGCTCGGCCGGTTCGGCGCGGAGCGGAACGTGCACGGTAGCGAGGGCGAGCGAACGGGTTGGGGTGGCGGACATGATGGCGAGATGAAAACGCGGTCGGGACGAGGCAATTGCAAAGCGGCCAAAACCCCAGTGGACACCAAACAAATCCCAAACCATACATGTTCGCTTCGTTAGTGTTGCTTTAATCTATCGACCGGCCGCTCCCGCGGGGCGCCTCCGCTCGCGTGCATGCCGCCGGAGCAATTCACACCCTCACCAACGCGAAACTCCCTCGATGACGCAGGACCTGCTGGCCCTTTCCGACCACGAGCCGCCGATGGGCGATCTCTTCACTGACGCGCGGCTCGATACGGGGCGCGCAGTCTGGACCGGCCGTTTGCCGGGCGAGCGCGAGATGGCCAAAAAACGCATCGTGCATCAGCGCGTCGTGCGGTTGCACGGTGAGGCGAAACTGCTGCGGCTCGGGCTGCGCCGCGGGCAGGGGTACCACAAATGCGGAAGCCGGCAGGACCTCGATTGGGTCACTTCGCTGCGCGTGCTGGGCTGGACCGGTGGTCGCTGGCGTGAAGTGTGGCGGGGAGATGATCTGCGCGCGCCGGCCGTGGGTGCGGTTCGCTGGATCAAGCTGCCGCAGATGACGGTTTCCGGGGTGATCCTCGAAGTGCGGCGCTCAGGGATCGATGATGGATGGACGCCATGGAATCTCGCGATGTCGGCGTTTGTGCTGGAGGGCGAGTTGCTGGTGCCGATCGCGCCGCGCCAGGAACGGCTGCTCACGCTCGAAAGCGTGGAGCTGTCCGGGCTGCCGCGGGGTGTCACGGCGGAGGTGCGCGACGGTTCGGTGCGCTATCGTACGCGCGAGTTCGAAGTGGGCTTTGCGGTGGGTCGCCCAGGGTTCTCGTTTTTCGGACTGCACGTCGAGGACGACGCGAATGCGGGGATCAACCTGCTGACGACGCGGCCGCCGCTGTTTCATCAGGGGCCGCAGCTGCATCCTCTCGGCGCGCCCCCGCTCATTGCGCCGGCGGTGCGCTGCGATCTTGAAGGCGCGGTTCGCGTGAAAGGCGCGACGGTGCGGTATGCGTTCTCCACGGGTGGGCAACACTACACGCTGACGTGGCGGGTGAGTTCGCAAGGACTCGAACTGCGCGCCGAGCGTTCGGCCGAGCGTGCGCTGTTCGCATGGCACAGCGCGGCGTGGCAGATCGGATTACGCAACAGCGCGAGCCCCTCGCAGGTGCTCGGCCGGCTGTTGATGGACGGCGAGAGCGGAGCCGTGGCGCTGCCCGCGCTGCTCACGCTGCCGGCATTTGGTTCGTGGGACATCCGCAGTTCGTCGCCGGCCGGCTGGGCGCGCAGCGACTGCCGGCGCAGCCAGGACGTGAACACGCTCGAACTCAAGGTTGGCGAAGAGCGCACGCCGGAAGGCATGTACCGATTGCCGGCGGGGACGCACCGCGCGATCTTCACGCTGACGCCGCATCGCCCCGGAGCCCTGCTGCACGCGAGCGCTCCGGCGGTGGCGAAACGGGCGGTGGCGCGGACGCGATGGACCGCGCTGACGTTTCGGAGCGATACGGCGACGCTGAGCAACAACGGCGCGTCGATGCATTGCCCGATCTGCATGGACACGTGGTCGGCGATCGCACCCGGGCTGGGCGAGGTGTTTCCGGGACTGCCGGCGACCGAGTTTCTGCGGCTCTCGCTCGAACGCTGGCTGACGGGAGGACCGGGCTATGCCGCCGGTCGATTGCTACAGGGCGGGCGGGCGCACGATGCCGACGACGAATATCTGATGACGGGCGCGTCAGCGTTGCTCGGGCTCGGCAACTTTCTGCGGCAGACGGCGACCCGGGGCTGGTTTCGGGAATATCGTCCCTGGATCACCGCGAAGTTGCGGGCGGCGGAGCAACGCGATCTCGATGGCGATGGCTTGATCGAAAGCGCCTATCGCACGGGAGTGAGCGGCACGAGCCAATGGAGCACGTGCTGGTTCGACGTGATCTCGTTTGGTTGGAAGGACGCCTTTGCGAACGCGATTCTCTACGGAGCGCTCGGCGCGCTCGAAGGAGGGCTGGAGCGCTGCGACGAGAAAGCGGAAGCACGGACGCTGCGTGCATGGGCCGAGCGGTTGAAACTGAACTACCGGGCCGCGTTCTGGAACGAACAAACCGGCTGGCTAGCGGGCTGGCGCTGCCGTGCGGGAAAGTTGCACGACTATGCCTTCCTGCCCATCAACGGAGCGGCGGTCGCGGTCGGACTGATCGAAGGCGCGGAAGCCCGCGTGATGCTGCGACGCTTGCTCACGGAAGCGGCGCGTGTGCGGATGCCGGATGCAGCACTGGGGATGCCCGGCAATCTGTGGCCGATTCCGGACTTTGATCTGGCCGACATCATGCAAGGCTATCCACTGGGCTACTACCAGAACGGCGGTCGCACCCACTCGCAGACGCGGCATCTGATCATGGGCCTATATCGCTGTGGACTTACGCGTGAAGCCGATCGACTGCTGAAGCGGCTCTGCGTCGGGTTTGCCGATGCACGCGTGTTTGGCGGAAATCAGAGCGGCGTGGACTGGCGGTATTGGGACGACCGACCCTGCGGCTACGAAGGATTGCTCACCGATCAATTCGGTGTGTTGGAGCCGATCCTCTGGCGCTGGGGAGCGCAGGCGTCGCGGAGCTGAGTCCGTCTTTTGTGCATGGCCTGCGCCGGGTGGGGAAAAGCATGAGCTTTCCGTCTCCGGCGCCATCGCGAAACGCTCACGCGTTCCGCTGCCCGGACCGTGAGCGTCGCGGTTGGCCCGTGGTCACCCAGCTCAAACGCCGTGTGACGGCGACGGGAAAAACGCCTGTTCGAGCGAGCGGCACAGGCAGTGGTAGATCGGCAGATGATATTCCTGAATCCGGTAGGTCTCGTCGGCCGGCACGTTGATGCAGATGTCGGTGAGCCGCGTGAGATCGCCGCCGGTGCGGCCGGTCAGGCCGATCGTCACCAGTCCGCACGCGCGCGCGGTTTCGACGGCGCGGCAGACGTTGGGTGAGGTGCCGGAGGTGGACAACGCGAGCAGGACATCGCCGGGCCGGCCCAGCACCCAGGTGAGTTGCGCGTAGATCAGCTGCGGATCGACGTCGTTGAGAAACGCCGTGCCGAATCCGGGAAAGCCGCATAACGGGATCGCCGGCAGGCCGCCCTGTAGGCGTTCGCCGATGCCGGCAGGCAGGCGCTGTCGGTCCCCGGCCGAAAGCGGGCGCTTGGACATGAACCCCTTGAGCAGCTCGGCAGCAATGTGCTCGCAATCCGCCGCGCTGCCGCCGTTGCCGCAAAGCAGCAGTTTGCCCTGCGCGGCGAAACAGGTCCGGAGCGCGGTGTCGGCGCGCGAGATTTGCTCAGCACAGACGCGCAACTCGGGATAGCGATGGAGCAAATCGGTGAGGGGGGCGGCGACGGTCATGGCGGGAGCGTGATGTTTTAGCGGGAGCGACGCGCGCCGGCAGCGGTGATGCCTTCGAGCAGCAGCCGGGTGACGTGCCGGATGCCTTGCTCACGCACGGCGTCGACGGCGAGGTCAAGCCCGAGCGCCTGCGACAGCGTGTAGCGATTCGAGCTGTAGATCTGGCAAAGTCCGATGAGGCTGATCAGCAAATGGCGGGCGTCCATGTCGGCGCGAATCCGGCCGGCGGCGACGCCCTCCTGCAGGAACCGCTCCAGGGCGCCGAGCATGGGATCCTTGGTGAGTTTGAAGCCGAAACGGCGGAGTGCGCGGCCTTCGTTGAGATTCTCCCAGAGCAGCAGTCGCACGAACTTGGGATGCTCGCGCAGAAAGTCGAAGTAGCGACGGACGATCTGTTCGGTCAGCGTCTCCAGTCTGCTCTCGTGGCTGGTCACGGCGGTTTCCACCACCTCGAGCGAGCGATAGGCTTCGGCGAGCACCGCCTGGTAGAGCCGCTGCTTGTCGCCGAAATAATGATAGACCATCCGTTTGTTTACGCGTGCCGCGGCGACGACCTCGTCGACGGTCGTGCCATCGTAGCCGGACTTGGCAAACAGCGTGGTGGCGGCCCGCAGCAAACGGTTCCGCACGGGACTGGAATCAGCAGGCGAGGAGGTGGAGCGACGCGGAGGCATCCGGCAGGAGGAGAGATCAACCGGTCATCAGCGCGGCGTAAAGCCGCGTCGCGCGGTCGAGCTGGTCACGGGACAGCCATTCGTCGGCGGTGTGCGCCTGAGTAATCGAGCCCGGCCCCAGCACGATCACGGGAACGCTGGCGGTCGCATAGTGACTGGCGTTGGTCGCATAGCGGACGCCACGCGCAGTGGCGTCGCTTCCGTGGCGTGTGAGCACCGGAGCGAACCGGCGCAAGAGCGGCAGGTTCGGTTCGCTGCTCAACGGAGGAATGCCGAAGAGCGGCAGGTGCTCGAACTCCACCGGAGCGCTCCCCCGCGCAAGCGGGGCTAGCACGCGATCGCGTGCGGCCAGTGCCTCCGCAGGGGATTCGCCGGGGACCAGGCGCCGGTCGACGTCGATCTCGCAACGCTCGGGCACGATGTTCACCTGCGTGCCGCCCCGGATAACGTTGATGCTGCACGCGGCCGCGCCGGTTAGCGGATCGATGCGCGTGGCCACGCCCGGAACATACTGCGACTCGAGCGCCTCGATGACGCGCACCATCGCGCTGATGGCGGAGCGGCCTTGGGCGGGATCGGCCGAGTGCGCCGCTCGCCCGCGCGTGACGGTCGTCCAGCGAACGAGTCCGTTGTGCGCGATCACCGGCTGGAGCTCCGTCGGCTCGCCGACGATGATGCCCAGCAGCGGTCCCGGCCATTGCGGCAACGTCGCCCGCGCGAAGGTCCCGGCACCCGTCATGCCCGCTTCTTCGTCCACCGTGAACAGCACACCGATGTTGCGTCGCAGGCTTGGTTCGCTGCGCAACGAGCGAAGGGCCCAGAGCATCGCGGCGCCGGAGCCCTTGGTGTCACACACGCCGCGACCGAAGAGCCGGGTGGCGTCGGAACTCACTGCGAAGGGAGGCACGGTCATGCCCGCAGCGCTGACGGTGTCAAGGTGACTCTCGAACAACAGCCACTCGCCGCCTGGCACCGGCTCGTGCTGGATCAGCAAATTGAAGAGTCCGTCAGTGACCGGCAGCCGCCGACAGGTGAACCCCCACGCGGTCGCGATCGCCTCGAGGTGAGCGGCGAGTGCCGGCTCGCCACTCGCGCGGCCGGCGTAACGAGCATTGACGGTGTCGAACGCGACCATTTGCGCGAGCAGCTGCTCGCAGGACTCGGGGAGCGCGGCGGACGGATTCATGAGGGATTACAGGCTGATCCGGCGGCCGTCGGAAGCGCGGCTGGCATTGGCCGCTGCCACGCAGGCGATGACTTCCAGCGTGTCAGCGGTCGTGACAGGAGCATCGGCGCCGGCGAAGAAGTCGAGCATCGCCTGCTCCAGCCGATCGGCGTGGGCCCCGACCGGCACCGCGGTCGCGTCATCGCAGGCGTACGTGAACGCTGCGTCGCGATTGAGCAGACCGACGACTGTGCCGGTATGGCCGTCGCGCCATTCGAGATGGAGCAACTCGCGATCCGGGAACGTTTCCAACCGCACGGCGGAAATGCCGCGGCCACAAACGGCAGCGGCGAGTTCGATGCCGTGGATGCCGTACCAGAACCAGCCGACGTTCGCGGGTTCGAACCACAGCGGGCACTGCACGGTAACGCGGCGCGCCGGTGGCGCGGAAACGGCGGCAAGCCGTAGCGCCGACGCCGAGAACCAGCGGACGCCATGCTTGCGCGCCGTCTCCGCGATCCGCTCGGCGTCGTGGCGACTCGTCGCCAGCGGTTTGTTGACGAACACCGGCCGGCGGAATGAGGCGACGCGCGCAAAGAGTTGCGCATGGTTGCGCCCATCCATCGACAAAATCGCGACGGCATCGACGGCGGTGGCGACCGCCTCAGGTGACTCCAGAATCTCGACTCCGCACCGATCGCGGACCTCGTCGGTGAACCCGATGACGCGCTCGGCGCTGAGCGGCGCATCCGAGGACCCGCCGGGCCAGCCGGCGATCACACGGACGGGCGAGTCGGCATCGCGAACGTTGCAGCGCCGGACCAGCGAGACGGCATGCGAGGAATCGAGGCCGACGATACCAATGCGAAGCGGCATGGCAGGGCAGGTCAGCGCAGCCACTCGTCGCGGTGCGCGGCGACGAACGCGTCGTCGACGAGCGCGGGATAAGCCGCGGTCACGCGGGTCAGCTCCGCGGCCTGGCCGGGCGAAAGCGTCTCGTCGGGATTAAGACAGTGGTTCGTCGGCACGAGCCCTTGCCGGCGGAGCACTTCGAGAATGCCGGGAATGCAGCCGGCGAAGCGATGAGCCGCATCGAATACGGCGGCGTTCATGTCGGTGACCGCGGCGGCCAGCTCCCACCAGTCGGCAGGATTGCGTTGGTGGGGATCGGCACCTCGGATCTGACGAAACAGCTGGACGGCGGCCTGTGTCCAGACGCCCCAGTGACCCAACAGTCCGCCGACGATGTGCCGACGACCCTGGCGCGTGAACGTAAACGGCGTCAGCAGATCGGCCACGATCGCATCGTCGTTGCCCGTGTAGAGCGCGACATCGTCGCGACCGGTCTCGACGGCGGCGCGGACCACGTCGAGCGTCTGGTAGCGGTTGAACGGAGCGATCTTGATGGCGACGACATTCTCAATCTCGAGGACGGCCCGCCAGAAACCGACGTCGAAAACGCGTCCGCCGACGACGGGCTGCAAATAGAACCCGATGATCGGGAGGATTTCGGCAACGGCGCGAAGGTGGTCGACGACCACGGCTGTGGGTGCGGCGTTCAAGGCGGCCATGCTGACCAGCACGGCGTGGTAGCCGAGTGCGCGCGCCTGAGTAGCCTCGGCCACCGCCTGGCTGGTGGGGCCACAGACACCGGCGATCAGGGCGACCGGTCGCGGTGCGTGGGCCAGCGTGGCGGCAGCCGTCTCGGCGGCGAGTTCGAGCACGGGGCGCAGCAGGCCGTGGCGCGGTTCGCGAATCTCGAACTGGGTTGAATGCACGGCGACCGCCAGACCGCCCACGCCCGACGCGAGGTAGTAGCGGGTGAGCGCGCGTTGATGCCGCTCGGAGAACCGTCGCCCGGCATCGAGCGCCAGCGGATGCGCCGGGATCGCCTGGCCGGCGAGGAGATGTTGGCGGATGTCCATGGCGCTAGAACGTGCCGGTCCGCGATTCGAAATGCGTGGGCTTGCCCAGCAACTCGCCGCCGGTGCGAAGATAGTCGGCGATCTGCGTCATCATCTGGGACACTGAGACTGTGGGCGGACCGAAGAGCCGGATGGATTCACTGGCGTCCGCGAGCCAGGCGGTCTCCGCCTCGCGTCCTACGAAGACAGGGGCGCGGCCGAGCAGCCGGCCGAACTCGGTCGCGACGGCGCGGACCGAGAGCTTCTCCGGTCCGGTGACGTTCAGAATGCGCACGGGCGAACTGGCGTATTGCAGGCTGGCGATTGCGCGCGCGCAGGCGTCGCCCTGCCAGATGCAGTTGAACCAGCCGGTCGTGACGTCGACAGGGTTGCCGCGATGGACGTGCGCCGCGATGTCGACGAGCACGCCATAGCGCAGCTCGACCGAATAGTTCAGCCGGAACAGCAGCAGCCGGGTGTCATGAAGTCCGGCGTAGTGGGTGAAGAGCCGCTCCCGCGCGACGCAGGAGCTCGCGTATTCGCCGAGAAAAGCCACCGGGTCCGATTCGCTTGCGCCCGGGCCGTTCACCGGGACGAACGGGTAGACGCAGCCGGTGGAAAACGCGACGAGCCGCGCGCCGGCATAGTGCTGTGCGACGAGGGTGGGGACGATGGTGTTCTGCACCCAGGTCGACCCCGGGGACGAGTCGGTGCCGAATTTTTGGCCGGCCAGAAAGATGACGTTCTCGGCGGAGGGCAGCCGGGACACCTGTTGGGCATCGCTGAGATCGCAGGCCACGGGGTGGATGCCCTGCGCGCTCAGTTCAGCTGGCAGGGTCGAGCGAGTGAAACGCGAAACGCCGGTGACCGTCCGGTGCGGCTGGCCGATGGCGTCGAGCGTCCGGCGCAACATCAACGCCACGGTGGTGCCCATCTTGCCGCCGACGCCGAGCACCGTAAAATCGCCGCCCAGTTGGCGGACGGCCTCCAGCGCCAGGGGCGGCGGGGCGGAAAGCAGATGTTCGACGCGGTCCGCGGCTGAGGGAGAGGCTTTCACGGGAGGCGAAGGGGAGGGGCAGGGCGTGGGCGAAGCAAGCCCACGGGGGGCCGGCTGTCAACGCTGCGTAACCGAACAGTTACCTGAGGCGACCCACGGGCGGGAGTCCGGTGCCACGGAGCATGAACGTCCCACCTACGTCAGAAGGATCAGACGCGCCATTGCGGTGCGCCTGGTGCACGACGTGAAGATACTCCCGCTCCTCACGGAGCGGGCCACGACCGAAACGTGGCCCTGCGCGTAAGCGCAGGAAGACTGGGCGGGACCTCGCGTTGACGACACGTCCTCTTCCAGCGGGTCGATCCCGAATCGATCTCTTCGAAGGCGGCGACCGCGATGTCAGATGTCAGCCAGGCCCGCGCCGACGGCAGCCCAACTCGTCGGCGACGGCGGTGAAGGCGGCGATGGCCCGCTCGAGATCGTCGCGCGTATGCGCGGCGCTCACCTGCACCCGGATGCGCGCCGCTCCGAGCGGCACGACCGGGAAAAAGAAGCCCACCACGAAGATGCCGCGCGCCAGCATTCGTGCGGCGAACTCCTGCGCGAGGACGGCGTCGCCGAGCATGACCGGCACGATCGGATGCGTGCCGGGGCGGATCGTCAGGCCTGCGGCAGTGAGGCCTTCGCGAAAGAACCGCGTGTTGTCGGCCAACCGGGCCCGCAACTCGTCGGACCGGTCGAGCAGGTCGAGCACGACGAGACTCGCAGCGGCAATGACCGGAGCGAGCGAATTGGAGAACAGATAGGGCCGCGAACGCTGGCGGAGCAGCGCGATCATCTCTTTCCGTCCGCTCGCGTAGCCGCCGCTCGCGCCGCCGAGCGCTTTGCCCAGCGTTCCGGTCAGGAGATCGATCCGATCGGCGACGCCGCACAATTCCGGGGTGCCGCGGCCGGTCGGGCCGATAAAGCCGACCGCATGACTGTCGTCGACCATGACCATGGCGTTGTAGCGGTCGGCGAGGGCGCAGATCTCGCGCAGGGGCGCGATGAAGCCGTCCATCGAAAAGACGCCGTCGGTCGCGATGAGCTTGAACCGCGCGCCGCCAGCGTCGGCTTCGCGCAGCTTCGCTTCGAGATCGGCCAGGTCACAGTTGCGGTAGCGGAAGCGGCGCGCCTTGCACAACCGAATGCCGTCAATGATCGAGGCGTGGTTCAGCTCGTCGCTGATCACCGCGTCCTCGGACCCCAGTAGCGTTTCAAACACGCCGCCATTCGCGTCGAAACACGAAGAGTAGAGAATCGTGGCGTCCGTGCGCAGAAACCCGCTGAGCTTCTCTTCGAGCTCGCGATGGATCTGCTGCGTGCCGCAGATGAAGCGAACGGAGGACAATCCATAACCCCAGCGGTCGAGCGCCGCCTGGGCGGCCCGGATGACCTCAGGGTGATTGGAGAGGCCGAGGTAGTTGTTCGCGCAAAAGTTCAGGACGGACTCGTTTGGCTCAACGGTGGCCTGCGGCCGCTGCGGCGAGGCGAGCACGCGCTCGCGCTTGGTGAGTCCGGCCGACTCGATCTCGGCCGCGATCCCTTGCAGGTGCTCGCGGTAGGCGGGCGTCATGCGACCTCCCAATTGAGGACAATCTTGCCGCTCTTGCCCGAGCGCATCAGCTCGAACCCGCGCTCGAAGTCCGTGAACGGCATCCGGTGGGTGATCACGGGGGTGATGTCGAGTCCGCGCTGGATCAGCGACTGCATCTTGTACCACGTGGCGTAGATCTCGCGGCCGTAGATGCCGCGGATCGTGAGCATGTTGAAGACAACCTTGTTCCAATCGACGGCGGCACGCTCAGGCATGATGCCGAGCAGGGCGATGCGGCCGCCGTGCGCCATGTTGTCGATCATGTCATTCAGTGCGCGCGGATTGCCGGACATCTCGAGCCCGACGTCGAAGCCCTCCTTCATGCCGATCTCGTGCTGCACGTCGGGAAGTTTTTCCTTGGACACGTCAACCACGCGCGTGGCGCCCATGCGCTGGGCCAGGGCGAGCCGGTCGGGATTGACGTCAGTAACGACGACTTTGCGCGCGCCGGCCTGCTGCGCGATCGCCGCGGCCATGCAGCCGATCGGGCCGGCGCCGGTGATGAGGACGTCCTCGCCGACGAGATCGTATTGCAGCGCGGTGTGCGTCGCGTTGCCCAGCGGGTCGAAGCACGACAGCACATCGAGCGAGATGGTCGGGTCGACCTTGACGGCGTTGCTGGAGGGGAGACAGAGGTATTCGGCAAAGGCGCCGGGACGGTTCACGCCGACGCCCTTGGTGTCCTTGCAGAGATGCCGGCGCCCAGCGAGGCAGTTGCGGCAGACACCGCACACGATGTGGCCCTCGCCGTCGACGAGTTCACCGATCTGGAAGGTGGTGACGTTTGAGCCGACCGCGGCGACTTCGCCGACGAACTCGTGACCGATCACCATCGGCGCCGGAATCGTCTTCGCGGCCCACGCGTCCCAGTTGTAGATGTGGATGTCCGTGCCGCAGATCGACGTGCGCTTGATTCGGATCAGCACATCGTTGATTCCCGGCACCGGCACCGGGACTTCGATGAGGTTGAGCCCGGGGCCGGGCTTCAGCTTGGCGATGGCCTGCATGGTCGTGGGGAGATGCATGATTTTTCGGGCTGGGCTTGAACAACATGTTCACCATAGTAAACAGGACGGCGTCAAACGTTTTGTTTACCATAGTGAACACTCCCGAACACTCCTCCCAAATAATCGCGAAAAAGATCCTGACGGAACGTCATCGCCAGAAGCTCTCGCTCGGCGATCTCGCGGTGCGCAGCGATGTGAGCAAGGGCATGCTCTCGCAAATCGAACAGGGAAAGCGCAACCCGACGATCGCGGTGATGAGCAAGATTGCCACCGGGCTGCGCGTGCCGCTGGCGCGGTTGCTGCCTGACGATGGTCCGCGGGTCTGGCGGGTGATTCGCGCGAACGACGAAAACCATATTCTGTTCGACAACGACGAGCACCAGTTGCGGACCCTCTCGCCGATCGATCTCGAGAAGCAGGTGGAGTTCTACGAGCTCATCCTGCATCCACACGGCAAGCTGGTGTCCGATCCGCACGCGCGCGGCGCGGAGGAGATTCTCACGGTGGCCAAAGGCCACGTGCAGGTGAAATCGGGCGAGAAGGAGACGGAGTTGCGCCGGGGCGATTCGGCCTACTACGCGGCGGACGTGCCCCACGCGATCGTGAACCTCGGCAACACCGAGGCGGTCGCCTACATGATCGTGCGATGGTATCACTGACGCTGACCGCCCGTAAGTGGTCCTACGGAGTGATCAGATCGTCGGCGACAAAGACGCGATAGTCTTTGATGCGCCCCGTCGTGTCTGGCGGACCCTGACGTGGAACATACCGGAAGCCGCCGACCGTGCGCGGCTCGGCCAGATCGACGATGAGGCGGTGAGGATAGCCGGGCTGCGCGGTGCCCCACTGCGTGCGCCAGGCGTTCGCCGTTTGGCCGTCGATCGCGTTCTCGGCAGTGCCGTCGCCCTGCTCGCGTTCCTCGCTGTCGACGTAAGCGATGGTCCACGCCTCGGCGCTCAGCGGATGCCCGGAGTCGTCGAGCAGCGCGATCTCCGCCACGCTGGCCAACGGGCCGCCATCCTGCGCGTTCAGTGCCTCGAGACAAAAATAGCGGCCGCGCACGGCATGGGAGAAACTCACCTCCTGCAAAGCCGGGCTCGCGTCGAAGCTGCCCCGGTGCGCCGGCGTTCCAAAATCCGCGCGCAACGTCACCTGCCGCCGCCGCGACGGCGCGAAATCCAGCTTCGGGCGGAGCTGATCCAAGATCGGCTGGTCTAGCGCGGCGATGACCGGGTTTGCGGGCCCGATCAAGTCGAGCACGACGATCTCGTTGTCGCCGGCCTTCAACCACGGCGCGGGCACATACATGGTTTGCTGCGGGCCGATGTTCCAATACCGGCCGAGATTGTGACCATTCACCCAGACAAACCCTTTGCCCCACGGGCGCATGTCCAGAAAACAGTCACCCGGTTGTTCGACCTTCACCGTCGCACGCCAGAATGCCGGCGCCGGCGAGGTTCGCTCCTGTTCACCAGTCGGTTGGTAGCGGAGCGTGCCGAGCATCGGCTGATCGAGCGGCAGACGGAAAATCTGCCAACCGCGAAGTTCCCTGCGCGGCTGCCCGGACGCGGTCAGCGTCACCGGACCGTGGATGCCTTTGCGGTCGTGCACTTCCACGCCAAAGTTAACCCGGCCCATCGCTTCGACGAGGATGTCGAGCGTCGCGGGCGTGGTGCGCTCGGGCAACGGCACGCGATAGTGGCGCGAGCGGCGGTCGGTGAAGCCGATCCGCTGACCGTCGAGAAACACCTGGCCGATATCGTGGATCGCCGCGGCCTCCAGAATCGCCGCGGGGCCGGCCGGCAATTGCGTGCGATAAACGATGCAGCCGAAGCCTTGATCGTAGAGCTCCATCGTGCGCGGAGACTCGTCGGTGATGGGCGCAGGAAGGTTCGACCAAATGGCGGCGACCTGCTCGGCAGGAGTGGGCGGAAGGGTGATGACGCGGTGGCGGGGCGCGGGCTCCGGCAGCGTTTCCTCGGGTAACAGGTATTTGGAAAGCAGCGCACGCGATTGCTCGAACTTCGGCGTAGCCCAGCCCGCTTCGCTGATCGGTGCGTCGTAGTCGTAGCTGGAGGTATCGGGCTTGAACGGCCGATCGGCGCCGGTCCAGAAACCGAACGTGGTGCCGCCATGCGCCATGTAGATGCTGAACGACGCGCCCGTGCGGAGCATGTAGTCGAGATCGGTGAGGTAGCGTTCAGTCTGGCCGGTGTGATGCGGCGCGCCCCAGGTGTCGAACCACCCCGGGTAGAACTCGCCGCACATCAGCGGGCCGGTCGGCAGGATTTCGCGGAGCGCGCGGAAGCCGCCGGCGGGATCGGTGCCGAAGTTGACCACGGGAAACAGATCGGGCCGGTAGCCGCGCCGCACCTGCTGCGTCGGATTGCAGGCGAACAGCGGCACGTCGAAGCCCGCGTCGAGCAGCGCCTGGCGGATGTCGCCCATGTAGGCGGGATCGTCGGCGTAGAAACCGTGCTCATTTTCCACCTGCACCATCAGGATCGGGCCGCCGCGGGAAACCTGCAGCGGACCCAGCTCGCGGCCGACTTCCTGAAGATACCGGCGCGCCGCCTCGATGAACCGCGGATCGCGGGTGCGTAGCTTGATCTCATCGTGCTTCAGCAGCCACCACGGCAGGCCGCCCATTTCCCATTCGGCGCAGGCGTACGGACCCGGCCGGAGGATCACCCACAAGCCTGCGGCCTGCGCTTCGCGACAAAACGCCGCGGCGTCCGCCTGGCCCGACCAGTCGAATTCGCCGGGACGCGGCTCGTGCATGTTCCAGAAAAGATAGGCGCAGACGGTGTTCAGCCCCATCGCCTTCACCATCTGCAGCCGGTGCCGCCAGTATTCGCGGGGCACGCGCGGCGCGTGGAGTTCGCCACAACGGATCTGGAACGGTTGGCCGTCGAGCAGGAACGCGTCCGCGCCGATCTCGAACCGATGCGGCGCGCCGGTGCGCTCGGGCGTGGCAGCGGCCTCCGCTGCGAACGAGGCCGCGGGCCAGATCGCGAGCACCAGGCTCGCAGCGAAGCGCGGAAGGCGAGGGAAGTTCACACCAAGGGGCAGGAAGGTCATGGGGGAAGTCGCGAGGCTCGGGGGCCGCAGTCCTCCGGCCCGAGGTTGCGTGAGCCCGGCACCGAAAGTCGAATCAGCTACGGGATCAGCCTAACATTTCCGTACGGCTGGCCGCATCACCTGATCGGGTGAGTGCGGAGGGTGGAGGGATGGCGTGAGTGGGAGCGGGGACAACGCGCCCTGCCGACGCGGCCGCGCCGCCGCGGATCGGGCGGGACTATTTCAGGTGTACAATCCCATGCCGAATCGCCTCGATCGCGGCGCCGGTGCGGTCGCGGACGCGCAGTTTCGCGAACAGCGTCTTGAGGTGGGATTTCACCGTGTCTTCGGAGATGCACAGGCTGGAAGCGATTTCCTTGTTGCTGCGACCCTTGATCAGCGATTCGAGCACGTCGCGCTCGCGCTCGGTGAGCTGCTCCCGTTGCGCGCGCTCCGTCAGCCGCTCCGCCACGGAGCGCGGAAGTGAGGTGTCGCCCGCGTACACGGCCCGCACCGTGCTCGCGATCTCCTCGATCGGCATGTCCTTGAGCAAATAGGATTTTGCGCCGGACTGGAGGGCGCGGTGGATGTCTTCGTCCCAGTCGTAGGTGGAGAGCACGATGACGCGCGCTTCGGGGGCCTTTTTGCGGATGGCCAGAATCGCCTCCACGCCGCCCATCCCCGGCATGCGCAGATCCATGAGAACCACGTCGGGTTGGAGGTCGTCGTAGATCTCGATCGCTTCCTCGCCGTCGGACGCTTCGGCCACGACGTCCATTCCGGGCTGGCTTCTGATGAGCGCGACCAACCCGACGCGCATCGGCGGATGATCATCTACGACGAGGACGCGAATCGTGGCGCCGGATTCGGGGCGCGTGACTTGCGGTGCGGTGAAGTCAGTCCCGGGCATGGTGGTCAAAAACGCGAGTGGCTGCGGCGGAGCAAGCGAATCTAGCACATCTTCTGCGGAGTGCCTCTCACTCGTTCGGGGGAAAAGGGGAGAAGGAGCCGAGAGCCTAGAGTCCAGAGCTGAGAGCGACGAGAAGTTGAGAGATGAGAGTTGAGAGGGACGGAAGTTGAGCGCTGAGGGAAGAGAGTTGAGTGAGGAGGAACCTAGACGGTGACAACGACGGTGACGCGAGTGCCTTGTCCGGGAGCGCTGGTGATCTGCACCGTGCCACCCAACAACTGTGCGCGTTCCTTCATGCCGACCAACCCGAAGCTGCGGCTCCCCTTGGGCTGAGTGCCGTTGACGAAGCCGACGCCGTCGTCCTCGACGGTGAGCCGCACGGTGCGGCCATCGAACGCCAGCCGCACGTCGATGCGGGTGGGGTGCGCGTGTTTGCTGGCGTTGGTGATCGCTTCCTGACCGATGCGGAGCAGGTTGTTTTCCACGACGGGCGGCAGCCGGCGGCTCAGCCCTTCCACCTGCATCCCCGGCTGCACGCGCGTGCCCTCGGTGGTCTGCGTCAGGATCTCGTTCAAGGCTTCCCCGAGATCGCATCGCTCGAGTACTTGGGAACGCATGTTCCAGATCGAATCCCGCGCATCCGCCAGCGCGGCGCGGGCGAGCTTGTGCGCGAGGCCGAGATGATCGCGGACTGGTGCGCTCATCTCGCCGGCGTGCGTGCGCGCCAGTTCCAGTTGAACAGAGATCGCGCCCAGCCCCTGGGACAGCGTGTCGTGGATTTCGCGCGCGACGCGGTTGCGTTCATTCAGGATCGCGGCGAATTCTGTCTCGGCCATCGCACGGCGCCGCTCCTGCTCGTGCAGCCGCCGGCGGGACGCGAAGACCACGGCCGCGACCGCCGCGACCGCGAGGACGAGCGATCCGGACAAGATCCAGACGACCCGCTCCGCGTTCCACCAGGAGGGCGGTTGAACGACCGCAAGATCCGCGGCGGAACGGAGCAGCAGTTGAAAGGAGCGCGGTTCCCACAAGCCGCCGAGCGGACCGGCCTCGTCGGTCACCACCGAGCACACGCCTGAAACGCGAACCAGGCTGCCGGGCAACCAGCCGGTGGGCGCGGTGGTGTGTTCGGGCAGCCGGAGCTGGGCGCGAATCGCGGTGTCGTGCCAGTCCAGCACGAGCGCCACGCTGTCGGGGAAGCGCCGTAGTTCGGCGAGCCGTGCGTCCAGCTGCACCAGATCGCCGTCCTGCCGCAGCGCGCTGGAGACGTCCGTCAGCACGTGCGGCGCGGGCGGCGCCTGCGTTCCGCGCTTGCGGTAAATGCCGTCCTCGAGTTCCGCGCTGTAGTCGCGCAAGGCGGGGAACCCGACCACGTCCACCTCGTCGCCCGGCCGGAGTTCATGGGCCTGCGTCGTATCGATGCGCAGGCTGTGGTCGCGGTCGCGGATCCACAGCGCGTAACCCGGCTGGTGGTGGAGTACGATGCCGCGCACGTGGACGCGATGCCCCTGCTGGCCGGTGAGCTGCTCGAAGCGAAGCAAGTTGCCGACCGGATACGGTTCGCCGTCGAAGGGTCTTTCCGGCGGCGGCTTTTCCCGGATCACCTCCACGCCGCGGGGCACCTGCACGAACGGGCGCACGAACTGGCGATTGCGATTGTGCAAGTTGAAGCACAGCCCGCGCAGCCGGACTTCGGCGTCGATGTAGTCCTCGGGATTGAATTCGCCGCAGACCTGCACGACCAACCGGGCGCCGCCCGAGGCGAGTTTGAATTTCACCTTGCCCTCACTGGACGCGGACACGCCGGCGGAAGAGGGGACGGCGTAGCGCGTGCCCGGAGGCGGCCGCGCGACGTCGCTGGGCAGCTTCGGGTCGACGCTGCGCACGATGCCTGACACTTCGATCCACTTCGCGTCCATTTGTCCGGAGCTCAATTCCTCGAGCGAAACGCGCGCCGGTTCCGGGATCGGCCCCTGGCCCGTTTTCGTGATGTTGCGGGCCACCACGTAGGGGGCGAAGCCGCCGGGATCGGTGACACCCTCGATCTGCAGCAGATCGCCGCGAACCAGTCCCGCCACGAGTTCCGCGGGGCCTTGCACATAGATGCCCTCGGTTTGGTCCTGAATCACGAAGGCGATGCCTTCCGGATCCGCTTCGCCCATGAACACGCCCTGCAGCCGCACCGGTACGGCGTGGCGGGCTTCCTCCTCGGTCAACGCGCGGACCTGCGCCGCGGTGGTAAGAACGGTCTCGGTGGCGATCGCCGTCACGGACTGACCCGCCGCGACCAGTGTCAACAGGACGGAGAGCCACCGCGCGTGCCGGATCGAATGCCGGAATCCAGGGGCGTTGATCATCGCGACGTTCGTGGGCTGAGACGATGGAGGGCGCTGAAAGGTTGGCAATGGTGCTTTGGTCGTGGTCGCGCAGCGACCGGAGAAAAGCGCGTTGGGCAACGCGCTCCACCATGCCGGGCTCATCAGGCAGTGAACCGCAGGGGCCCTGCCAAGGCTGCGCTCCTGCAGAGACTGAGCGGCTGCAACTAAAAAAGGAACCCGCCATCCGTGGCGGGTTCCACCATGCAAAGAGCTGAGATCAGAACCGGATCGTGTTCGTCAGGCTCCACGTCGCGCGGGCCGGAATGCGGACCTGCGCGATCGTGCCGTCGGGATTCGCCAGGATCGGAATCAGCGTATCGTCGGCGAAGAGATCGCGGACATTCAGCTGAATAACCCAGACGTACTTGTGCCCGAGCTTCCGCTCATAACCGATCCAGGCGTCGTAGTTGGTCTCCGCCGGTCCGTAGATCGGCCGGCTGACATTCGTCACCCAGATGTTGGCGTCGGAGTTGTATTGGGGGTAGTAGCCGATCGCGGTCTCATCCTGCCAGCGAACCGCGCCACCGATGTTCAGGTTCTTCAGGGCGCCGCTGAGGAAGGTGTAGTTCGTCACGAAGTTGAGCCGCCACCGGCGCAGCTCGCTGACCGACACCCCTTCGCCCGAGATCGCGTTCACGTAAGGCCCGTAGACGTCCTGCATCATGCGTCCGCCGAACGTATCCTGTTCCGACGAATACGTCGTGGTGCCGCCCCAGTGGCGCAGGTCGGAGAATCCGTCGATCGTCCAATAGTTCAACTGGCTAGGTCCTCCGGGGTTGTTGTTGTAACCCTCAAACCACAGGTCCGTGTTCTCGGCGACAAACGGCGCCCAGTCCGGCAGGATGTTGTTCCGGACCGCCTTGATCTCGGCGGCGTTCAACGTGAGCCGCCAGTTCGGGAGCGGATTGGCCGTGAGCTCGATCTCGACGCCCTCTGATTTGAGATCATTGGTAAGCTTCTGTCCGGCCGGCGGACCCTCGCCCCAGATGCGGTAGTCGTCGCCGGAGATCTTTTCGAACTGCTCGGCCGCGACCCAGGTCGGGTTGAGCGGGCGGAACCATTCGGCGTTGCTCCGCGCGTCGAACCAGGCGCGGCGGTATTCAACCTCGTCGGCGGTGAGCGGCGGCGCGAGGTAGGGCAGGTTCGTGTCGGGATTGATGGCACCCTGCGCCACGTAGTTGCCCGAGCCCGGGACTGCCGCGCTCCGAATCCGCAGCGGTTGGGTGACGAGTGTGCTCAGCTGGTCACGCCAGTTGCCGGGCAGCGGCTGAGCGGCGAGCGCGGCGTCGTAGGAACTGCCGAAAAACCACTTGTTCACCAGGCCCTCGGGCGCGGTCTGGCTGCCGTTGGGACTCCAGGAGCCCCAGGCTTCCTGCGCGAGTGTGTTCATCGTGCGCGCGATGCCGGCCTTGGCCCAGTAGGTCGACGGACCGCGGTTGAGCGTGGTGTTCTTCTGGAGCGTCTCAAACCAGTTCACGCGCAGCGAAAGTTTGTTGTCCAGCGCGGTGACGAGCACGCCGTAGTCCTTCGTCTCGCCGGACGGAGCGGGGAACTGACTGCCGTTGATGTCGCGGCCGACCTCGGACGGCCGGAAGCTGTTCGAATCGTTGTAGGTGAAGCTCACGCCGAGGCCCCGCGGCAGCCGGCGCATCCCGAACAGCTCGAGCAGCTCGTTGACGTGGAGCACCGCACCCCAGCTCCGGCGCTGCTCGTCGGCCTTGAGCGGTTTCACGGTGGAGTAGTTCCAATTGGGGCTGTAGGGCAGCACGGCATTGAACGGATCGCGGACGAGAGCGGCGGGTTTGTCCCAGCGCTCATATTCGTCCTTGCGCCAGCCGAACAGCGGGACGAGGGCGTTGTTCAGGAGTTTGCCCTGCCAGACGAAGGCCGTCGAATCCGTGGTGTCATAGCCTTCGGCGGCGCCCGTGTAGAGGTCGTCGAGATTGTCGTGCCAGTTCAGGAGGCTGATGGAGGCGTTGTGCCAGGTGCTCGTGTTGTTGTCCCACACGAGCGTGTTCTGGCTGGCCGGCGGCGTGCGCTGGGCGGTGACGCCGTGAATGGCCGAGGCGGGAATGGCGTCGAACGTCGCGACGTTCTGCAGACTGTCGCCGATGTAGTGGAGTCCCCACCACGCCTGGTGGTTGGCAGAATTCAGGAACGGCACGCCGTAGGTGTTCGCATCCCAGGCATAGAGGTTGAAGTCGCGGCTGAAGTTGTCGTACCGCTGGCTGGACACGATGCCGGTGAAGGTCTGTTCGCCGAAGATCTTGCTGAGGAAGTGCTCGCGCCCGAGGTAATCGGCGAGGTCAAACTTGTAGTAACCGGTGACGCGCCAGGACTCGCGGTCCTCTTCGGCGATGCGACCTGCACTCGAACTGACGAGGTAGGGCCGGCCAACGTCGGGATTCGGGGAACCATCGCGGAGCGTGGCGTTCACGTCGACGCTGACGCGGTTCGAGTTGATCGTGTTGGCAAAACCGGATTCGTAGTTCTCGCGGTAGTAGGCGGCGTTGAAGCCCAGCCGGCCATCGAAGTAGGTCTGCGTGAAGGAGAGATCGATGGTGTCGAAGTCATTCCACTCTCCCTTGTTCGGGCCGGCCATTGTCCGGTCGATGAAGGCCAGCGGCCCATCGAGGATCATCTGGGTGGGCCAGAGCGCGGCACCAAAGCCGTTGAACGTCCGTCCGGTCGCACTCTGGTAGTTGCTGATGAGGTCCGAGATGATCGCGTTGCCGGAGAAGAACCCGGCGGTGTTGCGATTCCATGCGCCGGTGCCGCCTTCATCGTAGTTGGGATTGGTCACGCCACTGAGACCGCCCCACGGCGAGCCATCGCGCTGGCGATAGGCGTCGAGCCGGCCGTTGCCGATCGTGTCGCCGCCGGGGCTTTGATAGATCGTGGCGGGGGAGCTGTTCCACCAGTCGCGGCCCGGCGCGCCGGCGAAGTAGTGCGACAGCTCGCGATGCTGCGTGCCATCCGGCTCCTGCGGGATGCCGTTGCTGGTCAGCGGATCGTACATCAGGTACTTGTTGAGCGGGCCGAACCAGTTCGTGATGAAATCGGCGGAGGTGGTGGCGATGGGGCGGTTGCCGCGGATTTCGCCCTTCTCCGCCTTCACATCGATCTGCGTGAAGATGCTGCGCGCGAGCTTGGGCTGCCACCGCGCCGCGCCGTAAACGCGCTTGTCGTGGTTGAAGGTGAAGTCCTGCCGGTATTGCGCTTCGTCGTTCAGGCCCGCGACGCGCAAGCCGAGCTGGCCTTTGATCAACGGCACGTTCACGTCGACCATCTCGCGGTGTGAACCGTAGCTGCCGAACCGGAACTGCGCCTCGCCCTCGAGTTTCTGGAGATTCGGGTCCTTGAGCGTGTTGTTGATGATGCCGGCCGGACTGCCGAGACCGAAGAGGATCGAGTTGGGCCCGCGCTGAATGTCGATGCGCGACGTGTTGTAGGCATCCATCGGGATGCTCGTGACGAAAAAGTTGCGCGTCAGGTCGGCGGTGTTGAGTCCGCGCACGCGGGTGCCGCTCTGCGGGTTCGCGAGCATCTGATTGCGGTAGGCGTTGTCGTCGGCATTGCCACCGTAGAAGTTGCCGCCGATGCCCGAGACCTCCGTGCTCGTCGTGTAGACGAGCACGTCCCGGAGATTGTTGGAGCCGGTGTCGCGCAGGAACTCGGAGGTCACGACCGACACCGCCGAGGCGACGTCGCGCAGCTGCATGTTGAGGCGCGAGCCGGCGAGCGAGGAGGTCGCGGCGTAGCCGTGGTCCTGGTCGCCGACGACTTCAAAGGGGGAGAGCTGCACAATCTCGTCGTCCTTCTCGTCGTCCGCGGTGTCTCGGGTGGGAACGGTCGTTTGTGCGGGCAGCAATGAAGTGCTGCTGACGACGAGCGCGGCCAGGGCGAGTCCCTGCAGCCTCGTGAAGACGGGGTGGTTCGGTCTCTTGGTGTTCATGTTGTCAGGCCAGTGTGGTGGTGTCGGGTCGAACGAATACGAACGAACGGTTGTCGGGGTTTTGTCGGGGAGCCCAGCTGTCGCCGGGTGCGATGAACGCATCGGCGAAGCCGAGGTGGGAGAGGGGTGGCGAACCGGGTGGTCGGGGCCCGAGCTAAAGCGAAGTCGGGCAAAGGGGCGGAGCGTTAGCTCGACACGGTAGCGCATGGCGGGTGCCTTTCGCTATCACCTGATCGGGTGAATCTTTTGCCCTGGCGTAGCCGAGAGATCACGCGTTCCGCCACGCGGAAATGCAGCGCCTTGGGGGGCAAGGCGCTCCACCTCCGGCCGATCCGGCTTACCGAGCCGCCAGCGTGATCACGGCTTCGGGCAGCTCCGCGGCCGTGAAGCGCACGCGGACCGGACCTTCGGTCCCCGTTGCTTGGACGTAGGCTACGATCCGCCCGTGGAAAACGCGGTGCACGGCATCGGTGTAGTCGCTGACGTCACGCATGTCGCCCGCTTCGAGTCCGAGCAGCCGCGCCGGACCCTCCACGCTGCAGGTGACTTCGTGCTCGGCGTCCATCACGGGCACGCCGTGCTGATCCACCATCTGCAACGCGATCAGCGCGACACCGCGGTGCCGATCCAGCACGGAGTCGGCGCAGGTCAGCTCCATCGTGGCGGGGGCAGTGGCGGACCGGAGTCGATTGCGGCAAATTTCCGCACCGGTGGCGTCCCGGCCGATCGCCTCGAGTTCTCCGGCGGCGAACGGAATATCCCATGCGATCACGCCCGTTTCCGGATCATACGGCTTCTCCTCACCGATGGCCTGGCCGTTGAGCCGCAGACTCGCGGTGGCGGCGTTGGTGTAGCAGAGCACCCGCACCGGCGTGCCCGGCGCGTAGTTCCAAACCGGCCACGCATCGATCGATTTCCGGTCGTCCTTGGGCTGGCGCATGGTGCCAAGGTGGAGAACCGGTTGGTCGGACCACAGCGCTTCGCGAAAATGGCCGCGCGGTTTCACGGCGCCGGTCAGATCGAGCAGGCCGGAGCTCGCGCCCCGCGATGGCCACGGACCCGCTTCGCCGAGATAATCGATCCCGGTCCAGAGAAACTGGCCGAAGATGAAAGCGTTGTCCGCGACGGCGGACCACGCCTTCCGCGTGTGGCGATTCTCGCTGCCGTACAGCACGCGTTGCGGATATTTCTGATGGTCGATCGCGTACCGGTCCTCGGTGTAGTTGTAACCCACGATATCCAGCGCGCCGGGATAATCGGTTTCGTTCGACATCACCACGCCGGCGAGCGCCGCTGTCACCGGACGCGATGGGTCGTGCTTTTTCACTTCGGCCGCGAGCCGCTGAGCGATCGCGCCGAGCCGCCGGGCGTCGGGTTGATTTGGCTTGTAGCCGCCAAACATCGGCTGGCTGATGCGCGATCCATCGCCGTCCAGGATCGGATGCGAGTAGGGGTCGTTGGGATAATCGACCTCATTGCCAATGCTCCAGGCGAAGACCGATGGATGATTACGATCGCGTCGGACCATGTCCGCGACGTCCCGGGCGCTCCATTCCTCGAAGAAGTCATACGAGCCCTCAAAGCCGGGTTCGCCGACATTCCAGCCGCGCAGCCATTTCCTTTTGGGAAACTCCCACTCGTCGAATGCCTCGTCGAGCACGAGCAAGCCGAGCTCGTCGCAGAGCTCGTAGAGCTCGGGGGCCTGGGGATTGTGGCTCATGCGTACGGCGTTGCCCCCGATGCGCTTCAACGTCTGCAGCCGGTGTCGCCAGACTTCGCGCGGCACCGCCGCGCCGAGCACGCCGGCATCGTGGTGCAGGCAGACGCCTTTCAGCTTCAGGCTGGTTCCGTTCAGCATGAAGCCGCGCGCAGGATCGAACGCCAGCGTGCGCACGCCGGTGCGGGTCGTGGTCTCGTCGATCACCCGGCCATCGAGCAGGAGCGTCGTCCGGAGCTGATACAGGTACGGGTGGTCGACACTCCAGCGCCGCGGTTCGCGCCAGCCGAGCGTGACGCGGGCGGTGCGATCCGTTTGGGCGCCGACCAGCACCTTGTCCGTCGCGGCGGCCACCACCTCGCCTTCGGCAGAGCGGAGCTCGTGCCGGATTTCGGCGGGCACTTCACGATCAGTGCTGTTCTGGATTTCGGTGTCGATCACGAGGCTCGCGATGTGCTCGGGGGTGATTTCGCACCGGGCAAACACTCCCCAGGGGGCGAGGTGTACCGCGCCGGTGCGGATCAGATGGACCCGACGATAAATGCCGGAGCCGGTGTACCAGCGCGAGTCGGCCGAGCGGCTGTGGTCGACGCGCACCGCGATCGTGTTCTCCTGGTCGAACCGTACGTACGGAGTCGCATCATAGTAGAACGAAACGTAACCGTTCGGGCGGCGACCGAGGAAGTGACCATTGAAGTAAACCTCGCTTCGATTGTAGACGCCTTCGAAGTAGAGCCAGACCTTCTCGCCGCCCGGCCGCGCGGGAATCGTCAGCTGCTTCCGATACCAGCCGACTCCGCCAGGCAGGTAGCCGGTGCAGCTGGCCAGTTCCGGACTGAGCCGGCCCTGCACGCTCCAGTCGTGCGGCAGGTTCACCGGGGACCAGGAGCGGTCGTCGAATTCCGGTTGCCGCGCCTCCGGCTGATCGCGGAGCAGAAAAGTCCAGCCCTCGTCGAGCGGTTCGGCCACGCCGCACGAGAGTTGACCGCGGGCGAGCAGGGGAAGCAGGGCGAGGCCGAGGAAAAGCGCAGATCGAGCATTCATGGGGAAAAATCCGTTCGCTGCCTGCGCGTGCGACAACCGGTCCCAAGCTGAACCGCAAGTCTTTTCTCACGGTCACCGATAAACCACGACGCGCTCGCGCCGACGACTCCCGCGGCGCACGCGAAAAGCGGGCGAGCGCTCATTATGAGACATTCGCTTCGGGGAAAGCCCGGCTGCTAATCCGGCGGTGGCGCCGAACCGATTTCCCGCCTGGGGGTCTCGCGCACCGCCGGTACCACGCAATGCCGCGGGGTGCGGCCGCAATCATGATGAAATCGAACGAGACGATCAGCCGCGAGGAACTGGTGCGGCTGTTGAACGAGGATCTGGCCCGCGAGTATCAGGCGATCATCGCCTACGTCGTCTACAGCCAGACGATTAAGGGCGCCGAGTTCCTGCACATCGCCGCCGAGCTCGAGCGCCACGCCAGCGAGGAGTTGGAGCACGCGCTGACGATTGCCAAGCAGATCGACTACCTGAATGGTTCGCCGGTCGCCACGCCCAAGGAGGTGAAGCGTTCGGACGACGCGAGGGAAATGCTTCGCTTCGACCTCGAAAACGAACGCGTGACGATCGTGAACTACCGCGAACGAATTCGTCAGGCCGAAGCGCTGGGGGAATTCGCTCTAAGCGAGGTGCTGCGCGAAATCATCGCGCAGGAACAGGAGCATCTCACCGACCTCGCGGACGCGCTGGGGATTGATACTCCGCCCCTGGACGAACGCGTCGCCGGCTGAGCGGCAATCACGAGAAGATCCCCGCGGTCTGACGGTCCCGCCTGGGCTCGCCGCGGTGCAACAACCGCCAGGGGCGTCGTCGGAACGCGCGGGTGTTCGGCGAAAGCCAGACGGCGTTCGCTAGGTGAGCGCTGCGCGCGACGCGCTCCGCCTGGCTGACTTCCCGCCAACCGACCAGAGGGCGAACGGCCTGGGTTCGACCGGTTGCACGCGGTGGCGCGGGGCAATCACTCGCGTTCGTGGCGCGCGCGGTTCGACCGCGGGGAGTGACCGTTCATCCAAAGCCGGTTGCGCGGGAAACGGCCGCGTTTAGTCCCGGGGGCGTCCATGCCCGCTTTCTTCCGCGCGCCCCGCGTCCTGATCTTTCTGGTGTCGTTTTCGTTGATTTCGCTCGAGATCGTCTGGACGCGACTCTTGTCGGCGGAGTTTTTCTACACCTTCGCTTTCCTGATCCTCTCGCTGGCAGTGATGGGGCTCGGACTCGGTGGACTGGCGCTGCGGTTGTTCCCGCGGCTGGCGGGGCTGCGCTTGCTCGCGCCGTTGCTCTTGGCCACCGCAGCGCTCGCCCTCGGCGGGCCGCTGGCGGTGCTGCACCTTGGTTTGGACTTCGTGCAGGTCGTCTCGAGCCCCGCGATGCTCGGGCGGCTCGCGTTGGCGGTGTTGATCCTGTGTTCGAGCTTTTTCACCGGCGGCATGGTCGTGGCGCTGATCTTTCGTTGGGAGCACGCGGACATGCCCAAACTCTACCGCGCCGATCTCGTCGGCGCGGCGCTGGGCGTGGTTGCCGCCATCGCTCTGATGAACAGCGTGGGCACGCCCGCGACGGCGCTCTTGCTGCCGCTGCCGCTGCTGATGGCGGCGGCACTCCGGCTGACCGGCTGGCGACGTTATGCCTCGCTGCTGCTGGTGGTCATTCCGTTCGGGCTGCTGCCTTGGCGCGAGTCACTGGTGGCGAAACCACGCCAGGAGCGACTGCCCGTCGTGCAGCGACATTGGGATGCGATGGCGCTGGTGAAGATCCAGCAAGGCGAGGGCTACAAAAATCTCGGCATCGACAACGCCGCCAACACGCCCGTGAACGAGTTCGACGGCAACTGGGCGGACCTGCGGGCCCAACCCTCGCCGTTCTTCCTCGATCCGCAGCCGCTGATGGAGTCGATGACCGGGTGCCGGTTCCTCTCGATCGGCGCCGGCGGAGGCGGCGACGTGCTGCTGGCGCTGAAGAACGGCGCCGCCGAGGTGCACGCCGTCGAGGTGAATTCGTTCATCAACGGGCTGCTCGTCGAGGGCGGCGCGCTGTCCGCCTACTCCGGCCGGCTCTATTCGGACCCACGCGTGCGGGTCGTGACCGAGGATGCCCGCAGTTACGTGCGGCGGCATCGCGAGCAGTTCGATGTGATCTACTCGCTTAGCTCAAACACGTTTGCCGCGCTGGCCAGCGGCGCATTTGCGCTGGCGGAAAACTACCTCTTCACCACGGAGGCGTTTCGCGACGCCTACCGCGCGCTGCGCCCGGGCGGCTTCCTGATCGTCGAGCATCAATTCTACGGTCCCCGGCTCGTCAGTGAGGCCCTCGCCGGGCTGCGGCTCTGCGGGATCAGCGAGCCGGAGCGGCATCTCGCGGTCTATGCGCTGCCGAAGCTACGCCGGCAGGTGCTGCTGATCGGCCGGGCGCCGCTCAGCGAGGCGCAGATCGAGCACGCGTTCCTCGCGCTCGCGGGGAAGGATCCGATGCTGATGCAGCGCGTGTATCCGCAGCCGGCCCCCGGGGCCAATCCGCTCATCGACCGGATCGTGCGCGAAGGCTGGCGGCGTGTGCAGCCCGACTCGGCGACGGATCTCTCGCCGGCGGACGACAACCGGCCGTTCACCGCGCAGCAGGGGCTGATGAAAAACGTCAGCGTGGAGAAGCTGAAAACGCCGGATGCGATGGAATACCGCGGGTTTCCCATCTCGAAACTGCTGATCGTAGTGGTGGTGGCGCTCGTGGCGCTGCTGGCGCTGCCGCTGAATCTGCTGCCATTTCTCCGGCCGGGACCACGGCTGCGCGGAGCGGCGTGGCTTTATTTCTTCAGCATCGGCGCGGGTTTCATGGTCATCGAGTTGGTGCTGCTGCAGCAGTTCACGCTGATGATCGGTCCCTCCGCCTACACGCTCGCGGTGCTCCTGTTCGTGTTGCTGCTGTGCTCCGGTCTCGGCAGCCGTTACTCGCTCGCGGCGCCCGATTTTCTGCCGTTCGTGGGCGTCGTCGTCTGGGTGCTGCTCAACGTATTCTTCTTCACCGCGTGCGCGGAGGCTTGCGCGCTGTACCCGATGTGGGGCCGGATGGCGGCGTCCGCGGCGCTGATCGGGCCGCTGGGCTTTTTCATGGGCATGCCTTTTGCGAAGGGCTCGACGCGGGTGGGGGAGCTGGTGGATTGGGGATTTGCGGTGAACGGGGCGGCCGCGGTGCTTGGCTCCGGCGCGGTCCTGCTGCTCGCGTTCAGCTTCGGTTTCCGGATCGCGCTGCTCGCCGGCGCCGCCCTCTATGTGGCGGCAGGCCTGTTGCTGGCGCGACGCCACGCTTGGACGCCGGTGGAGCGAGGATCGCGGGAATCGGAACACGCCGTCGCGGTCGGTCAATTGTAGGATTGCAGCGGCGCTCCTGCGCACGGCACAGTGGTTGGGTATGTTTCGTGCGGCCGCGCGGCGGGTTCACGCTTCACGTCGAACGTCTGACCACCGAAGATCCTGGTTCTTCGCGGGGAGTCTGTTCGCGAGCCTGCTCGCGCTCGCTGGTTGCGGTCAACCCGCCGGGCAGTCGCCGGCGTCGGATCAAGCGGAGCCGCCGGCGCGCGCGACTGCCGCGGTGTTCGCGGATGTGACCGATCAGGCTGGCCTGGACTTCACGCACCAGCTGGCCAACGGGAAGCTGGACAACATCATGAAATCCGATGGCGCGGGTGGCACGATCCTCGACTTCGACGGCGACGGATTCATGGATATCTACCTCGTGAACTCCGGCCCGGTGCCGGTGCTGTCCGAAGCGCCAGCGGGCACCGAGCGATTGCCAAACGCGTTGTTCCGGAACCGCGGCGACGGCACGTTCGAGAACGTGACGAAAAAGGCGGGAGTCGAAGGGTGGGGCTTCGGCACGACGGCGGCTGCGGCGGACTACGACAATGACGGCGACACGGATCTGCTCGTCGTGAATTTCGGCGAACTGATTCTCTACCGGAATCGGGGCGACGGCACATTCGAGGACGTCACCGCGCAGGCGGGACTACACTCGAAGCAGGCCGGAATCTCGGCGACGTTTTTCGATGCGGACAACGACGGCTGGCTCGACCTGTTCGTGGCGAACTACCTCGTGTTCGATCCGGCCGTCCAGCCCCCGGCGGGTTCGGGCGTGCCTTATCCGGGGCCGCTCTCCTACGAATCGGAATTCAATCTTCTCTACCGCAATCGCGGTCCCGCGGCCGCGGGATTCGAGGACGTGAGCGAGTCGGCAGGCATTCGCGTGCCGCATCACCGCGCGATGTCCGTGACGCCGCTCGACTACGATGACGACGGCGACCAGGACCTCTACGTCTCGAATGACGGTACCGCCAACCTGCTGTTCGCGAATGATGGCCGCGGCCATTTTCACGACGTGGCGTTGGAGAGCGGGGTGGCGTTCAACCAATTCGGGCAGGCCGATGGCTCGATGGGCGCGGCGGTCGGTGACGCGAATGGCGACGGTTTGCCAGATCTGCTGGTCACGCGGTTCGGCAAGGCGTCGTTTTACCTGAATGCCGCCGGAGGATTTTTCGAGGATCGGATCGTGGCCTCCGGTATCCTCACCGTGTCGTCGCGCTACACGGGTTGGGGCGGCAATTTTCTGGACTATGACAACGACAGCGACCTCGACGTGTTCATCGCCGACGGCGATCCCCATTACCTGAAAGGGATGCCGCCCTTGCTGCTCGAGAACCGCGGGAACGCCACCTTTGTCGACGCTTCGGAGCGCGGCGGCGCGTTTTTCCAACAGCAGAAAAATCTCCGCGGCAGTGGCGCCTTCGACTACGACAACGATGGCCGGATGGATCTGGTGCTGACGAGCCTGGGTGATCGTGCCGTGTTGTTGCACAACCAACTCGCGACCGGCGCGCACTGGCTCACCGTGAAACTCACCGGTCGCCGCAGCAACCGCGATGGCTTCGGGGCGAAAATCAAAGTGATCGCCGGCGGCCGGACGTTGCGGGCCGAAGCGCGGTGTCCGACGAGCTATGTTTTCCAGCGGGACCCACGGCTCCATTTCGGTCTGGGCACGAGCAGCAATGTCGACCGAATCGAGGTGCGCTGGCCGAGCGGCCAGACCCAGGTGATGGAGCGTCCGCCGATCGATCGCGTGGTCACGCTCGTCGAGCCCTGAGCCGGGAGCCGTCCCGGGCGAAAGCTTTCCTGCCTTGCGCACCGGTCCCGGTCGCCCTTGGAGACCGGTCTGATCATTCTGTCGAGCACCGCGGGCCATTGTGCGTGTCAGCGTGGCGGACCTAGATGCCCGACGCTGCCGTTAAGGTCTACCCCGTTCCCGGTTTGCCGGCTCGAGCGTCGCAGCGTGCCGCCTACGCTGCTGCGCTGGTGGTGCTCGCTGCCGGCGGGATGGGCCTGACGGGCTGGATCGTTGGCAGCGACTCGCTGAAGTCCATCTCGCCGGGTGGGGTTACGATGAAAGCGAACTCGGCGGTGGGGCTTGTTTTGGTGGGGACGAGCTTGCTACTGCAGCTGGGTGGCGTGGGGCGAGTGGTCGTGTGGACGGCGAAAGCAGCTGCGGCGGTCGCGGCGCTGCTCGGGGGCCTGACTCTGGTCGAACACCTGACCGGGGTTTCTTTCGGCATCGACCAGTGGCTTTTCACCGAGCTGCCGGGAGCGCCCGGCACGACGGCGCCGGGCCGGATGGGCCCGCCTGCTTCGATTTGTTTTCTCCTCGGGGGCCTCGCCCTGGCGCTCTTGGATGCCCCCGAACGTCGGCAGCGCCTGCTCGCGCAGTTGTTCGCTTTGGTGGTCTGCTGCATCGGTGTCGTGCCGATCATCGGATACCTCTACGGAATGGATCGGCTGTATGCGGTCCCCAAGTATACGGGGACGGCGCTTCCCACCGCCGTAGCCCTGTTTGCACTGGGCCTTGGGCTGGTGTGCGGCCGGCCAAACGTCGGCGTGATGCGGATCCTCTGCTCGCCTGATCCGGGCGGATTGATGGCGCGGCGGTTCCTGCTGCCGGCTTTGCTGCTGCCGTTCCTCTCCGCGTGGATCCGGACGTATGGAGAGAGCCGCGGGTGGTTCGATGCCGAGATCGGGCGCGCTGGGTCCGTGCTCTTCCTGTCGCTCTGCAGCATGTTATTGATCCTGATCGGAGCCCGGTTGGTCTCCGCTCTGGAGCGCAAACGGAAGGCCGCCGAGCAGCAGCGCGAGGAGCTCAATGCCCGGACCAACCAGATCCTCGACAACATCAACGACGGATTCTTTGCGATCGATGGCGCGGGGCGGTTGACGCATGTGAACCGCCAGGCGGAGGAACTCTGGGGACGCGGGCGCGCGGACCTGATCGGCCAGGCGTTGCCGGAGGATTCACTTGGCCCCCCGGCACTCGACCTCGGAGCGCATGCCGAAGCCCTGCGCGATCGCAAGCCGCGGCACTACGAAGTTTTTGCGGAGCCGCTTGGGCGCTGGTTCGATGTCAGCCTTTATCCCGAAGAAACAGGCGGGCTGGCGTGTTTCTTCCGGGACATCACCCACCGCAAGTCCGTCGAGGCGGCGCTGGTGCAGGCCAAGGACGAAGCGGAACGCGCCAATCGCGCCAAGAGCGATTTTCTCGCCACCCTCAGCCACGAGCTGCGTACGCCGCTCGCGCCGGTGATGCTCACGCTGCCGTATGTCGAGACGCACCCGGAACTGCCGGCGGAGCTCCGGTCGCATGTGGAATCGATCCGCCGGAACGTGGAGCTCGAGATTCGGTTGATTTCCGACCTGCTCGACCTCACGCGGGTCGAGCGGGGCAAGCTCCAGCTGGAAAAAACGGAAGTCGACCTGCACGGGGTGTTGCACTCGGTGGTGGAAATCTGCCGGGAGGCGGAGTCGGTGCCGATCACGCTGGAGCTGGCGGCGACGCGGCACTACGTGCACGGCGATCCCGCGCGCCTGCACCAGGTATTTTGGAATCTGTTGACCAACGCGCAAAAGTTCACCGACCGCAGCGGCCGGATCATGGTGCTGACCCGGCAGGCCGAGGGCCACGCGATCAGCGTCAGTGTGACGGACACCGGGGTGGGCCTTACGCCCGAGCTGCGGTCCCGGCTCTTCGTCGCCTTCGAGCAGGGCGAGAGCAAGAGCGCCCGGCAGAAGGGCGGGCTGGGCCTTGGGCTCGCGATCTGCCGGAAGATCCTCGAAATGCACGCGGGCACGATAACGGCCTGGAGCGAGGGGACCGGACGTGGAGCGACCTTCACCGTGGTTTTGCCGACTTCGCCACGGGTGGCGACGCCTCCGGCAGAAGATGGCGCCGAGCCGCCGCCTGCCAGCGAGGGCCTGCGGGTTTTGCTGGTCGAAGATCATCAGCCGACGCTCGAGGCGATGGCCCGCGTGTTGAGGGCACTCGGGCATCAGGTCACCGCCGTCTCGACGGCCGGGGAAGCGCGTGTCGCCGCGGGCCGGGACGACTGCAATTTCCTCATCTCGGATCTAGGGCTGCCGGATGGCAGCGGCCTCGACATCATGATGGACCTGCGCGAGCGGTTCGAAGGACATGCCATCGCGCTGAGCGGCTATGGGATGGAGGCGGACGTGCTGGCGGCGAAGAACGCCGGCTTCACCGAGCACCTGACCAAACCGGCCCGCATTGCCCTGCTTCGCACTACGATCGACCGGCTCTGCTCCGAGCGGCCGGGGGCACGCCGGAGAGAAGGGAGCGAGGTGGCGTGAAGCCGGTCATTGCCATGCCCCGATGGCGCGGTCGGCGGTCGAACTGGTACCGGGCGTTGACTCGGTGGAGGTCGGCGCTTGTTTGTGCGGTGACCCCAACGGAGGCCCCGGCGAATTCGCTCGACCTCTGCGCCGCGTCCGCGGTGGGCGTTGTCGCGTGTGCGGATGGGAGGCATGCACGATGAGCGCGGAGTTTTCGCCGGAGCTGCGGCAGGAGCTCCTCAACGACTTTTACGCGGAATGCGACGAACTGCTCCGCGCCATTCGAGAGGGGATCGCGACACTCGATCGCACCGCGGGGCGCGGTGGGCAGCAGCGCGGCTGGCTCGAGCCGCTCTATCGCAGCGTGCACACGCTCAAGGGGATCGCGGCGATTGCGGGGGTTCGCCCTGCCGAGCAGCTCTCACACGCGACGGAGGATCTGCTCCGGGCGTTGAATCACAACGACGTGCCGCTCACGACTGCGCACGTCGATTTGCTCCTCGATGCGGCGCAGTGTCTGGAGTCGATCATCCAATCTCATCAGCGGAACGAACCCGTGCCCGTGTGCGTGGAGCTGGCGCAGGCACTGCGCGCCGCCAGCGGCGACACTGCCGCGCCGGCGAACGTTCCGATGTCCGCCGCGCCTGCGCCCGCTGATCCGCCCGCCGATCCTGCGGAGCTCGCGCGCGCCCGCGGGCTGCAGCTCTGGCGTTGCACGTTCGCTCCTTCGCCGGCGCTCGACGCCCGCGGGGTGAACGTGCAAAGCGTGCGCGAGCGGCTGGGGCGCATCGGAGAGATTCTCCGCGCGGAGCCGCGCGTGCAGCCGAACGCCTCGATCGTCTTCGTCTTCACCCTGGGGCTGCGTGCAGTTCCGCAGGACTTCGAGTCCTGGGCGGCGGACGGGCTCCGGTTCGAACCGCTGGGTGAATCGTGCGAGCCAGCGGCGCCCGCGGGTTCGGTCGCCGCGGCGGCGCCGGAGTTGGCCGCCCTGGCAACGTCGCGGTTTGTGCGGGTGGACCTGACCCGGCTGGATGAACTGATGCGGATCACCGGCGAACTGGTGATCCAACGGTCCAGGCTCGAGGATCGCATCCAGCAGCAGTTCCGAGGCAACGAATCGTTGAAGGAGATCGACGTGGGCTTCGCGCGCTCGCTGCGCGAATTGCGCAAGGCGATCGGTCGCGTGCGGCTGGTGCCGATCGCGGAAATTTTCACGCGACTGCCTTTGATCGTCCGCGACCTCGCACGGGGCTCGGAAAAGAAAGCCCGCGTCGTGCTGGAAGGTGAGCACACGGAAATCGACAAATATGTGGCGGAGCGGCTCAACGAGCCGCTGCTGCACCTCGTTCGGAACGCGTTCGCCCACGGCATCGAGACACCGGGGGAACGCCTTGCGGCCGGAAAACCCGCGGAGGCCACGATCCTGCTGCGCGCCACGAGCGTGGGGGATTCGGTGGTGGTGCACATTCGCGATGACGGCCGGGGCATCGATCCGCAGCAAATCGCCGCGCGCGCAAAAACGCTCGGAGTGCCCGTGCCCGAAAGCCTGGATCCGAGCGGCGTGCTCCAGATCCTCGCGGCGCCGGGGTTCTCCACGCAGGAGACGGCGGATCGGGCCGCGGGCCGCGGCATCGGCATGGCCGTCGTGGCGAGCACGGTCCGTGAACTGGGCGGCTCGCTGACGCTCGACTCGACGATCGGACACGGCACCGAGTTCGTGTTGCGGCTGCCGCTTAGCGTCCTGATCGTCGATGTCATCATTGTTTCCATCGGAGCGGAGACCTGCGCGGTTCCGCAGAGCGCGATCGTGGAGATCATCCAGATCCCCGCAGCCGAACGTCGGACCATCAAGCGCACCGAGGTGGTGCCGTATCGCGACGGCCTGTTGCCGTTTGTGCGGCTGAACACCGTGTTCGGGGTGGAGTCGCCGCAGCGCGAGCTGCTGACGTTGTTGGTGTTGGGCACGGAGCGAGGCGCCACCGGACTTTTGGTCGATCGCGTGCGCGCGAAACGCGAAGTGGTGGTTCGTCCGCTCACGGATCCGCTGGTGCGCGTGCCGGGCATCAGTGGCGCGACCGAACTCGGCGACGGCCGGCCGATTTTGATCCTCGATCCGCACGCCTTGACGACCGGCGTGGTCCGTCCGCCGGCGGTGGCCGTGTCGTGACGCGCCTTCTTTCTCCATGAGTCTCGCCGATACCTACATCGTGTTCGAATTGGATTCCGCGGCCTACGCGGTGCGGAGCTCGGACGTGCAGCATCTCGAGATGCTGGAACACGTGACGCGGGTGCCGAACACCGCCGCGGCCGTCGATGGCGTGGTATTCTCGCGCGGACAGGTTTACCCGGCGATCAATCTGCGGGCGCGCTTCGGACTTCCGCGCCGGCCCTACGACGCGCGGACGCGGCTGATTTTCCTCAAGGTGCAGGAACGGGTCGTCGCATTGATCGTGGATTCGGCCCGCGAGTTTCAACGCATCCCAGCCGAGTCGATCCGGCCGATCGAGGAGACGCTCGTCGGCATCGCCGGCAACCATGTCGAAGGCGTCGCCACGATCAAAGGGCGCAGCGTCCTGATCCTGAACGTCGGCGTGGTGCTGACGCTGGAAGAAATGACCGTGCCCGCTGGCGCCGCCGAGGCCGCCGGCCAACCGGTATCTCCTACCTGAGAATTTCCTTACCCCATGGCCAAATCAACGTCCACCAACCCCGCGGCGATTCGCTCGCGGAAACCCAAGGATCCCGCGCATGATGCCACCGAGTCGCGCGACACGATGGCGCGTCGGATGCACAGCGGCGCGGCGTCGCAGGTCGTGTCCGTCGACACGGCGGCGGCTCAAGCCGGAGAGATGGCGCGGTCGCTCAAGCAAACAGCGACCCAGGCGCTCTCGTTGACCCGCTCAACGGAAGATACCGCGGCGTCGCTGAACGAAATGGCGGCGTCCATTGAAGAGGTGACTGCGAACACCGGCGAGGTGGCAGCAGCCGCCGCGCAGACCAGCGTGGCGATGAAGCAAATCGCCACGGCGACGCAATCGGTGACGGCGACCTCCCAGGAGATGGCGACCTCTGCCGAAGAACTGACAACGGCCGTTGCCGAAGTGGCGGCCTCGGCAAAACGGGTGACGAGGGACTCGGAGGATCTCGCTTCGGGATTGAGCCAAACGGCAGCCTCGATGGAGCAGATGGGCCGCTCGGTCCAGGGCGTGGCGCGCAACGCGGATGACCTCACGGCCGCGGCCGAGGAAACGCTGTCCTCGATGAACGAGATGGCCGCGTCGATCGAAGAGGTCGCCGCCATGGCGGAAGGCATGGCGACTTCGGTCGAGGAAACGTCGACCTCGGTGGAGGAGTTGGCCCGCTCGATTCAATCGGTGGCCCAAAACGCGGAGCGGATCACGGAGGCGGCGAACAACGCCAACACGAGTGCCGTGCAGATGGATCGTTCCAGCCGCTCCGTGGCGGACTCGGTGAAACGGACTCAGGAGATCGCCGCGAGAACCTCGCGCGAGGCGGAGGAGGGCGGACAGATGATCCGGCGCTCCGTCGAAGGGATCGGACGAGTGGCGAGAGCGATGGACAACTCGACGGTCGTGATGCGCGAGTTGAACAACCAGACCTCAAAAATCGGCACCATCGTCGACACGATCAATGTGATCTCCGAACGGACCAATCTTCTGTCGCTGAACGCCTCGATCGAGGCGGCGCGAGCAGGGGATGCGGGCCGGGGGTTTGCGGTGGTTGCCGAGGAGATTCGCAATCTGGCCGAGCGCGCGGCCAAGGCGACGGCGGACATCGCCGACATCGTGCGCAATCTCGAGAACGTGACCCGTGAGGCCACGCAGGTGTCGACGGATGGCGCGCGACTGGCCGAGGAGTCGAACAGGCTCTCGGAAAGCGGACTATCGGGCCTGCAGCGGATTTTGGAAGGCGTGCGCGAGAACACCACGGTCGTGGCGGAAATCAGCCGCGCCGCGGACGAGCAACTGTTGTCCAGCCGGCACGTGATGGAGGCGATCGCCGTGACGGCCGCGCAGGCGCGGCAGGTGGCCGGCGCGACGGCCGAGCAGGCGAAAGGTGCCGGCTCCATCGTGCAAGCCGCGGCGCAAATGCGGAAGGTCACGAAAGAGGTTTCGCAGGCCATGGCCGAACACGGTCGCGCCGCGCGCGAGGTCGTGAAGGCCGCGCAGAGCACCAGCGGCATCGCCGTGCAGCTGCGGAAAGCGACTGGTGAGCAGGCGACCGGGACTGGTCAGGTCGTCGCGGCGATCGAGGCGATGCGCAAGAGCGGCGCGTCGACGTCGCGCGCGATGGCGGAGCAGGCGACTGCCTCGGATCAGATCGCGAAGGAGGCCGAGCGGCTCGGCAAGCTGGTCACGACGGTGAATCGAACCATGAGCGAGCAGGCCACGGCGACCGGTCAGGTCGCCATGGCGGGCGAAAGTTTGCGCACGCAGTCTGAACAGGCCGCGCGTGGACTGCAGGAGCAGTCGCGCGCGATGCGGGACCTCACGAAAGCGAGCGAGAACATCGCGGCGCAGATCAAGTCGATCACCGAGGCTAACCTGCAGCACTCCGCGGCAGCCGAATCAGTGATGACGAGCCTGATAGAAATCAGGAGCGTGGCGACGCAAACGGGATTGGACGCGAACACTTGGAACGCCCCGGAGGACGTTTCTGGCCCGCAACCCCGGCCCAGATCTGCCTCGCGACGCAAAGCCGGCGCGACATCGGAGAAAAACACTCCGGCTGAGCCGAACGGCGAGCCCGCAAACGGTTCCAAGGCGCAATGACTACCCCGCGCGCCCCTGGTGACGCCGCTGCGCTGCTCGTTTCGGAACCAGTTCCGAAGCTGTTGCGCGACCTGATCCACGAACGCACCGGCTTGTATTTCGAGCCGGAGCGCTTCGACACGATGCTGGAAAAGCTGCAGCCCCGCGCGTCGGCGCTCGGCTGCACGTCTTACCTCGATTACTATTACATCCTGAAATACGACGAAAACGGACCCGAGGAATGGCACCGGGTCCTGGATGCCTTTTCGGTCCAGGAGACGTATTTCTGGCGGGAGTTTGATCAGATTCGCTGGCTGGTCGATTACGTGGTGCCGCAGTGGTTCTCACGTCACACCGAGCCGCTGCGGATCTGGAGCGCGGCGTGCGCCACCGGCGAGGAACCCTACAGCATCGCGATGGCGCTGCAGAATGGCGGGTGGGGGCATCATCCGATCGAGATCATCGCCAGCGACGCGAGCGAGGCCGCGTTGGCCAAAGCCCGGGCCGGAATCTATCGCGAGCGCTCGTTTCGGTCGCTGCCGCCGGAGTTGAGAGCGAAATACTTCAGCCCCTCGCCACAAGGCGACGTGCTCAACCAGGAGGTGAGAAACAAGGTGGAGTTTCGGTGGGCGAATCTGATGAGCCCGTCCGACTATCCGGACCTCCGGGACCTGCAGGCGGTCTTCTGCCGGAACGTGTTCATCTATTTTTCAGCGGCCGCGATCACGCGGGTGGTCGCAGCCATGGCGGTGGGGCTGCAACCGCGCAGCCATTTGTTCGTCGGGGCGTCCGAATCGCTCTTGAAGCTGACCTCGGACTTCGAACTGCAAGAACACCAGGGCGTGTTCGTCTACGTGCGGAAAGCGGGGAGCTGAGATGACCACGACCGGCCCTATTCGCGTCTTGATCGTCGACGATTCCGCGTTCGCGCGGAAGGTCGTGCGTGAGATCCTGTCCGATGGCTCCGGCGTGGAGGTGGTCGGCTCCGCGCGGGACGGAGAGGAGGCGTTGGAACTCACGGCGAAACTGAGTCCCGACGTGATCATCTGTGACCTCCGGATGCCGAGGATGGATGGCGTGCATTTCGTGCGCACCCAGATGGGAGTGCGGCCGCTGCCGATCATGATCCTCTCGGCCGTGGCCCAGGACGCCGACGAGGTGGTGGAGGCGTTGAATGCGGGCGCCATCGACGTGGTGCAGAAGCCCACGGCGCTCGCGACGGACGATCTCAGGATGGTCCGCGAAGAACTTATCCAGAAGGTGCGCGGTGCGGTGACGGCACCGGTCGAGAATCTCGCGCGGGCACCGGCCGCAAGTCACGCGGTTGCCGCGCCGGAGCGCGTGGCAAAAGCGAAGATCGTCGTCGTGGGGATTTCCACGGGCGGACCGCAGGCGTTGCGCCGGATGGTGCCGCTGTTGCCCCACGGTTTTCCCGTGCCGGTTGCCATCGTGCTCCACATGCCGATCGGCTACACGGCGCTCTACGCCGAGAAGCTGAACGAAATCTGCATGCTGACCGTGAAGGAAGCGGCCGAAGGCGACGTGCTGGTGCCCGGCCGTGTGTTGATCGCGCCGGCTGGCCGGCACCTGGCGTTTCGACGGACCCCCACCGGCGAGGTGGTGGCGCAGCTCCGGGTGCAGCCGCTGGAAAAGCTGCACCGGCCTTCCGCCGACGTGCTGTTCCGCTCGGCGGCTGAGGTCTACGGCGGCGCGGTGGTGGCGGTCGTGATGACGGGCATGGGCGACGACGGCACGGAAGGCGCCGCCTGGGTGAAGGCCCAGGGCGGGACCGTCCTCACCGAGGCGGAGCAGAGCTGCGTCATTTATGGCATGCCGCGCGCCGTGGTGGAGGCCGGCTTAAGTGATCTTGTGGTTCCGCTGGACGACATGGCCCAGGCGATCACCTCCCAAATATGAAAGCCAAAGTACTCATTGTCGACGACTCCGCCCTCGCGCGGCGCACCCTCCGGCAGATGTTGGAGGAACTCGGACACACCGTGGAGGAGGCCAGCGACGGTGCGCAGGCCCTCGAGCGGTTCTACCTGAGTCCCCCCGATCTCGTGATTCTGGACATGGTGATGGCCGGAATGTACGGGCTCGATGTGCTCAGCAAAATGCGCGAGATGAAGCCGGACGCGAAGATCATCGTCGCGACGGCGGACATCCAGGTCTCGACCGCCGAGATGGCGCGGAAAGCCGGGGCGAAGGCGGTGCTGAACAAACCGATCAACCGGCCGTCATTCGCCCCCATCGTGAAAACGGTGCTGGAAGGAGGTGACACGTGGAACTGACCAGCGGCCAGGTCGACGCGCTCACCGAACTGATCAACATCGGTTACGGACGCGCGGCGGGATCCCTGTCGGAACTCACCGGCTACCGTATCGCCCTCGAGGTGCCGCAGGTCGCGATCCACGAGATCGAGGCGCTGGCGCCATTGCTCGAACGCGTGCTGCGGGCGGACTGCGCTGCCGTGAGCCAGGCCTTCGACGGGCCGATCTCGGGGCGCGCGCTGTTGATGCTGGATGAGCGGGCCGCCGCCGCGCTCAGCCGCTTGCTGATCGAGGACGGCGTGCCCGGCACGCGATTGGACGCGACGGCGCGCGAAGTGGTCACGGAGGTGGGCAACATTCTGCTCAACGCGTGCCTGGGCGTATTCGGCAATTTGTTGAACGTGCACGTGTCCTTTGCCGTGCCGCAGTTTCATCTGGAGAGCGTGACTGGCGTGCTGAAATCGGTGGCCACCGAAGCGGCCGAGCAGCTGCGTTACGCGCTCATGATTCACACCCGCTTCTCGATCCGCACCGGCGATGTGAACGGATATCTGGTCATCATCCTTGGCGTCGCCTCGCTCGACACGTTGTTGGTGGAGTTGTCGAAGTGGGAGCACCAGCAGGCCCAATGATCGAAGGGCAGAACAGCCCTGACGCGGCGAAAAACCTCCCGGCCGCCGGCGAGGCCACCGCCTCGACGTGGTTGGAGGAAATCGCCCCCTTCGGGATCTTCACCACGGATCTGGAGCTTCGCATTCGCCGCTGGAACCGCTGGCTCGCAGTGCGGAGCGGACTGCTGGAGCAGGCGGTGGTGGGCAAACCCCTGTTGGCGCTGTTCCCGGACTTGGAGGCGCGCGGACTGGGCGCACGGTTCCGGCGCGCGCTCGAAGGCGAGATCAGCGTGCTGTCGACGGCGCTGCATCGTTACCTGCTCCCGTTGCCCGGCACGGACGCGGACAAGGCTTCCGCGTTCATGCTGCAGACCGCACGGATCGCGCCGTTGATCGGACACGGGGCCGTGACCGGCACCGTCACCATCATCGAGGATGTGACGCAACGCGAAGTCCAGGCGCAGGGACTGCGCCGACAGCAGGAGTTCGACCGGCTGCTCTCCTCGGCGCTCGCGACCCTGCTGCAGTCGGCGGAGCCGGCCGAGGCGCTCAGCCAGATTCTGCCGACGATCACGCCGTCGCTGGGATTGGACGCCTACGCGAATTTTCGCCTGGATCCCCAGCAGGGCGTGCTGCACCTGACCGTTTCTGGCGGCATCGCGCCCACCCCCCGCGCGGCCATGGCCGCCGTGGAGATCGAGCCGGCGGATCGGATCGCGCCGGGACGGGTAAGTGCCGAGCTGAACGCCACCGTGGAGCGCCAACGTCGCCTGCTGCAACGCATCGGCTTGCGCGGACAATGGGTGTTTCCGCTCGCGATCGGCGAGCGGGTGGTGGGTTTGCTGGCGTTTGGCAGCTACGAGCGGGCGGTGCTCCCGGCTGGGGATGTGAAAACCCTCGAGCGCATCGCGGGCTACGTGGCCATCGCCATCGATCGCGCCCAGCGAGAGCGCGACATCGTGGCGGCTTCGCGCGCCAAGGACGAGTTCCTGGCGGCGTTGTCGCACGAATTGCGCACGCCGTTGAACCCCGTGCTGCTGCTCGCGAGCGAATCCGCGCTGAACGCGGATTATCCGGCAACGGCGCGCGAGGCGTTTCGGATGATTGAAAAAAACGCGCTGCTCGAGGCGCGGCTGATCGACGATCTGCTCGATCTGACCCGGATCGAACGCGGCAAGCTCGCCTTGGAGATGCAGCGAGTCGATCTGCACGCGCCGCTGCGCGACGCCGTCGCGACGGTGCACGCCGAGGCCAGCGATCGTGACATTACCATCGAGAAACATCTCCAGGCGGAGCGCAGCGCCGTCGCCGGAGATTCCGCGCGGCTGCAACAGGTATTTTGGAACGTCCTCAAGAATGCGATCAAGTTCACGTCTCCGGCCGGTCGCATCCGGGTCAGCAGCCGGACTGCGGCTGAGACCGACGAGGTCCAGATCGAAATCGCGGATACCGGCATCGGATTGGAAGCGCATGAACTCGGACGAATTTTCGAGGCGTTCACGCAGGGAGACCATGCGGAGCGCCGGGGTCACCGGTTTGGCGGGCTCGGGCTGGGGCTCGCTATCAGCCGGAACATCGTCGAACTCCACGGCGGAAAGATCCGGGCGGCGAGTCCCGGCCGGAACCGTGGCGCAACGTTCACGATCACCCTGCCACTGGCGAGTCGGGAGCCCATCGCGTGGACGCCCGCGATCGAGACGACGGGCGTGGGCCTGGCAGCGATCACCCGCGCGCATTCGGGCCGTCGGATCCTGCTCGTGGAGGACCACGAGCCGACGCGCACCCCCTTGGCCGGGCTGCTTGTGCGGCGCGGACATGATGTGGTCGCAGTCGCCAGCGCGGAAGAAGCGATGACGGCCGCGGGTGAGGGGAAGTTTGATCTGGTGCTTTCCGACATCGGCCTCCCCGGCCGGGACGGTTTTTGGCTGATGGAAACGTTGCGCCAGCGGTATGGGTTGGCGGGGATCGCGCTCACCGGCTACGGCATGGATGACGATCTGGCGCGGAGCGAGGCGGCGGGCTTCACCGCGCATCTCACCAAGCCGGTGCAGGTCGCGATTCTGGATCGTGCGTTGGCCACCTTCTTCCAAGAAACGCAGGACGCGTGAAGCCGTCCTGCCCGGCCGGAGCGCGATAAGTCGGGGCAGAGTTGCGTGAGGGACGCGGAATCCTCATTGCAGCGGATGCTTTGCGCCACGTACGGTTATTCCGCGCATGGTGCTACTCTCTCTTCCCTTCGTCTGGCCGCGCCCGGAATCTCGATGCTTTGGTGGTCGATTGCTCACGCGTCGTCGGCCAACGCGGAGCATGGCCGTGGCGGCATGTGCATTCCTCACGGCGCTTCACGCGGCACCGGCGCCAATTACCCCGCGCCCACCGACGCCGCCGATCATCGCGCAACCGAGCGATCTTTTCGAGGACGTCACGCAACGCGCCGGGATCGATTTCGTGCACCAGTTCGCGCACCAGCGGATCGCGAACATTCTTCTCTCGAATGGCGCGGGCGCGGTCGTGTTCGACTATGACAATGACGGGTTCGTGGACCTCTATCTGTTGAACTGGGGTCCCCTTCAGGGCGTCACGGTGCAGGCGGCGGGAGTGACGCGCGAGCCGAACCGGCTGTATCGCAACCGCGGGGATGGCACGTTCGAGGATGTAACCGGGCCGGCCGGACTTGCCGGCAGTGGCTACGCGAGCGCCGCCACCGCCGGCGACTACGACAACGACGGGCACACGGATCTCTACATCGCCAACATCGGCCGCAATCTGCTCTACCGCAATCGCGGTGACGGCACATTCGAGGACGTCACCGCCGGGGCCGGCGTCGGACATGAGGGTGCCGGAATCTCCGCGGTGTTTTTCGACGCGGACAACGACGGTCGGCTCGACCTGTATGTGGTGAACTATCTGACCTACATTCCGACGAACGAGTCCGAGCAAAACCCCGGCGCGTATCCCGGACCGCTCGCGTATGCCGGGCAGGCCAACGTGCTCTACCGCAATCGCGGTGACGGCACGTTCGAGGACGTGACGCACGCCGCCGGACTCTCTGCGCCCGGCCACCGCGGGATGTCGGTCAGCGCGTTCGACGCGGATCGCGACGGCGACGTCGATCTCTACGTCTCGAACGATGACACCCCGAACCAGCTCTTCCTGAATGATGGACGCGGACATTTCGCGGAGGTGGCGACGGAGGCGGGCGTCGCCTTCAATTCCATCGGCGAGGCGCCCGGCTCGATGAACGCGGCGGTCGCGGATGCTGACGGCGACGGCTCGCCCGATCTCTTCGTCACGCGGTTCGGCTACGGATCGCTCTACCTGAACACGCGCCCGGGAAGTTACGACGACCGGATTTGGGCGTCCGGTCTGGGCCGGATCACGCAACGCTACGTGGGCTGGGGGGGCGAGTTTCTCGACTACGACAACGACGGTGACGCCGACCTCGCCGTGGCCAACGGTTCGGCCTTCGTGCTCGATGGCACGGAGACGTTACTGCTGGAGAACCAGGGTGACGCGAAGTTTGTCGATGCCTCCGCCCGCGGCGGCGCGTTTTTTCGCACGCCGGTCAACGGTCGTGGCAACGCGGCCCTCGACTACGACAACGACGGTCGGATGGATTTTCTGCTCACCGCGCTGGCCGATCGACCGTTCCTGCTGCGCAATCGCGTCGCCAACGGAAACCACTGGCTGACGTTGCACCTCGAGGGGACGCGGAGCAATCGCAGCGGCTACGGCGCGCTGCTGACGCTCGTCGCCGGCGATTTGACGCTGCACTCCGAGGCGCGCTGTCCGACCGGGTTTCTCACGCAGAGTGACGCGCGGCCGCACTTCGGACTCGGTGCGCGCACGAAGATCGACCGCCTGGAAATTCGCTGGCCCAGCGGTCGGACGCAGGTGCTGACCGATCTCGCCGTGGATCAAATTCTCAAGATCAAGGAAACGCCGTGAAACCTCGCCCAATTTTCTCGCTGCTCGCCGCCACCGTGGTTCTAGCGCTTGCGGTCGGATTGCTCCGTGCCGACGAGAAGGCGCACAAGCTGACGACGGTCAGCACCCGCAAGATGGCTGACTCGCTGCACGCGATCATCGCGGCCGACCAGCGCGCCTACGCGGAGCTCGTCGCGAAGTCGCAAGGCGCCGCGGCCGAGAGGCTGCCGACCCATGCGCAGCAGCTGCGGCAAGCGGCGCAGGCGATTCAGAAAAAGGGCGCCGAGTTTTCCTACACGCTGCGTTCGCTCACGCCGATCAATCCGAACAATGGTCCGCAATCCGACGTGGAGCAGACCGGCTTGGATTTCGTCGCGCAGCATCCGGAGGAAAATTACTACCGGGAAGAGGAGCTGGGCGGCCGCAGCTATTTCACCGCGGTGTATGCCGAACGCGCCACGCTCGCGTCCTGCGTGGAATGTCACAACCAGCACGCTGGCAGTCCGCGCCGCGATTGGAAAGCCGGCGACGTCATGGGCGCCGTCGTCGTGCGCGTGCCGCTGGAATTTTGAGGCACCGGCGCGGTCCCGCTTAATCTCTTGGGCGAATCTGTAGCGTGTGCCGCTGAGTTCTGAGCCTCTCGAGCAAAGCCCGCGAATCACGCGAAATGGCGCGAATGCCGGGACAAGAACGCGAGGTGAAGCCGCCGTCCCGGCGGGCGAGGTTGCGGGCGAGGACGTCCGCGCTCCCACGCCGGCGTCGTTCGGGAACGTGACGACCGCGTTGGCGTTGGCTTGATGTAGCCGGCCTCGCTGAGGCCGGCTGCCGGGCTCAGCGAGCCCGGCTACAGCGCTTAGCGACCGGCGTAGGGCTTTTGGTCGATGACGCTCTGGATCGCGGCGTTATTTTCCTCGACGGTTCGATCGCCGTTCGCGTCGGTGGCCGCCGTGAAACTCGCCGCGGGATAGCCGGTCTTCGCCGACGGTGCGTAGGCTTCGCGGCGCAGATGGGCGAGCGGATTGTGACCGAGCCGACGGGCCCGCGCCGCGCGCAGCGCGTCGAGATCGATTTCCGCCACGACGATCTTCTCGCCGGGACCGGGATCGGCCTGCGCCAGAATGCGGCCGTCGTAGTCGACGACCATGCTGCCGCCGGGCCACGAGAACGGACCGTAGTGCTGCAGGCTCGCGCCCTGGTTCGCGGCGACGACGTAGGCGAGATTCTCCAGCGCGCGACAGCGGTTCACGACCGTCCACCAATCCATCGGCGGTGTGGCGCCCCACGGATCCATGTAGGCGGAGACGCGGATCAAAACCTCCGCGCCGTTGAGCGTGAGCGCGCGGATCGCCTCGGGGAAAATCCAGTCGTAGCAGATCGCGCAGCCGAGATTCCCGAGCTCCGTCTGGGCGACAGGGAAGAGTTCCTCGGCGTAGCCCGGCACGTCGTGCGGGCTCGCGTGAACCTCCCACGGAATCCAGGGATTCACCTTCCGGTATTTCGTGAGGATGCCTTCGGGGCCGATCAAACACGAGGTGTTGAACAGCACACCGGGGTGGGCGGGGTCGGATTCGATGAAGGTCCCGGTCTGAATGTAGATCCCGAGTTCGCGCGCCTTGGCGTGGTAGCGCGCGGTGTGTTCGTTCGGCACTGGAACCGCGAGCTTGTCGCGGAGTTCGCGCACCGTGGCGTAGATCGGCGCGGCGTGCGCGAACTCGGGAAACACGACGAGCCTGACCGGGAAGAACGGCCGGTAGCCGACGACTGCGCCGTCGATCATCGCCAGCATTCGGTCGACACGGGCCGAAATCTCGCGGCGATCGGTGGGGCAGGCGAAGTCGGTTTGGCAGGCGGCAACGGCGTAGCGCATGGGGGAAAAGAGCTGAGAGTCTAGAGCTGAGAGCTGAGAGTCCAGAATTCAGAGCGACACACCACCGCAGCATCGCTGATGCGATCCCAGTTTCGGGGTGGTCCGTTCATGGAACCACCCGCGTTTGGTAGGCTTCACGAATCCGGCGCTGCGCGTCGGTTTCGGGTGACCGCTCGCTGGCGGGATACGGATAGCGGCTCATTCCGCGGAACGGCATCGGCTCGAGCGTCTGCGGCGTGCCGGTGTAGAGGTCCATGTCCTTACAGTACGCGTGGGACACGAGCACGAAACTCCGCGTCATGCCCGTTGGCAGCGGCGGCAGCTGCGTGGCGTCGAACTTCGCGGCAATCTCATCGCCGGAGTTCATCAACGCGAACTGATCGTCGAACTCCGTGAGCAGCTCACGCACGTCGCCGTAGCGAGTATAAGAGCCGCGCAGTTGATGGAAGGGCGCCGTCGGCTCGATTTGCTGATAGTCGTAGATCAACGGCAGCCGGCCATCCGGCGAGACCTCCCGCGGAAATCCGACGTAGCGCAGTTCCGCGGCGGCGACGGGCAGCGCGTGCACGTGCACGCGTTCACGGGGCACGGGAATTCCCAGAAAAATCTGGTCGTAGAACATCTCGAGGTTGGACGTCACCCGGAGCTGGCAGCCGGGGCCCGAAGTGATTAAGCCGGTCAGGTCCACTGTCATCGTGCGCGACATGCCGCCGAGCGCGCCGGCATCCGGCACGATCGTCCGCCACGAGCCGTCGGGTTGTCGCTGCTCCACGCGAATCGGTTCCCACGCCACGCTGGCCTGGCCAGCCGCGTAGGTGGTCTGCGAGTAGGGGTACTCGAGATAGCCCGTGATGAAGAGCCAAACGCGTTCGCCCGGCAAAACGGCGGCGAGGCGATCGCCGAAATCGAGTTCGAGGGTGTGGCGTTCGCAAAAACCGAAGAACCGGCGGTCGAGCACCGGCTCGAAGGCATAGCGACGATCGGCGCGGCGCAGGTGGTCCGTGCAATCGGCGCCGTCCGGGCCGACGGCGCGGTCCGGAAAGATCGGCCGCTCGATCGCGAGCAATTCGCGGGTGGGCGCGGGCCCGGTCACCGTCAGTCGCTCATCGGGGAAAACCGCCCAGCCGGCCGGATGATCGATGGCGAGGAGTTCGAGCCGGTCGACGTAGGCGCTTTCCTCCATCGGCTCCGTGATCCGCAGCTCGAAGAAACCGTTGCGCGCGCGCAGCTGTTCCGGCGCAATTTTCACGTGGTCGATCGGCTGCGGGAAAGAATACTCTCCGGGCGCGGCGAGATAGCCCATGCCGCCGACGCCCGCGAAATCGGTGATGAACTCGAAACGTTCTCCATTCCAGGTGAAGAGCACCGGACAGCTCGAGATCTTGCGCTGCGTCTCCGCGACAACGTGAGTGCGGCCGGCGACGAGCGGTTGCTCGACTTGCGCGACGCCGTCGGACCAGAGCAGCTTCACGTAGTCGGCGCGCGGCGCGCCCGAAAGTCCGAAGGTCAGCGGCAGCGGCGACTGGCAGAAACCGCCCGCCTGACCGGTGAGGAGCAGCGATTGCTCGTGCCGCCCGGCGCGGACGGTCACCGTCGCACCGTAGCCGCTGGCCGGGCTCCGGGTGCGTTTGTCGCGGCTACGAACGCCGGTGGGCGCGACGGCCAGCGCGCTGGATGCGGGCGACAGCACCCCCGGCACGAGCAACACGCGCGAAGCTGCGCCGCGCTCAAGCAGCAGAAGATCCGGCACAAGGTCGCCGGTCAGATCCGCCAGCTCGACCCCCGCGATCTCCGCGCCTGTCGCTGCGGTCCACACGCGCGGCTGCAGCGCGAACCGGCCGGCGCCATCGTTCAACAACAGGTGCCCCTCGCGACCGAAGGCGGCGATATCAAGATCGCCATCGAGATCGACATCGGCGACGCGGAAACCGCGGAGCGCTTCCAGCTTCGCATCGAACAGCTCGCTCGGCTGAAAATGCGCGTGTCCGTCGCCGGTGAAGAGCTGCAGCCGGGCGGGCTCGCCGCCGAGCACGAGCAGGTCGAGCAATCCGTCGCCGTTGAAATCCTGCACCACGCCGCCGAGATCGCCACGAATAGCGAGACCGCCGAGATCGGCGGCGCGAAACTTACCGGTGAGCTCGTTGAGCAAGAGCCTCGGCGGCGCGCTCGCGCGGAGCAGAACGAGGTCCGTGTCGCGGTCGCCATCGAGGTCGCCTGGCAAGACGAGCAATGAATCGCCTTCAGGTTCAGCGACGCCGGCGGTGGCGGCGATCTCGGTGAACGTGCCGTCGCTGTTGTTGTTGAAGAGCTGATTCGGTGCGCCTTGGTTGCACACGAATAAGTCGAGATCGCCGTCGTGATCGGCATCGAGCCAGAGCGCGCTGCGAGTCGTGCCGCCGCGAGCGGGTGGGGCGAGCGCGTCGGCGACGCGGACGAATGCGCCGTCGGCCGAGCCACGGAAGAGCGCATTGCCGCCGCTGGCGACGACGAACAGATCCGGCACCTCATCGTTGTCGTAGTCGCCGACGGCACAGGTGAGGGGCGCGTCGACACCCGTCAGCTCGGGAGGTGTTAGTGACTCTAGAATCTCTCCTTCAGGAGGAAGCTTGAGCCGCAATGCGCGGGAATCAGGCCAGCCGGCGAGGAAGACGTAAGCCTGCCGGTGGCTGTCCGAAATCTTCGAAGCGGCCGCGCCACGTTCAGTGGATTGTTGGGGACGCGACGCCCCCGTCGCGTTCGGCGGCGACGAGGGTGTCGCCGCCCCATCGTCTCGCGCCGGCGGAGTACCCTTCATCTCTGCCGCCTCTGGCTGGCGAAGGAGGATCGCGGCGCCGCCGAAAATCGCGGAGGGATCGCCCGACGTCGCTCCAGACTCCGATGCTGGGCTGGCGTGCGCCAGAATCTCCTGTGCGTGTCCGGCGCGGTAAAGCGCACGAGCGCGCGGCGCCGGTGGCGTGTCACCGACCGGAACGACCAACGCGAGTTCGCCCATCTGGTTGTATTGCGGGAGCTCGATGGTTTCGGCGAGCGGGTGCTCGCGGAGGCGCTTGAATTTTTCGAGGTAAGGCGCGGCGCGCTCAGTCTGTCCCGCCGCCTGCAGCGTCTGCCAAACCCGGTAATAGGCGCTCGCGAGGTATGGCCGCAGCTCGATCGCGCGCAGCAGCTCTTTCTCGGCGTCCTGTCCGACGCGCTGCTTGCACAGGCCGAGGATGTACCACGCGACCCCATCCTGGGGGCGCTGCTGCAACACCTGTTCGAAATACGGCAGCGCCTCGGCGGCCTGCCCTTGGTGCTGCAGGATGATGCCCTTGAAATACAACGCGCGGAGATGCGCCGGCTCTTTTTGCAGCACGGACTCGAGCAGCCGTGTCGCTTGTTCAGTGTCCGCGCTTTCCTTGCGTCCGCGATTGAACCGCGCGATCGCGAGGTTTACCTTCACGTCGGCAAGATCGGGCACAGTGGCGAGTGCGTCTGCAAACGCCTGCGTCGCGCCATCGTAATCGTATTGGCCCATCAGCGCCACGCCGCGGTTGACGGCCTCGACGACGGCGGGGGGAGGCTGGGATGCGGCGGAGCGTGGGCGGCAGCCGGACGTGAACGCGACGATGACGGCAGCAGCGATCAACACGAAGAAAACGCGACGATTCATGAGGGAACCCATCGGTGTGACACAGAGATCACAGAGACAACGCAGGAGAACACGCACCGGTCGATGACTGTTGATGCGATTTGCCGCCCATCGGGCTCGTTGCGGACGAGGGCCCCGACACATCGGGGCGGGCTGTCCGCGCTCCCACGCAAGCGTGTTTCGCGAGCCGACTCATGGCTCGAACTCGTTTCCGAAGTCGCGAAACGAGCAGTTGCACGGCGTGCGGAACAGCAGCACCCAATCCTCGGCGGTGGGCGTGCGATAACCGCCGGCGCGGAGCATACGCGCGTTGCGCATGCCGCCATCGCGCGGGCTGAACCAGAGCGGCTTGAGCTGATCCTTCAGGAGATCGCTCTTGATCGTGACGATCCCGCCGTCGCGCACGTAGATCGCGGCGAGGTCGCCGTTCGGATTGCGCGCGGCAAACACACGCGGCGCAGCGTGGGCTGGCGCCTTCGGATGCGGCACCACGCCTGAAACCAACTCGACCGCCGGCTCCAACTCCCACCAACGGATGCCGGTGAAAAAGTCGTAGAGGTGCCCGTAGCGCTCGAGCATCGTCATCGAATCATCGCCGCGGCCGTTGAGCCAGCCGCCGCCGTGCTCGCTGTTGGCGCGTTCGCCGGTGGTCTGATAGCCGCCGGCGAGGCAGATTTCCCACGCGAGTCGGGCGCGGGTTTCAGCGGAGCGGGCAGGCGCGGTGCGGCTCTCGCCCCAGCCCTGCGGATAGTGATCCTCGTAGCCGTATTCCTCGTTGATCTGCGGGATCACGCGGCCGGTCTGCTCCTGTTCGCGGCGGTTTTTGAGCATGAAGTCATAGCCGCCGTGTTCGTCCCAGGACTGATGCAGCGCAAAATCGGCCCACGGCGATTTCCTGAAACGGAAATCATCGTGGCCGTGGGTCGATGTCAGGTGATCGTAAGGGTCCGCCTGTTTCACGAATGCGCCCATCCTCTCCGCCCACGCGTCGTCCCGGAACAGCCGATACTCGTTGGCCAGGTCCCACATCACATTGGCGTAGGCGCCGAAGCGGGCGATGGCGTAGCGATAGTAGCGCTGCTCGTCCACGCCGCCCATGCCGGACTTGCCGAACGGATCGACGCCGGGGCGGCTGCCATCGACGTAGAACACGACGGAAACCGCCATGTCCCGGGCGCGCGTTTCGGCGAGGAGCTTTTCCCATTTCTGCCAGTAGCCGACGTTGAACCTGCTCACGTCGAAGCCGGGCTGCTCGAGGCTCGCGGAGTTCGCGGCGACCCACGGTTCGAGCCGAAAAGTGAACTTGTCCGAAGGCTCCACGGGCTCGAACCACGTACGGCCATCCGCGACCCGGCCGGCCAGCGCCGCGCGGATACGCGTGATCTTGTGGAGATCGAGCCGCTCGATCGCGTCGCGGATCGTGGCGTCGTCCCAACCGGCGAGGAAGTAGGCGGTGGTGCCGTTCCAGAAAAAGCGCTCCTGGGTGCCTTCCCACTGGAAGTGACTCGGGTATTCGGGATCGAGCCGGACGAGGCCGCGGTTGCGCTGGTCGACGGCTTGGAATTGACCGCGGTGCTGCTGCGCGAAGCCGCCCTCGCGGTAGGTCACGGTGTAGTCGTACGCGCCCGGCTTCGCCGGCATGAAACGGATCCGGAAAACGCGGCCGTCGGCCGAATCGCAGAATCCGTCAACGGCGATTGGAGTCTCGCCGGACAGGCCGAAGGTGCCTGCGACGGTGACGTCGGTGAACGGGTTGCCGCCGGTGGGCTGAGCAACGTGCAACGTCACCTCGACGAAGTCATAGCAGCCGACGCGGTCGGCCGACGCGGCGAATTCGACGCGCGGCGTGGCGGCGAAGGCGCTGAGGGCGAACGCGAGCGAGAAGGTGAACAGGGCGGGTTTCATTTCGTGATGCAACTGTGGTTTGGCGACACACCGACTGAAGGAGGTGTGATGGAGCGGCGCCGCCCTCGTCGCCGGTGAACGCGACGGGGGCGTCGCGTTCCCATTAGTCCGCTGATAGTGGCGACGTCGGTGACCGTGTCGCTCGTCGGTGGCGGGTTGAGCGCCGCCACCACGCCGGCGCGGATCGTGCCGAGCCGAAGATCGGCGCGGCGATTTTGGCCGGTGCCATCGAACGAAATTGGGCCGGCGATGCCGATCCACGGGCTGAACTGGACAAGGGCTTCGCGGATCCGCGCGCGGTTGGGGCCGGCGCGACGGATCGAGGCGATGAGCAGCCGGGTGGAATCGTAGGCGAGCGCCGCCGCGTAGTCGGGCTCGTGATGGCGCGCCGCGAGGAAGCGGGTGGTGAAACGGGCCGTTGCTTCGTCCCGCGCGTCGAGCGCGAAGAGGAGCGGGAACCGCACGCCTTCGGCCGCCGGGCCGGCGAGTTCGACAAAACGGGTGCGCCCCATCGCGGGGCCGCCGACCACGGGAATGTTGCCCAGTTGCTCGCGCACCGTGCGGACCAGCCGCGCGGAGTCCGGCGCGTTGGCGATCACGATCACCGTGGCGGGATGCGACGAACGGACACTGCGCAACGGCTCGGTCGCGTCTGGCACGTCGGGAGGCAGATCGAATCGAAACTCCGGCAGTCGGCCGCGACGGGACAGTTCACGCATGACCTCGCGGGCGGCCGCGCGAGATTCGTGGTCGGTCGTCGCGAGCAGGACGAGAGGGGACTTGCGATTGCCGGATGCCGAATGCCGATTGCCGGCGGGCGTTGGGGTATTCCCTACCGAGTTCGGTCGTGGTCGGCTGGTGATCGCCGGGGCATCGGTGGTTGATCGATCCGCGTCGGAGGCCGCGGCGAGAACATCGTCGACGAGCACGCGGGCGACGGCCGTGTCGTCGGGCGCGCAGGAAAACATCCAGGCGACACCCGCGAGCGTCGCGGTCTTGTCGGTCGCGATAGGACTGATGAGCGGTAGCTGGGCCTTTGCGACGATCTGTTCGGCCAGGTGCGTGGACGCAGAATCGACTGAGCCGATCAGTGCCAGCGGTTGCTCGTCGTAGACCATGCGCGCAAGCAGCGAGACTCCCGCGCGCCACGGATCCGGCGCCCAACACGGCACGAGCCGGATGGGCAGCGCCGCAAACGCCGAAGGTTCGGCCGGCGTTGGATGGTGGTTGGCGTCTTCGACCGCGAAATTGGCGGCCCACCAGAAGTCGCCGTGCAGCGGATCGGCGGTGTCGCTTGGTCCGAACCAGCCGAGGCGAATTTCCCGGAGGTCGGTGAAATCCTCGGCGACGCCATGGTAGCCGAGCGTGGTGTCGCGCAAGCGGAAGTAGGGATCGGGCGCGGGGGTGGGCGGCTGAGCGGACTGAGCGGCGGACAAGCTGCTCGCGCATGCGACGAGCACGAACAAGAGCGAACACCAGCATGCGGTCAGCAGGCGCCTCGAGAAAAACGAATCGCGCGATTGGAGGATCAAGGGTAGGGCGCACTCTCCGAGCGCGCCGCGAGGGATCGTCGGTGAGCACGGCGGGCTCGGAGAGCTCGCCCTACCTTCAGCACAGCTGTCGCAAACGCCGTTCACTGCGCCCTCGCGACCTCGCGCTCGGCGCGGGGTTTTTCGATCACCGTGCCGCGCGGAATGCCGAGATCGTCGCGCGAATGGTAGACCCATTTGCCGCCCTCCCGGATCGCAAGGAAAACTTCACCGGCGTCGTCCATCGCGGAGCTGAGCGGGATCTCGCCGGTGATGCCGTGGAACGGTTCCGTGCGGTAAGCGATCAGATCGCGGATCTTCGCGCGGTTCAGACCGGCATTCTGGATGGCCCAGATCAGCATGTTGGTGCCGTCGTAGGCATGAGCGGCGTAGGTGTCGGCCTCCGCGTCCCACCGTTTTCGGAACGCTTCGCGGAAGGCCTCGAGCTTCGGATCCTGGCGCTCGGGATTCCACGGGTACGCGCAGACGACGCCCTCGGCGTTGGCGCCGGCGATCTCGAGGAATTCATCGGTGACCGCACGGTCGCAGGTGAGGAACGGCTGCTTCCAACCGCGGGCGCGGATCGCGTTGAGCACGCGCGCGGCGTCGTCGCCGTTGCCCCAATGAAAGATCACGTCCGGCTTGTACTCGGCGATGCGGTCGAGCTGCAGCGTGAAATCGGTGGCGCCGCCCCTGTAGGCCATTTCGATCACGCTCGGTCGACCCATGCGGCGGCAGCTGTCGCGAATCTCGCGCACGCCGAAACGCCCGTAGCGGTTGCTCGAGCGGATGATGCAGGGACGCTGGTAGTCCATCTTGCGGAGGGCGTAGTCGACGAGGAGGTAGTTGAGCTGACGGTCGTCACCAATGCAGCGCATCACCCACGGAATGTTGGTCTCGATGTAGGTGGGATCGAGGTCGCCGGGAGTCATCCAGGGGATTTCGATCTTGAGCGCGACCCGGATGGCGATGTGAGTATTGGCGCCGTCGATGCCGCCGATGATGGCCCAGACGCCGTCCTTGTAGGCCATGTCGACAACCTCGCTGCCGGACGCGCCCCAGAGCGCGTTGTCGTTGTGCACGGCGAGCTCGAACGGCACGCGGCGCTTGAGATAGCCGCCCTGCGCGTTGGCCTCCTCGATGGCGAGCGTGGCGGCGCGCATCATCGCGACGCCGAGTTTTTCCTCATTGTGACTCTTGCCGCCCGTGGCGACGGAGACGGTCGGCTTGATGGGGCCGAGAAAGCCGATCTTCACCGAGTCCACGTGCTCGGGTTCGGGAAGGCCGCGGCCCGCGCCGGCGTATTCCATCTGGAGCAGAAAGTGCTCCTTGTAAGGCTTCACGCCACCGTAGGGCTCCACGTCGGCGGAGGACTTCGCGTAATTTTCGTTCTGCTTCAGCGGCAGCGTGGGCTGCCGGTAGTAACCGGTGTCGAGCTGCGGCAGGATGGCGGCAGCGGCGGGATCGGGGGTGGCAACGGCGGCAGGCGTGGACGCATCGGCGGCGGAGGCGCAGACCGGTGCAAGGACCAGTGCGATCAAACTGAGACTCGCGGCGATGGTGTGGAGGCTGCGGAAAAAAGCAGCCTGGATGGCACGGGCATCCTGACCGTGTGGACGCATGGAGTTTTCTGGGAGGATTGCGGCGCGGAGCGCCGTCCGCGGGCGGGGCGCCCATGCCCCGGTGCGTGTTACGGATTCGGTAGCGTGATTCGTGTTCATCGCTTCGCCTTTCACTTGGAAGTCTCCCCGTTGTTCGTGCCTGCCGCGCGCAGACGCGGGTAGTAGCCGTCGCCGATGCCGTGGCCCAGGCCCTTGGAGGTCCCGGCCCAGACGTCCTGGCCGTCGAAATCGACGCAGATCTGAAAATTGTGGGGCACGTTGTAGCCGGTATCCACCACCTTGATCACCTGTTTGTCCCGCGTGATCACGGCTTTCCCGGTGTGGTGATCGCCGTCCGACGTGTAGGCGACCCAGGTGTTGGTGGCGTCATCCATGCAGGCGCCGAGGCCCTTGTCGGTGGAGAACCACGCTTCGTGGCCGCTGCGCGCCTTGAGGTTGTTGTTGAAATTGCTCGGCAGACCGGAGTCGTGATCGAAGAAACCGTGCCAATGGCGGCCGTCGTAGCGGGTGACGCCGAAGTAGGACGAGATCCAGAGCACCTTGTCGCGGTAGGAGGCGCCGGTGGTGATGACGTGGATGTTGCCGTCGTCACGGTAGAGATCGATTTCCATTTCGCCGTCGGGATCGAGATAGATTTTCCAATTCTCGGTTTTGACGTCGAATTCGAGGACGCCGCTGCCCCAGACCGCGAGGTGCACTTTGCCGTCGTTGGCGGAAACACTGTAATTCCAGATTTCCTCCATGGGCGCGTTCTTTTCGGTGAAGATGTCCCACTTGTCGGTCTTCGTGTTGTAGCGGCTGGCGCCGGCGGTGGTGGCGCACCAGACGTGGTCGCCTTCGATGGCCACGGCGTAGACGACGTCGTTGACCAGTCCGCTGTTCATCTGGCTGAAGTGATCGAAGCGGCCGGCGCTGAAGCGGGCGAGGCCGCCACCGAAGAGCCCGAGCCAGAGGTCACCCGTGCGCGGATCGATGTCGATCGCGGTGACGACGCGCCAGGGCAGGCCGTCCTTCTCCTGCCAGCTTTTGAACGTTCTCGTCTGCTTGTCGTAGCGGGCGAGCCCGTCCTCGGTGCCGACCCACACGCAGTTGCGCGCGGGGTCGGCCTTGACGGCGAAGATGTGATCGTTGGGCAGACCGTCCTTGGTGGTGAACTGCTCCCACTGGGTGTAGACGTACGGCAGGCCGGGGTCGGCGGCGGGGCTTTTTGCGTCGGCCGCGGAGGAGGCGGCGGCCGCAAGATTGCATAACGCGAGAGTGGTGCACGCGTGCAACCAGGAGTGGGCTTTGCGGATGGGGTACATGGAGGCGCTGGGGATGGAGAGGAGCGGGCGTCGTACGAACCGGTCAGAGCGTTTTGAGATACTCGACCAGATCGTTCAGCTGGTCCTTGGTCATGTCGTTGGTTACGCCGTGGCGATCGTCGGGATTGTAGACGGTCCAGATCTCCTCGAGCGTGCGCGCGATGCCGTTGTGCAGGTAGGGCGCGGAATCGTAGATGTTCATCAGATGCGGCGGATCGAACTTGCCGTCGCGATCGAGCGCGAACTTGGTGCCGACATCGTGGAGCCGGCCGTCGGTGTAGAGCGGCGCCGGATGGCAGGTGGCGCAGCGGCCCTCGGGCGGAATGAGCGAGCCATCGTTGCGGCGGGTGCGTTCGAAGATCGCCTGCCCGCGGCGCTGCGCCTCGGTGAGATCCTGGCCGAGGGCGCGATAGCGGTTTGGCGGACGCGGGATCGAGCAAAGGTAATCGTGGAGATCCTCGAGTTGCGCGGGCGTGAACGGCTGGATCCGCGTGATGAAGACCGCGAGCCGCGCGCCGCATTGCCGCTTGAGGCTGGGATTGACGCCGGACCATTTGAACGGCGCGGTGTCCGCGATGCCGCGGAGCGTGCGGTTGTCGACCGGGTTCATGCCGACACCGGAGTCCTCGATGCTGTAGGCGAGATTGTCGATGTGGCCGTCGGGGTGGCAGGTGCTGCACGAGAACTGGCGCCGGAACGCGATATCCGCGCTGTGGAAGAGTCGTTCGCCGCGGCGGTGCATGGTCACCTCGCTCGGGCCGCCGAGATCGACGCGAGCCGCGACGGCAAGCTGGCGCAGATCGATGACGGTGACTGAGTCGTCGAGCTTGCTGGCGACGAACGCCGTGGCGCCGTCGGCCGAACAGGTGATGCCGCGCGGCGTCGTGTGGACCGGGATGTAGGCTACGACAAATTCCGCCGGCTTGCCGGTGTGGTTGGGAATGACGCGGGTGCGCTCCTCGGGCGGCGCGGACTTCAGCAGCGCGGTGAGTTTCTGGAGATCGACGACCGCAACCCGGTCGGAACTGGAACTCGTCACGACCGCGAGCCGGCCGTCGGGCGTGATCGCGATGTCGGTCGGGTCGGGGAAGCAAATATCGTTCTGGTCGAGGAGCACCTGATCGACCGTGCCGTCGGCCCAGAGGAGGCCGAGACCGTTGGTGATCGTCCACCCGTGGTTGATGCGCGTCATCGGCACGAGGTTCTTGGTGCGCAGCTCGGTGAACACGGCGTATTCGCCGCTTGGGTGCCAGGCAATGCCCTCGAGCAGATTCGCGCCGGGGACGGTGATGCGGTCCTTGACGACGGCGCGGGCGGTGTCGATGACGGTGAGCTCGGAAAGCGACGGGTTGCGGTCGCCCGTGTAGCGCGAGAGCACGTTGGTGACGACGATCGTCTGGCCGTCGGGCGAGAGCGCGAGGTCCCACGGCGAGCGCGAGGCGCTGAGCCGCTTGACCTCCTGGAGCGAGGCCAGATCGATCACCGAGACGTTGTCGATCGAGGTGTTGAGGACGTAGAGGTGTTTGCCCTCGCGATCGACGAGAACGCCGTGCGGCTCGTCGCCGACCTCGATCGTCGCGGTGACCTGGTGCGTGGCGACGTCGACGACCGAGACAGTATCGTCGAGCCGGTTCGAGACGAACGCGCGTCGGCCGTCGGGGGTGAACGCGATCTCCGTCGGCTGGCCGCCGACCTGGAACTCGAGGGCCTTGGTGCGCGTGGCGGTGTCGACCACCGCGATCGTGCCCGCCTGCTCGCACGCCACCCAGAGTTCACGATTGTCGGGCGAGAGCGCCAGATTGAGCGGGTTTTTGTAAGTCGGTTCGACGTGCAGGGGCGGAGCCGGCCGGGCGGGTGGCGTTGCGGGCGCCGCGGTCGGTTGGGCGCTCGTCGGCGGCGACGCGCTGGCGGCAGCGAGCACGGCCTGCTTGCCCTTCGGAATCGGATGGGCGATGGCCTGCCAGGCTTCATCGAGATTGAACGGCTTGCGGCCTTTCAGGACCATGTCGTGCGAACCCTTCGGGCGATGGCAACGCAGGCAGTCGTCCTTGGTGAGCATGAGCAACCCGCGCTTCATCGCCTGCTCGCGGTCCTTCATGATTTCCTTCGTGGCGTATTCGCTGCCGGGACCGTGACACATCTCGCACTGCATGCCGTCCTCGAGTCGGAAGCCGTCGTCGCGGCGCCAGTCCTCTTCGTCCGACGCGGTGGCGTGACAGCCGAGGCACATGCGCGATTTCAACGGGGCTTCGGTGATGCCGCTCAGCCGCGTGATCTCCTGCGATTCGGGCATCGACAGATTCTCATACGCCCGAGCGTGCGCGGTGGTGCGCCACTTCCGGTATTGCGCGCCGGTGGCGGCGTTGTCATGACACTCGGCGCACGCTTCGGCGCCGATGTAAACGGGGTCCTTGATCGGCGCGTTCGCGTAGCTGTCGGCCGCGCGGGTGGTGAGCGGCACGACGGCGAACGTCGCCAGTGCAGCCAATAGGTTCAGCGTGAGTCTCATGCTGGAGAGGGATGCGGTGCGTTTACTTCCGGACGGTTGCTGGTGCCGGAATCGCGGACTCCGGCCGGCTGGGCTCAGCGTGCGCGGCTCCATCGTCGGTACCGTGTTTCACCGTCAGAATCTGGTCGGCCATCACGTCGGTGAGCTTCTGGCGCGTGCCGTCGGGCCAACGAATCTCGACCGAGTCGGCCGCGGTGGCGTCGCCCAGTCCGAAGTTGGGCCGCGGATCGCTGGCGGTGAGGTAGCCATTGGTCGCGAGGACGGGCTGGATCATCGTCAGCCCTCCGGCCTTGACCGTTACCGTGGCATTGAGCGCGATGAGGCCGGTGTCGGCGCGGAGCGGCGCAAGCTTCAGCCAGTGGCGCGCATTGCCGCCATCGTTGCGCAGCACGCGCGGCAAATCGCCGATGACGTTCATCACGATGTCGAGATCGCCGTCGTTGTCGAAGTCGGCAAACGCGGCGCCGCGGCCCACGTATTTGTGATTGAAGAAGTCGCCGGAAACGCGCGCCATGTCGACGAACTTGCTCTGGCCGTCCCAGCGGGCGATGACCGCTTCCTCGACGTAGGTGTGATGCGGGTCGCCGTTGGCGATGAACAGATCGGCGTAGCCGTCGTTGTCGTAGTCGTTGAGCAACCCGCCCCAACCGGTGTATTGGCCACAAAGCACCGCGACCCCGGACTGCGCCGTGACATCGGTGAAAAAGCGCGGCTGTTTCTGCAGCATCAGCGAGCTGTAGCCCATGTCGGGCACGAGGATGTCGAGCCGTCCATCGCGATCGACGTCGGCCACGAAGGGCCCCATCGACGAGACGCCCTGACCGCCTTCGCCGAAGGCGGTGTTGGTCTCCATGCCCTGGTCGGTGAAATGACCGCGTCCGTCGTTGATCCAAAGGTTGTTTGGCATGGCGTCGTTGGTGACGTACAGATCGACGTCGCCATCGCCATCGAGATCGCAGGCCACCGCGCCCATGCCGCGGCCGGTGGGTTCCCACAACCCGGTCGCCTCGGTGACGTCGGTGAAGGTGCCATCGCCGTTGTTCCGATACAGATGATCCGGCAGGCCGGGATAGGAGAGCGGCCCGGGAAAGTTGTCGGCCTTGTAGTAGGCGCCCGTGCGCTGGAAGGCGCCCTTGTCGTAGTCGAGGTAGTGAACGACGAACAGGTCGAGCCGGCCGTCGCCGTCGTAGTCGAACCACGGCGCCGCCAGGCTCCAGCCGGGGCTGAGCACGCCGGCCTTCTCGGTCACGTCCGTGAACGTGCCGTCGCCGTTGTTGTGATAGAGAAGGTTGCTGCCGTAGTTGCAGACGTAGAGGTCGAGGTGACCGTCGTTGTCGTAGTCGGCCGCCGATGCGGCCATGCCGTAACTGTCGACGCGGCCGGCGACGCCGGCGGCCGCGGTGACATCGGTAAAGGTGCCGTCGCCGTTGTTGCGATAAAGCGCGTTGGCGAGCTTGCCCTTCAACGAGCGGCCGCGGTTGTCGCTGACGTCCGGATGCCAACGACCGTTGACGAAGTAGACGTCCATCAGGCCGTCGTTGTTGTAGTCGAAGACGCAGCAGCCGGGCCCGGTGGCCTCGACGATGTTGTTCAACTCGAGGTCGCCGTAGCCGTGTTTGAACGCGATGCCCGCGGATTCAGTGACGTCGGTGAACTGGGGCCAGGGCGCGGATGCGGCGAGGACCAAGGGCGCGGTCAAAATTGCGAAGGCCACCATCGTGGTGAGAGCGAACGTTGGCTTCCCAAGCCTGCGCGCCTGGTCGGTGGTGGCACGGGCGTCCCGCCCGTGCCGGGCCATGGGAATGTTGCCCATGATGGCGGCGCAGAGCGCCGCCCACGGGCGGGACGCCCGTGCCACGAGATGCACCATCCTGAAATCGAGAGGTTCGCCGGTCGTCGTGATCGTCGTATTCATTTTACGTTTCCTCCGTTCGTGCTTTCTGCCACTGCGGTCGTCGCGGGCGCCGCGTCGTACTGTGCGCCGAGGTCGATCCACAGAATCACGGTGCGAAGATCGTCGGCGCTGAGCCGAGCTGCGGATGGCGGAACCTTGGTTCGTGCGGTGGCGTCCCACGGCCGTGACGTATTGCGGCCCGTGAGTTGCCAGATGAGCCGGCTGGTGCGCGCGCGACCGGGTTCGACAAGTGCGTCGGGTCCGTGGGTGATCGTTTCGTAGGCCGCGGCGACACCGGCCGGCGTGTCGAGCGCGAGCGGCAATGGCTGCAGCTGCGCATCGCGGAGAGCGGAGGCGGGCAGCCGCTGGAGAATCGGCGCGACGTCGTGCGCGAAGGTCACGCGACGGCGCTCCGCGACGGGCGGGAGGAGCGGGACCGAGTCGTGGTGCAACGCCAGGACGAACTTGTTTTCGGGCACGCGCTCGGGGTCCTCGTGGCAACCGATGCAGCCGCGCTTCTCCTTCGGCTTCACCCAAAACCACCCGCACGTGCCGAGCGCGAAGCCGTTTTCGTCGACCGTTTGGAGCAGAAGCGGCGTATCGGAAGGTACGAAGAGATTGAACGAGCCGTCGCTTTCGACGGCCGCCTCGCCGATCAGCCGGCGTGGCATGACGGGCGAAGTGGGCGCGGTGGCGGGGTTGGTCGCCTGGAGACGCGGCGCCTGGGGACGCGACGCCCTCGTCGCGTTTGTCGCCTTCGTCGCGTCCATGGGTTTCGATTGACCTTCCTGCACGCCCGCGGGCGAGACGCCCGTGCCCCGTCGAGAGTCTGGCAGGCCTTCGATGATGCGCACGCGCTTCACCTCGCCGGGCTGCAGGTGGCCGGCGCGCGCGGCGTCGGTCGTGTAGCAGTCGAGTCCGTAAAGCGTGCCGTAGTCGGCTTTGCTCACGACGACCGTCGAATGTCCATCCGGCGAAGGTCGCGGTTTTACGAGCACCGCCTGGACCTCGTCGAAGTCCCCCATGTCGAAAACCGACTCGCTGCGGCCCGTCGTTGCGTCGAAGGCGACGATGCCCCACGTGGCCTTCGCCCGGTGTGGCCGCTGCGCGACGAGCACGCGATTGCCGCCGAGCGGCGAGGGGTGCGCATAGACGAAGTCGGCGTCGTTGGTCAGCGATCGATAAGTGAGGTGCGGCCGCCGCTGCTCCACGCATGCGAGCTGACCCGAGCCATCCGCGGTGGGCTGGTCGGATTCGACAAACACGAGCAGTCCGTCCGCCGTCGGACATGGCGTCCGCTGAATCCGCCGTCCGAGTTCGCCGCCGTAGCGCTCCATGTCGGCGCCTTCGATGTGAATGGCATACAGCCCGACCCGGCCCGGCTCGGCGGAAGCGTCGTTCGCGTAGCGTTCGGCGGCGTAAATCACGCGGCCGTCCCACATCTGCACCGGATCGAGATTGTAGTTTGGATTGTAGGTGAGCCGGCGCAGCTCGGTGCCATCGAGCTTCACGTCGTAGAGGTTCGAGACCGACGGCCGGCCCGTTTCGCTGACGGTGCTCTCGCGGGCGACGAACAGGACCGTGGGCCACGGCTGCGGCGACTCGAGCGTGTTCAAAACCGACACATGAATCGGCTGCCGGGCGTCGAGTCCCTCGGGGGAAACCGGGCGGAGATTCGTACCGTCGAGGCCGATCTCCCAAATTCGGAAGGGTTCGCCGCGCGCTTGCTGGCCCGCGAAGATCACGCGCTGGCCGTCGAACGAGAGGTTCGGATCGCACGCCGATGCGAAGCCGGCCGAGAGGACGCGCACATTGCCGTCGGTCGAAACCATCACCAGCCGCGCGCCGTCGAATCGGTCCCCGGGCGCGAGGTCATTTGCGTGTGGGTTGGAGGCCGGCCGTGCGGCATTCGCCGGCACCTGCGTTACGATGATGGGCGTTTCGAGTCGCGCCGCGCCGAATGCCGCTGCGGCGGCGCTCGCGAGCAACGCGACGGCGGCCATGGCGGGCAGTCGGCAGGCGAGGCGTCCGGGAATCGTGCAGCGGGCCACCTGGTTCGTCGGAGTCATAGAGTGGGAAAATGGTTTGGGCGCGCGGCCAAACCCTGCGGCGCGCTCCCGGCGCTAATCGGGCGGAGCAGCGGGCCTAATGGCCGGGATCCGGGGCCGCCCGTCGTCGCGTGCACCGCGAATTTCGACGTGTGCGTCCGATCTGCTGGGCAGAACATTTGGGGTCAACGTGATGCTGACGGCCGAAAATCCGTAGCACCAGTCGCGTGTGGCGAAACGACGCCGGCGCGGGGCGAATGGTGCAGGTGAGACGGTTGCAGGAGGTGGGCGAACTGCGGTTGAGGTCCCCGTGGGATGGCATTTCGCCCGTGTCGGTCGCGTGCGCGGCGTGCGTGCGAAAGGCGGGCCGGAGCGCCGTCCACGCGCGGGACGCCCGTGCCACACGAGCCGGAGTGCGGCCGAGGAAGGGTGCGAATGTAGCCGAGGTCGGTGACCTCGGCGGCCGGGCTCAGCGAGCCCGGCTACAACCATGGAACGAATCGCGAACGGCGCGTCACGGCGCGCGCAGCCGCAGCACGGCCGGCACGTTCACGTCGACTTCCTGGGTTGTCGTCTCACCTGATGGCCAGCGCACGCGCACGCGACGCGGCGGATTTTCTGCGGTGAAACCGAAAAACGACGCGGCCGTCGACTGGCTCGAAAATCCCGAGACGGCGGTGATCTCTCCGCTTTGCGCGAACCCGTCGGCGTGCTCGAGCGTGACCACGGCGCCGACGGCGTGCGGATTGCCAGGCGGACCTTGCAACACTACGCGCAACGAGTGCCGGCTCGCGACGCCGCGATTGCGAAACGCGAGCGTCGTGTCGTTATTGCGCGTCACCAGAAAATCCGGCCAGCCGTCGGCATCGAGATCGAGCACGGCCAGCGCCTTGGCATCGCCGGGCACCACCAGCCCGCTGGCGCTCGGCGGGACCGGTGCAAAGTGCCCCTGGCCGTCGCCGCGGAGGAACTGGCTCAGGCCGCCATCGAACCGGCCGATCGCCGGCGCCGGAGCATAGGAATTTTGCGCCACGTAGAGATCTGCGCGGCCGTCGCCGTCGAAATCCCCCGCGACAAGTCCGTTCGCCGGCGCGATCTGGGCGAGGTTGGGCCAGGGCTCGAACCGATATCGGCCATCCGGCCCGCTCAGCAACACACCGCTGCGCAGCTCCGTCGCCGCGAACCGGGTCGCGCTCGCGAGCCGGTCTTCACCGAGAATTTCCGGCAGCGTCGCGCGCGCATAGTCGTTATTCGCGCGATAACGCCGGAACACCGCGGGAATCGCGGCGCCCAGGTCCGTGCGGCTGCGTCGCGGATACAGGCGGCCGTTCTCGTCGTACGCTTCCACGATCTCCGGTGAACCGCGACCGGCGAAATCGCCGGTAAACAGAAGCGCGGGATGACCGGCATCCGCGCGATACGGCGTGTTCAATCCGAGATTGCCGACCGCGTAGTCGGGCCGGCCGTCGCCGTTGAAATCCGCCGTCGCGATCGCGCGCCACCAGCCGGTGCCCGCGGCGGCGAATCCGAGCTGCTCGGTCCAGTCGGAAAAGGTCCGGCCGGCTTCATTGTGAAAACACTTCACCGCGCCCCATTCGAGCGCGACCAGCAGGTCGGGCCAGCCGTCGGCGTCGACGTCGCTCCAGAGTGCGGCCGTCACCATGCCCACCGCGCGCAGGTTCGGCGCGACGGAGTCGGTCACGTCTTCAAACCGGCTACCGCGGTTGGCGAGCAGTGCGCTCGGCGGCGTCGCCGGGTACAACCCCGGTGAAACACGACCACCGACGAACACATCGAGCCGACCGTCGCGATCGAAGTCGGCGGTGCAAGCCGCGCCGGCGCTGATCGCGAATTCCGGCAATGTGCCCGCGGGCGCGGGCGCAAAGCGGCCATGACCGTCGTTCAGGAAGAGTCGTGACTGATATTCCGGCGCACCCGCGGGCGCGCTCGTGCCGCCGGCGGTGACGAGCAGGTCGTCGTCGCCGTCAGCGTCGGCGTCGAACAGGAGCAGCGGACCGTCGTTGACCGCCGGTGGTTCAGTGAGTGCGGGTGATTCGACACGCGTCCACGTGCCCGACGCGTCAGGCCGCAGAATCTTCAGCGGCTCGCGCGTCGTGCCGCCGAGACACACGCTGTCGCGTCCGCTGCCATCCAGATCGCCCACGGCGAGTGCGGGGCCGCGACGGTTCAGTCCGAACGGCAGCAGCCGCTGGTCGAGGAATTCGTCGTAAGGTTCCTCGGGCGCCGCCCACGAGAGACCGACGGTGGTGCTAATCTCATGAAATTGTGGGATGGGTGTAGCCGGGCTCGATGAGCCCGGTCCATCATTCGTCAGCGAGGTGGCTGGCTGGCCGGGGTCAGCGACCCCGGCTACACCTGCGCCAGGCTCCGTGATCGTCAGCCGCTGGTCTGCGACCACGTTTTCGAACACCTGCACCGCGCCGCTCGGCCAGTGCACCGTCAGCCGGCGTATCGCGGTTTCTTCGCCGAGCCCGAAATGCGCGATGGGCTCGCTGCTCGACATGAACCCGCGCGCCAGCGTGAGCGCCCGGACCTGCACGCCGGCGTCGGTCTCGAGCGTAAGCGTGGCGCCGATTCCGAATCGGTTGCTCCGCGTGCCGCGCAACACGCAGATCACGCGATGACCGTTGTCGCTGTCGTTGCGCAGCAGCGTGGCGCCCGCCTGATAGTTCGCGTAGAAGAGATCGAGATCGCCGTCGCCATCGAGATCGCCGAGCGCCGATCCGAAGCTGACCCCGACGTGATCCAGCCCCCACGCGGCCGAAACGTTTTCGAACCGCAGCTCGCCGAGATTCCGGAAAACGTAGTTCGATTCCGCCAGCACCGGACTGCCGCGCGTGATCTGACCCGCGATCGCGATGCTCGCCGCCGAGCTGCGGCGCGCGATCAGGTCCTGGTTGTGGATCTCCCGATACATGCCGTTCGTCACGTGGAGGTCGACGCGGCCGTCGTTATCCAAATCTTCCCAACGCGGCGACCAGGTCCAGTCGGTGGCGGCGACGCCGGCGAGTTGTGCGGCCTCGAGGCAGCGGCCAGTCCCGGTGTTCAAGGCGAGCGTGCTGAAGGGAAACTGCCGGATTTCCGTCGCGCCATCCTCTGGCACGCGCATCCGGGCGCGCGATTCCGCCATCGTGCGCTGGTCCTTCACGTGATTCGTCGCGGCCATGTCGGTGACCAGCAAGTCGAGCCGGCCGTCGTTGTCCGCGTCGCCGAGATCCGAGCCCATGGAGGAGTAGGGCACGGTCGGCATCACGCGGGTGATCACATCGGTGAACGTGCCGTCGCGGTTGTTGCGAAACAGCGCATCCGGCACGGCAAAATCGTTCGCCACGTAGAGATCGGGCCAGCCGTCGGCGTCGTAGTCCCACCACACGGCCGAGTTGCCGTGCGTGGGGCCGGGGGCGACGCCGGCGTGCGGGGTGACGTCGGTAAAGCCCACGCGTGCGGGATCGCCGTTGTTGTGGAAAAGGTAGTCGCGCTGGCCTTCGGGCTTCGCCACCGCATCGAGCACGTTGGTCTGGATGAACACGTCGAGCCAGCCGTCGCGGTCGTAGTCCGCAAACGTCGCCATCACGGTGGCATCCTTCACGTCGAGTCCATACGCGCGCGCCTGTTCCTTGAAGGTGCCGTCGCCCTGGTTGACGTAGAGCAGGTTGGGCGCGTTGAACCGGCAGACGTAGAGATCCAGCCGGCCGTCGTTGTTCACGTCGGCGAATGTCGCGCCTTGCTTCCAGATCCGCGCGTCGGCGCCGGTGTCCGCGACGCCGGCCTTTTCGGTGACGTCCTCGAATTTCCAGCCGCCGAGATTGCGAAAGAGCCGGCAGCTTTCGGTTTTGCTGACGGCAAACAAGTCGGGTCGACCATCGCCGTCGTAGTCGCCGATCGCGACGCCCGTGCCGATGCCGCCGAGATCGAACTCGCGCGCGCGTCGTCCCCACATCTCGGGATCGTCATATTTGTTCTCCGTGCGCACACCGCTGTCGTCGGGTGCGACCGTGATGAACATCGTCGGACCCCGCGGGCCGGAGCGCGGCGCAAGGGGCTGCGACTCGAGACCGGTGGCGCCGGCACCGCCGTGGGCGATTGAGGTTCCGAGCGCGAGCAGCGTGAAAACCAGCAGGGCTCTCGTTCGTCCAATGCCAGGGTGGAGCCGAGTCCCGGAACGGGACACAGAGAACAGCGAGGTGAGCACAAAGAGCACAGAGCTGACGCCGCGGCCGCGAGCTTCAGAAGGGCGGGTCGTGGAGACGCGACGCCCTCGTCGCGTCTGGTCGTCCATGGCCAAGCACGATCCTTCCTTGTAGCCGGCCTCGTTGAGGCCGGCGCCGGGGTCAACGACCCCGGCTACATCGAACGGTATCGGTTCGGTGGGAGCGACGACGCCCTCGTCGCCGGAAGGACGCGACGAGGGCGTCGCGTCTCCAGTGAAGTCAGAAGACCTGCTCACGTTCGTTCGCGTCCGATGGTGACTAATCTCACGGCACGGGCTGCGGTTTCCCGGCGGGATGGGGAACGATCTCGTCCACCCAGCGAGTGTTGTAGTCCTTGATCCACGCGTCATCGAGGTGCGCGGGCCGCGCTTCCTTCCCGTAGGTTTGGTCGTCCATGCCGCTGTAAGGAAACGGCTCGAGCCGCCACCCTTGCTCGACGTGGAAGTCGGCGTCCTTGTCCCAACCAACCACGTGCAGGAAAAAGTCGCGCGTCATCCCGGGGGCGAGCGGCGGCAGCTGCGCGGCGTCGAACGACAGCGCGAGTTCGTCGCCCGCGGCGAGGAGTGCCAGCCGATCGTCGCGCCGCGCGACAAGTTCGTCCACGGCACCGTAACGCGTGAACCAGCCGCCGGGCGTGCGATCCCACGGCGGCACGCTCGAGACCTCGTCGTAGAGGGGCGTGAGCGGCAGCGACGGCGGCAGATCCGCGAATCGACCGTAGCCGTGCCAGCGCAGGTCGGTGCGCGTTGCGTTGAGGTGCTGCTCGCGGGTGTCGATGGTGCCGGCATCTTCGCAGAGCGAGGCAGCGTCCCAGTAGATTTCATAGGCAGTGGAGAGCCGCAGTCGGCGCGCGCCGGTGGGCAGCTTGCCGGCGAGATCGACCAGAATCGTTTTCGTTTTGCCCGCGGGCGTACCGACGACAACGTCCACCTTCTGCCACGCGCCGTCGGCGAGTTCCACCTCGAGGCCGGGAAACGGAAACGGCAGCGTCGGGTCAATCGAGCCCGAGATGTTCGCCATCCCGCCGCCGAACCGAATCCAGCCGGTGAGCGCCAACACCAGCGGCCGCTCGGCCGCCAACACTCCAAAGTCGAGGGTGACGGCGTACGGCTCCGCGAGTCCGCGGAGTTGCGGCCGGCGCAACTGCACCGGCGAAACCATCACGTGGTCGATTCGTGCCAACGCCGCAGTCACGTCGAGATTGTCGCTGCGCGTCGCCTGGTGCGGAGCCGAGAGCGGACGCAGCACCCGCAATGCGTGCTGCGGGAACGGCGGACCGGGCAGCATCTTGCTGGTTGGGTGCACCACGGTGCCGATCGGATGGTCGACGGCGATCAAGTGCGCCTCGTCGAGATAGAGCGCCTCGCGCAATTCCTCGGTGATTCGGATTTCGTAGGCGCCGTCGCGCGGGACGAAGGCCGTCTCGTTACCGAGCGCGAGCAACTCCTCGGGATCGGCCGCGACGAACCGTTTTTCGCTCATCGGCAAGCCGAGCGGGGCGGCGCCGAGGATATCGGTGACAAATTCGAAACGCGCGCCGCGCCAGACGTAGAGATACGGGCATGAGCCGCTTGGCAGCGTCGGCTCGGCCACGGTGTGAACCTCGCGCGTGATCGGCACGTCGACCTGCGAGGTGGTGAGATCGAACCAGCGGATCTTCAGCGCATCGAGCTGCCGATGCTGACCGACGCCAAGCTCCAATGGATTCTGCCGGACCGTGCGACGCGTGCGCCAGTTGCCGGCGGTGACTTCGACGCGCACGCCGAGCGCGCTCGTGTTCGAGCGCTGACCGGCGAGCCGCAGCTTGAGCTGCAAGTTTTGATTGCCGCCGTCGTTGCGCCAAAAGCGCAGCCCCGCTTCGGATCCGGTCACGAAATCCGTGTCGCCGTCGGTGTCGAAATCCGCGGCGACGATTTCCTCGATCGGCCCGGCGGCGGTGAGTCCCAGCGCGGCGGTGACGTCGCGGAAGCCGGCGTTGCCGGCATTGCGCCAGATCCGAAGGCCCTGCGCGCCGCACGCGATCAAGTCGATCCAGCCATCGTTGTCGTAGTCGACGGGCAGCAGCTGCGCGACCGCGAACCCATTCAGCGGCAGCGTGCGGTTTTGGTGCGGCTCGCGCCCGACGAACTCGATCGCGTCGGCAGTCGCGAGGCATGCTTCGGCGCGGAGGTCGTTGTCGAAATCCGTTGTCGCGATCACCGCGCCGGTCGGCCACGTGCGGGTCAGCTCGGTCGGGGTGAACGCCGCCGCACGCTGCTTGGCAAAAAAAACCGGCGCGCTGCTGGTGCGTGCAACAAACACACCAGGCCGTCCTTCGTTGGCCCAGTCTTCGGTCAGCACGTGCGTGGCGCCCGGAACGTCTGCGGGCAGACCGGAGTCGGACCAGTTCGCGTCGAAGGCCAGGTTGCCGAGGTTGCGCCGGACGCCGAGCCCGGAACCATCCGGCTTCACCACGAGCAGGTCGAGGTTACCGGTGAAATCGAGATCGGCGAGCAGTCCGCCGCGGGCCCGGAGACCTTCGAGTCCGGCGGCGCGCGTCGCGTCACGGACGCGGCCCTGGGCGTAAAACTTGAAGACGCGCGAATCCTGCTCGCCGAGCACGACCACGTCGTCGAGTCCGTCGTTGTCGAGATCGCCGGTGAGCGCGGTGCGATAGCCGCCGTCGGCCGGCACGCGCAGCGGTCGGCCCAGCGGAGCGAACTTGCCGGCGCGGTTGTCGAGCAGAACGAACCCGCTGGTCTGGTCCTGCACGAAAAGGCTCGGCCGGCCATCGTGGCCGTAGTCGACGATCGCCAGTGGTCCGCGATGACTCGCTGCCAGCTCACCGAAGACGGCGACGGTGTCGTCGGCGAAACGCACGGCGATGCCGTCGTGTTCGGGTTGGGCGAGGACGAACGGCGCGAGCGGCTGCGTGTGTTTGCAGCGCTCGAGCGCGGCGACGGTGATGGAGGCTGCCGAGAGTCCCGCGAGGATTTGCTGGTGCTGCTGGAGCTCGCGCGTGGCGTCTTCGGCGCGACCAACGCGACGATAGAGCTGGCTGAGTTGATAATGAGCCGAGGGATGGGCGGGCTCGGCGCGGACGACGCTCTCGAACAGGCTGATCGCATCGGGCAAGTGGCCGAGTTCCCGCTGGGCCATGCCCATCTGAAAATCGAGCGCGGGAATGCCGGGTTCAATCTTCCATGACTGTTGAAACGCCTCGGCAGCGGGCTCGGGCTGGTTCTGGCGGAGCAGGGCGCAGCCGAGCAGGTAGTAGGCGGCAGCGTTGTTGCGATCGAGGTCGAGCACCTGGCGGCAGGCCGCGGCGGCGTCCATGGGTCGCTCCGCGAGCAGGTAGGCGTTGGCGAGGTTGAGCCGGACATCGGTGCTTTGCGGCGAGAGCGGCAGGGCCCGGGTGTAAACATCGATCGCCCCGGCGGCGTCGCCGTTCTCGAGCAGTCCGTTGCCGCGCGTCATTAGCTGCATGAACTCGGCGGACGTCGCGTGGGACGAGCGCGAAGCCGGCGAAAACCACAGGAGGGCCGCGGCAATCACGAGGATCAAAACGGCACCGCTGATCCAGATCAGGCGCTTGGACATGGCGTGTTGCTAACAGCTGAGAGCGGAGAGTCTAGTGAAGAGAGGTGTGGGCGAAGTCGAGAGTTGAGGGTTGAGAGATGAGAGGACGGGATCGAGCGGCGCGCTACTGCGGGAGCGGGGCCACTCGTGGTTGCGCCGCGGGGCGTCCGATCGCGGTGCTCAGCCGCTGGTGCACCGGCCAATTTCGATCTCGGTGGCGAAGCACGGCGGCACGGATTGGAGGCAGGGGCATGCGCGAGCATCCGGCCCGGGGGGAACGGATCGCAGCGGAGCATTGGCGAGAGGGAGCCACCGCACACGAAAAGGGGCCAAGTGTCAGCCCGGCGGGGCGAGCCACGGGGATCTCTCCCGGCACAGCAATGGCCCGGCGACCACAGGCGCGTGGCCGCCCCAAACTGCGCGGCAATGCGCGGCTTGGCGTCGTCCCGCGAGGTTGGGCGGCTTGGTTCGAGGCGCGGACCTGGCCGGATTTTACTCCGGCCGGGTGTAGGTCTCGAACGTCGGCGCGGCGGCGGCCATCTTGAGGAACACGTCGAGCGGCACCACCTCGAACGCGGGCCCGAGTTGATCGAGCACCGACTTCACCCGGCTGATGTCGCTCCACTGCCGCACGTGCATGAGCAGGAAATACGGCCGGTCCCGATTGATCGCGGCGAGTTCGAGCAAGTCGGCGACGACCTCGCGCTCCGCTTTGCCCTCGGCCAGATAGTAATCATAGGACACCAGCGCGCGACCCTCCTTGCGCATGAAGGTGTAGGCCGGGGCATAGCCATTGATGAACCCGATCGCCTCCGGCATTTCCTTCAGGTAAATGTCGATCAGCGACTGCGGCAGGTCGGGATTCCCCTCGACCGACGCGCCCTCGGAATAGTCCATGAATTCGTGGATGTTCAGATCGAGCGTTTTCATTTGCTCGCGCGATTTGGCGATCGCGGCCGGCAGCGCGTCGCGGGGAATCGCCTTGGCGTACATGTAGCCGGGGCCCGAAAGTCCACCGATGAAGAGGTCGTTCGGCGTGGCCTGATCGTAGAACATCTCGAGCACCGAAGGTGACATCCACAGCCAGTTCATCGTCACTTGCCACGCATACGGAATCGTGCCGCGCCCGGGCCGCGTCCACGCGCCGATGCCGAGCGAGTCGGTCTGCACCGCGGCGAGGTAGACTTTCTTTTGGGGCGTGACGGTCGCGTTCGGTTGCACGTTGTGGCGGTTCCGGAAGGTGTAGCCCGGCGTGAGCGGCACCTGGGTGTTGAAGCTCGTGTTGGGCAACGTGTGCAGGCCGTCCACGCGGACGACGTGCGATGACGCCAGCTTCACGTGATCGCGCTCCTTATCCTTGCCGTAGGAGTGCCAGCCGAAGCACATCGCCATCCGGTTCATCTCGGAGAGGAGCTTGTCCGCGAGCTGGTACTCTTCGGCCCATTTGGGGTTGTTCGCGTCGGTCGAGAGATCGGTGAAGAAGCAGCGGTGGTACATCCCGAAATCGGCCACGCCCGGTCGCATCCGCCGGCCGCCATCGCCGCCCATCCAGCAGATGTAGTCCTTGCTGCAGCGCTTCCAGTACTGGTCGTAGGCCCACTGGTAGATTTGCACATCGCTCTGGCCGGTGAACTGCCCGCGGAAATCCGCGACCGGCTTGAGCCCGAGCTCCTGCATCAGCGGAATCAGTTCCTCCGACACCACGATCGCGTCCTCGAGCCCCGCGACCGTGAACGAAACGATCAACGAGGTGCGCACGGCTTTGTCCCATACCACATAGCTGTGCACCTGGTCCTTGAAAGTGGTCAGCGCCTGACGCAGCGAGGTGAGCTGCTTGAACGAGAACTGTTTTTTCTGCTGGTAGAATTCCTTGATCTGACCGGTGAAACGATAGTCCCACTCCGGACCGTAGACGAAGTAGAGCAGCGGCCCGTGGCGGTTGACGACGCCCTGGAGTGTGATCAACGCGGCTTGCGTGGGCAGGTCGCCGTCAATGTCCCAGTTGTCGGTCATCTTCATGGAATAGGCGTCACGGTAGCCGGCGCGCTTGAAGCGATACACGAGCGGGTCGTCGGCGGGGCGGGTGGGGCGTTGCACCAGCCAGGTGAGCACCGTGCCGTCGGTGTTCAGCGACAGTGACGCGCTGCCATCCAAGACGCGCCGGCCTTGCTGGGCGTGGATCGGTAGCTTGTCCTGCAGGAGGAGTTCCGCGAAGGGAGCGCCCTTCCAGTGTGCGACGATCTCGCGCGTGGCGCCGACGTCGCGCCGCACACCCATGAAAACATTCCCGCCAAAAAACTTGTGGGTGACCGGCACCGAGTTGACCGCGCCGCCCAGCCGTAGATCGAGCGGCTCGTCCACCGAGCGCTGCGCGCCCCAATGCACGATCAGGTGCACGCGGTCCGGCGAGACGGACTTGAAGTCGAGCGACACAGTGTCGAACACGTCGACCGTGCTGCTTTGCTCCGGGATCATCACCCAGCTGCCTTCCCAGCTTGGGGCGGTGAATTCCGCGCGAGCCGCGGCGGCGGTGAAGAGCAGGCTCCAGCCGATCAGGCAGAGCGATCCGGGGAAACGAAAGCGGCGAACGAGTGAGAACAGGGACATGAGGGGGACTGGGTTGGCGTTGGCTTCATCCACGATGAAGACGACATTAGACTTGGCCTCACCCCAGCAGCAGTTTCGGCGATCGGGCAACCCTCATCGGCCGCGGGGAAATTTCATTAGCTTTCATTAATACGATCAGGAGCTGGGCGGCGCGGAGTAGCACGGGCATCCTGCCCGGAAGAAGGCTCGGGCTTGTTGCTGGTCTGCTGCTCGCCGACGACTGCTGTTCACGGCGCCGCCGGCGCGCTGGCGAGCCGAAGCGCCCTCCACGGGCGGACGCTCCGTGCCACATCGACGCGCGCGTTTCGCGTTGCTTCCCGCCCGGCGAACGGTTGGCGTGCGGACCCAATTCGCGCCGGCGCCGGCTATCCGGCGCTCAGCTCGGATCCTCCGCTTTCCACTCCTCACCCCATGGACGACTATATCGAACGGCTCGTGGATCTCATCGATCCTGCCTCACATCGCCTGCACAATATGACCATCGAAGCGGCGCGCGAGCGGATCCTCAACGGCTCGCCCGAGTCGGTGCGCGAAATCGACGGTTCGTTCGCGATCGTCGCGCGCGAGGGCAAGCGCGTGCGGATGGCGCGCTCGCTCGACCGGCCGATGCGCTACTTCCTCGCCAAACGCCGCGAGGGTCCGGCGCTGATCGTCGCCGATCGGATCGACGCGATCCACGAGCAGTTGAAACGCGAAGGACTCGACCGGCAATTTCACCCGAGCTACACGCGAATGGTCCCGGCGCACTACGTGATCGAGCTGCAGCTCATCGGCTGCCCGGATCCCGATCCCACCTACACGCGGTATTTCACGCCGGAGCGCAACGCGCTGCCGGCCGACCTCGACGCGATTGGCCGGGCCTACATCGGCGCGCTGGCCGACGAGGTTGCGAAATGGCTCCGCAGCATGCCCGAGCACGAGCCGATTGGCGTGTGCTTCTCGGGCGGCGTCGATAGCGGCGCCGTGTTCGTGACCGTCTACGAAGTGATGCGGAAGCTCGGGATGAATCCCGCGCGACTGAAGGCATTCACGCTCGACTTCGGCGACGGGCCGGATGTCCGGCAGGCGCGGGAGTTTTTGGAGCGACTCGGGCTCGGACTGTTCCTGGAGACGATTGAGGCGGATCCGGCTTCGCTGAACGTCGCGGACACGCTGCGGGTCCTGGAGGATTACAAGCCGCTCGATGTCGAATGCGCTTCGATGGTGCTGGCGTTGTGCCGCGGCATCCGCGCGCGTTATCCGGAGTGGCGGCTGCTCGTCGATGGCGACGGTGGCGACGAGAATCTGAAGGACTATCCGATCGAGGAGAATCCGGAGCTCACGATCCGCAGTGTCGTCAACAATCTCATGCTCTACCACGAAGGCTGGGGCGTCGGTCGGATCAAACACTCGCTGACTTACAGCGGCGGGCTGAGCCGCAGCTACGCGCGGACCTATGCGCCGGCGCGGCAGTGCGGGTTCGAAGACTTCAGTCCGTTTACGAGGCCGGCCGTGATCGCGGTGGCCGAAGGCATTCCCTTCGCCACGCTGAGCGAGATGTCGGTGGACCGACTCTACTCGTTGAAAGGCGAGGTCGCGCGGCGCGGGATCAAGGTACATTTCGGCATCGACCTGCCGGTGTTCGAAAAGCGGCGGTTCCAGCACGGCGCGATTCCGGTGCAGCAGCTGCGCGAGCGGCTCAACACTCGCGAAGCCGATTACCGGCGACAGTATCACGCGCTGTACCAATAGCACGGCGGCCGGAGGCCTTGTTCACCACGGATTTCACGGATGACCACGGATTCGGTGGCCCCTGTCCGCACCCATCGGTGCAATCTGTGTTTCGTTCCGGTGCGATGATCGTGCACGCGCAACTTGCATCGTCCCGCCAGCGGTCGGCTGGAGCCGCGGCGCCCTCGTCGCGGTCTTTGACTGAGACGCGACGAGGGCGTCGCGTCCCCATCAAACCACCGGGCTAAAGCATGGCATCCGTTGTTCCCTCGGAAGATCGCACCGCCTGGATTCTCGCGCAGCGACCGGCGCGAACGCGGACGCCGGATCCGAACGCGCCGCACGGAGTTTTTCTGGAGCGCGAGCGGCTCGCGTCCGGTGAGGTCGTCGATACCGGCGTCGTGCTGCTGACGAACCGCGAGTGTCCGTGGAAGTGCCTGATGTGCGATCTGTGGAAGGACACCACGCGCGAGACCGTGCCGGCGGGCGCGATCCCGCGGCAGCTCGACGCGGCGCTGCAGACGTGGACCCAAGCGGGAAAACGACCCGCACAGGTGAAACTCTACAACAGCGGCAGCTTCTTCGACGTGGCCGCGATTCCGCCGATCGACTACGCGCCGGTGGCGCGCCGGCTCGCGTTTGCGCGGCACGTGGTGGTGGAGTCGCATCCGCTGCTGATCGGCGATCGCGCGGTGCTTTTCCGGGATTTGCTGGACGGCTCGCTCGAGGTGGCGATGGGACTCGAAACGGCGCATCCGGAGGTGCTGGGAAAGCTGAACAAGAAATTCGACCTGGCGCAGTTCGCGCGGGCGGCGGAGTTTCTGGCGAACCATCAGATCGCGCTGCGCGTTTTCCTGCTCGTGAATCCGCCGTTCCTGAGCGGCGCCGAGGCGGCAGAGTGGGTGGTGAAATCGGCGGAGTTTGCGTTCGGGTGTGGCGCGAGCGCGGTGACGCTGATCCCGACCCGCGACGGCAACGGCGCGATCGAGCGGTTGCGCGAGTCGGGCGAGTTCGTGCCGCCCACACTCGCCGAGTTGGAGTCGGCCCATCGTGCGGCGCTGGCGATCGGGCGCGGCCGCGTGTTCGTCGACACGTGGGCGCTGGAGCCGTTCTCCACGTGTCCGCACTGCTTCGCCGCCCGCTGCGGCCGACTGGAACGGCTGAACCTCACGCAATCCGACGAGCCGGCGGTGAGCTGCGATTGCTGCGGCGCGAGTTGAATTGCCGTGAGCGCGGCGGGACCTCGGATCCGACAGCCAGAGTCGCCGACCACGCTGCGACGGCGTCTCTTCCGCATCAACAAGGACGCTGCACTCATCGGGGCCCTCCCATCGTTGACACGAACCGGTCGACTCCGCCGGATCAGCCAGTTACGAAGTCTTTTGTTTCAACGATTGGTTCAACACTGCTGTTTGGCAAAAAGATGAGACCCGTTGTATTGATCGTGCTCTTGGCCTCACTGATCGGTTGTGCGAATCCACCATCAAGAGACTTCAGCGGACCATATTGGGGCTAGGGACGCACGAGCCGTGCCGCCGCCTCCAGTGGCCCGGCGTTAACATTCGGCAAAAAACTTCGCGTGCGACTGTCCTCAGATCCAAACAAAGAGCCATGGCCAAGTATCTCATTTCCTTTCCTAGCGCAGCGATGGTCGTTCCCGACGGCGAACGGGAGGCGGTGGGCCGCGATGCTCGTGCCGTGATCGATGAGGCGAAAGCTGCCGGCGTTTATGTCTTCGCCGGCGGAATCGATGAAGCCGTGCTGTCCGCACGTGTTGCGGCTGACGGCACCGTGACCGAAGGTGGCTACCCGTGGGCGCCGCCACTCAACGGCGGCTTCACCGTGCTCGAACTGCCCTCGCGCGCTGCAGCTGTCGTGTGGGCCGCACGCCTCGCGAAGGCCTGCCGCTGCAGTCAGGAGCTACGCGTCTTCGGGTTTGATCCCACTTCCTAGTCGGCGCTGAAAGTGCGATCTCTAGCTGCCCCGCGAAAGCTGAACCACCACCGCGCAACGTGGGCAGCCGTTCGACGTCGGGCGATTCTCCCGGAGCCGGTTTAGGGTTTGGTCGAGCGCGAAAGGGGAGTGCTTAGGCGACCGGATGGAACGGCACTGGGACGGTCGCGCCCCGGATTCAATTATCTGAGCGGAAAGGAGCGTGACCGCCGGCGGGGACGGGGCTGAGATCCTTTAACCCAAGCTGCCGTCCGGTCTGTCTGCGGATTCGAACAGCCGCGGTGGCTTGGCAACCCTGCCGCCGATGACTCTGTCCAAACTCCCGATTCCCGTCACGCCCAGCGGTTCATTTGCGCCGGGCCGCGCGCGATGCCGTTGGCTCCCACGTTGGGGTGCGTTCAAAGGGATCGCACTCGCCGGACTCGTGCTCGCGAGTGTCGGCGTGGTCGCCGCGGCGCAGAACGTGATTCCGCGTCTGGAAAAACGCGGCGAGGTTACGCAGCTCGTCGTGGACGGCGCGCCGTTCCTGATCCTTGGCGGCGAGCTGCTCAACAACTCGGCCACGAGTCTCGATTACCTCGCGCCGATCTGGCCCCGGCTGCGGGAAACGCATCTCAACACCGCGCTCGTGGCGGTCTCGTGGGCTCAGCTTGAGCCGCAGGAGGGCACGTTTGATTTTTCCCTGGTCGATGGCGTGATCCAGCAGGCCCGGGCGCACGACATGCGGCTCGTTCTGCTCTGGTTCGGCAGCTGGAAAAATACGTGGTCCAGCTACGCGCCCGACTGGGTGAAGCGGGATTTCGAACGCTTTCCACGCGTCCAGCTGCGCAATGGCTCCGGCACCGAGCGGCTCACGCCGCTCAGCGAAGCCAGCCAACAGGCCGACGCGCGCGCGTTCGCGGCGTTCATGCGTCGCGTGAAGCAGCTCGATGCCGAACGGCACACGGTGCTGATGGTACAGGTGGAAAACGAAGTCGGCGTGATTCCCGATGCCCGCGACCATTCTCCGGTGGCCAATACCGCTTATGCTGCGGCGGTGCCGGACGCGTTGATGAGCTATCTGGCCGGCCATCGTGAGACGCTCGCCCCGGAGCTGCGGGCCAAGTGGCTGGCGGCGGGTTTCAAAACGAGCGGCAGTTGGGAGGAGGTGTTCGGACCGGGTTTGGAAACCGAGGATCTTTTCATGGCGTGGCACTACGCCCGCTACATCGGCAAAGTGGCGGAAGCCGGCAAAGCCGAGTATCCGCTGCCGATGTTCACCAACGCCGCACTGATTCGGCCCAGCTACGCGCCGGGCCAATACAACAGCGGCGGGCCGCTGCCGCATTCGCTCGACCTCTGGCGGGCGGGCGGGCCGCAGCTGGATTTCCTGGCGCCGGACATCTACTTCGAATTCAAAACGTGGGCCGACAAATTCAGTCGCAGCGGCAATCCGCTGTTCATCCCAGAAACGCATGGCGGGGCCGTCGGCGCGGCGAATGTCTTTTATGCGATCGGCGCGTGCGCGGCGATCGGGTTTTGTCCCTTTGGCATTGATCGCGGGCCTGGGCCGGATCTCGAGCTAGCCAAAAGCTACAGCGTGATCGCGCAACTCGCGCCGCTGATTTTGGCGCATCAGCCCGAGGGCCGGGTCGCCGGTGTCGTGCTCGGCGAGCTCACGCCGTCGCAACAAATTCAGCTCGGCGACTACACGCTCGCCGTCGGCCGGAGCAATCCGCGTGCGGTGCCGGCGGGAACGCCACCGCCGGACGCAGATCCGGTGGATCCGCGGGGCCTGTTCATCGCGACAGGTCTGGACGAATTCTACCTCGCGGGCGGCGGGCTCACGATCACCTTTATGCCGAAGAAGCCCGGTCCGCCGCTTGTGGGCCTCGCCACGGTCGAAGAGGGGAAGTTTGTCGACGGCCGGTGGGTGCCGGGTCGGCGGCTCGCAGGGGATGATACAGGCCAAGGGAACAGCATCTCGCTGCGTGGCCTCGATCGCGGTATTCAGCGCGTCACCGTCTACCGCTATCGCTAAACACGACGAAACACCGGTGCCGGGGCTCACCGAGCCCGGCTACAACGATCGGAGACCATGCGACAGTGCTGCGACGGGCGCTGCAATACACCCTTGAATCGGCTCGACCCAACCCGGCGGAAGGCAGTGGCTGGTCCTGCAGTTTTCAATTCAGCCGTCCAACCAGCAGGAGACGTCATGCCGCTCGACATCAAACGCGTTGAATCCTTCCAGTTCACGGTGGCGAATCAGGTCCGCGACGGAGCCCGGTTGCTCTCGCAGTTCGCCGCCGCAGGCGTCGACTTGCACGCGTTCAAGGCCGTGCCGGCGGCGGCCGGCGCGCGGTTCACGCTGCTCGCGGCCGACAGCCCGACGCTCGCGGCTGCGGCGCGAGCGGCGGGAGTGACATTGGACGGACCGCGTCCGGCGGTGTTGATCAAAGGCGGAGAGGAACCGGGCGCGCTGTCAGGCATTTATCGAAAACTGGCCGCGGCGGAGATTGATGTTCCGGAGGCGAGTGGAATCGCCGGCGTGAACGGCGGCTATGGCGTGGTGCTTTACCTCAAGCCGGAGAACTGCGCCCGCGCCATCGCGGCATTGAGCCAATGACCGTCTCACCCGATGGAGCCATACCAATAGACGTGACGCCGCACGGGTAGGGCGGGTCCGATGGAACGACCGGAGGTGCTCCCGGCGCGAGCGGAGTCCGCGCCCAATCTGACCGCTGCAGCTTCTTTCCGTCGTCCTCAATAATTCATCGTTTGCCGCGTTGATGACAGCCGAGAGTGAAACAACGGTCACGGCTGCGAGTCGCATGCTCGCATGAAATCGACCCGGGTCGTCGTGCTTTGGCGCGGAGGGCTGCATCTTCGGCCCGCCACCACGCTCGTCCGCACCGCGAAGCGCTACAGCTCTTTGGTGTGGCTGCGTTGTGGCGGACGGATCGCGGATTTGCGCAGCATTCTGAGCGTGCTCGCGTTGTGCGCGTCGATGGGATCGGTCGTGGAGATCGACGTGGACGGCCCGGACGAGGGAGACGCCCTCCAGGCGATCGAGGCTGTCTTCGCGAGCAACGCCGACCGGCAGAGTCAATCGGACTAGCCCGGATATTTCATGAAATATCCGCCCTCCGGGCCGAGCTGTCGGGGCTAGCCGCGACAAAGTCGCTCCGCCGCAAGCGGACGGAAATTTCGGACTGAGCATCACTCCTGTTCATAAATTTCCGGGCTAGCTGCGAGCATTGCGTCCGACGCGACGCAGTCAGCTGCGACAGTCCACCACATCGTTCTGCGCGCGGACCAGACCGCGCAGACAGCAACACGCGCCGGCGCAAGTGTTGTCGCGGGGGGTAGGCGCGGACCAGGTGGGCGCGGCGGCGGCAAACTGCCCAGCTTCGCACCCGTTGGCGCCCGGCCTCAGCGTGCCGGTGAGCCAAGCCTGGACCAGCGTGAGCGGAACTTCGGGCCGAACACCCGCGACGACCTTGAGGCCGCCGGCGGCCAGTCGTTGGAGCGCCCCCTCGGAAATGGCGCCGGCGAGGAACACCGTCACGCCCCGGGCCCCGAGCCAGTTTCCCCAACCGCACGGCAGCCGGACGGGTGGCTTGGTCACGTCGAACCGCACGATCCGGCGCCCGGCGGTATCGAGGGTGAACAAGCCGACCTTCGCCGCCGCACCGAAGTGCACGGAGAACTCGTTGGCTGCAGTGAGTGGAACAGCAATCGTCACGAAGAAGAAAAGAGTCGGTTAACCGGCGCAGGATCGTCTGGGCGGCTGCGAGCAGAGTCTAGGGGCGCCATCACGCCGGGCACAAGGCCCTTCGACGGGTTCGTTGCCACACGTCTGAAAGGGCAGCAGATGGACGAACATCCTGACGAAGCCGGCGACGACTGGATCGCGATGCCAGCGAGCGAGTTGGCCGCTGCATCGCGGTACCGCACCGCTGGAATGACGGATGTTGGCCGGGCTCCTGATGTCCGGGCACCGGGCGCAGCTATTGCCTGGCCTGAAGGTTCTGCGGATCGAAGACGACGGACGAACGCTCGAACTTCGCGACGCGGCCCGAGGCGAAAGCGTGCGGATAAGCCTCGTCGGCGATCGTGCCTGCAAGGATGCCTTTCACGCAGGTGATCTTCTCTGCGAGCACGCCCCGGTCGAACGGCTCGTTGTGGCCGGGCATGATCGTGGTGAACTCATCGGCGCGCGCGGCGATTTTCTCCAAACTCGCCAGGTAAGCTTCGAGCGGCAGACAATTGCGGAGCTGTAGCCAGACGAGCCGGTTGATGTGGTCACCAGCAAAGAGCAGTTTCTGCGCGCGATCGAGCAGCACGATTTCCCCCGGGGTGTGTCCGGGCGTGGTGATGACTTCGAGCTGACGCCCGCCGAGGTCGATGATCTCGCCGTCCTTGACGGGCTTCAATGCGAGCGGCCTGGCGTTGGCGCCATAATCGAACCGCTCCGCGGCCGGCAGCTTGGGATCCGGTTTGCTCTCACGTCGAACCGAGTCGGCCGTGCGCTCGATGCCGGCGAAGTCCGCGGGATCCGCCAGCACCGTGCCGAACTGCAGGTCGGCGCCGCTATGGTCGAGATGCCCGTGCGTGTTGATCACCGTCAGCGGCAGCGACGTGAGCGACTGCACATACTGGCGAAGATTCGCCTGGCCGTAGCCGGTGTCGATCAGCAGCGCGCGATCGCGACCGATCACGAGGTAAACGTTTACCGTGCCATGGTCGACGATCCGCCACGTAGCGGGCGCGACCTCGCTGGCGGTGAACCACTCGGATTTCATCGGGGCCACACCGTCGGTCGGCGTCGCCGCAAAGGCACTGGCCGGGCCGGCCATCAGCCCGAGCGCGAAGAAACAGCAAAGAATGCGCATTCGAAAATCCATGACCGCTGAGGGGCGGGCCGTCAAACCTGCGGACACCGGTGTCTGGCCTGCGATGCGGGCGGAATCGGACGTGACGCGACCGACGCTGGCTGCCAAGGTGGGGGTATGAGCACGACGACGCGGCGGGAGTTTCTGCGAGCGGGCGCGGTTTCGCTGGCGACGGTGCCGCTGAGTGCATTGGCGAAAAATCCGGCACCGACGGCGCAGCCGTTGCGGATCGTGGCGGTCGGCGCGCATCCGGATGATCCGGAGAGCGGCTGCGGCGGCACGTTAAAGAAATTCAGCGCGGCGGGGCACAACGTGACGGTGCTGTACCTGACCCGGGGCGAAGCCGGGATCGCGGGCCAAACCGCGGCGCAGGCGGCAGCGACACGCACGGCCGAAGCGGAAAGCGCCTGCGGATTGCTCGGGGCGCACGCGAGATTTTTTGGCCAGATCGATGGTGTGACCGTGTTCGATCAAGCGGCGGTCGCGCGGATGACGCAGGCGCTCACCGACCTGCAACCTGATTTGGTGCTGGCGCACTGGCCCATCGACTCGCACCCCGATCACCAGGTCGCGGCTACGCTCGTGATCCAGGCGCGATTGCGGGCGGCGCCGCCGTTCGAGTTGTTCTTCTTTGAAGTCTGCGCGGGCCAACAAACGATGACCTTCCGACCCACCGACTACGTGGACATCACCGACATGCAGGAGGTGAAACGCGCCGCGGTGTTCTGCCATGCGAGCCAGAATCCGGCCGAGATTTATGCGGAAGGTGGCCACACGCTCATGGAGCAGTTCCGCGGCGCGGAGTGCGGGGTGCGGGCGGCGGAGGCGTTCGTGCGGTTCACGGCGCGCGGGACGACAGGCTTGGTGTGAGTGTTCTTCAGGTCGGCTTCACCGGCGAGGGCAACAAACGCGCCGGCGTGGCCAAGATCTGCACGAGGGGCGTCGAGCGGCGCAGGTGTAGTGTGATTGAAAGGTAATCCTATGAAAACATCCTCACATTACTCTCGTCCGGCCGCGCTTCTTGTTGCTTTCGCACTCGCCTCCAGTGCCACGGCTTCGGTCCTGGCCACGGCAGCTGAGAGCAGATCTGAGTCGATCTGCTCCGACAGTCGTACGGTGACCAAGGTCGAGCAGCGGCCGAGCCTGCCCAACGGCAAAGGCACGCCCAACATCGTGAAGGTGACGAAACGCGTCTGCACCTCCTGTGCCGCACCGGCAACCGCGGCGAAGTCTTCGCTGCCCAACGGCCGCGGCGCGCTCGTCGCGACCGTCTCGCCGGGGCAGCACGAATGCGGTGATTGCAGGTAAGGCACGGCACGTCAGCTGACGGCAAGGGAATCGTGACGGAATTCCCGTGCGGTGTCGGATTGCCGCGGCGAGGTGGCCGAGCAATTCGTCCGGCTCTGATCGCGGCGGCAGCGAAAGAGGGTCGGCTTGCCGTGAAGTTCGTAGCGAAGCGCGGGACGCGATCTTCGGGGTCCGACTCCTGAAACCATCCGGGGTGACGGCGCCCCACGGAGGAGGCTCGGGTTAACCGACCGGCTCGAGCAGTTGCCCGCCGCCAGCCACGGTGCGAATCGTCGGGACCAATTCGCGGAAGCATTCGTCTTTGCGCAGGAACGCCGCCGCCCCACAGGAGGCCGCGACGTGGGCCACTGCCTCGCTCTCGTGGGCCGTAACCATCACGACCTTCACCGACGGCAGCCCGGCCCCGATCAGGCGCGTCGCCGCGGCCCCATCCAGGCACGGCATTTCCAGGTCCATCACGACCACGTCGGGTCGGGTCTCCTCGGCCAGTTCGGTAGCCATGACGCCGTTGTCGGCTTCTGCGACGATGGCCAAGTCTTCCGAGAGTTCGAGCAGCGCTTTGATTCCCGCCCGCATCACCTCGTGGTCGTCGACGACCATCACGCGAATTGTCTTCATCAATTAAGATGCCTCGACCGCGCCACGCCGCTATCGGGCGGGTTCCGCACCGGCTGCGCGGGGAATCGCTCCCGGAACGGCGGGCCGTTCAGCGTCGGCGGGCCCGGCGGTGGATTCCCGGTGGAACACGACGCGGCGGACGAGCAGGACGGTACACGGGCCCGGCGCGGCGACCCGATGGGCCGACCCTGGCGCGAGATTGACAACTTCCACCACTGCGACGAATTGGTGCGCGCCGAACATGTCTCGACGCCTGCATCGCCTGATCGCGCTGTGCCTGGTCCTCGTATGGGGACCGGCCACGATGTGCTGCGCGATGGAGGCCGCCGGATGGTCGGCCTTTTGTTCGGACGCGGACTGTCATTCCGACGATGTCGACCGAGCGCCGGCGGATGGCTGCAACGAAGTGGAAGCGGGCAACTACCAGAACGTTTTGCCGACGATCAAGCCCGCCCCGGCCACGCTGGTGGTGTGCGACTGTTTCCTCGGCGGGAGCGATCTGGATTCGCCCCCTGATGACGGCGTCGTGTGCACCGGGACCTTCGACCGACCGCGAGACTGGCTGGTGAGCTGGCAGTTTGTGCGCCGGGCGGCTGCGCCCGCGCATGCTCCGGATTCGTTGAACGCCTGAGCGGTCCCTGCGCGGACCGCAGAGTGGGCCCGGGCGCGGTGCGCGTTGCCGGGCGTCGGCTGAATGTTGCGTTCACGAATTCCCATGAACCTTGCTGTCTTTTCATCTCGTCGTTTCAAACTTCCCCTCGTCCTGCCGCTGCTGCTGCAACTCGCGTCGTGCGCCGTGGCGACGGCCGCGGCGCCGGCCCCTATCACGGTCGACGCGCTCGTCGCCGAGATCGCGGCGAGCAATCCGGAGCTGCGTTTTTACGAAGCGGAAGTGCAGTCGGCGAAGGCCGCCGCGCGTGGTTCGGGTGCGCTCGCCGATCCCGACCTTACGGTGGAACTCGGTCGCAAGCGGGTGCGCGAGGCCACCGGGGTGCTGGCGGGCGAGGGCGCGGCGTGGTCGGTGAGCGTCACCCAGACGTTCGAATGGCCCGGACGGCTGGCGTTGCGAAAAGCGATCGCCGGCCGCGAGGTCGAGCTCGCGGAACTCGGATTGCAGCGGTTCCGCGCGGCGTTGGACGCCCGTGCGCGGGTGCTCGCCCACGGGCTGCATGCGGCGAACACGAAAGTCGGGGCCGTGCGCGAGGTCGCGGACCGATTCGCCGCGTTGAAAGAAACGTTTCTCGCGCGCGAACCGGCCGGCATCGCGCCGCAGTTGGAAACGCGCGTGATCGAAGCCAACGAACTCACGCTGCAGCGCCGGGCCAGCGATGCCGAACTTGAGTTGCAGGCAGCGCTGCTCGAGCTGAATCAGCTGCGCGGCGCCGCCGCGGGTACGCCGCTGATGGTCACGGCACCTCCGCTGGAGTTCGGTGAGGCGCCGGAAGCCGATGTGCTCCTCGCCGCCGCGCGGGAGAACAATTTCGAATTCCGGATGCGTCGCGCCGAGTTGGAACAGCAGGATTTCGAGGTGCGGCTGGCGCGGCACGAGCGCTATCCCGCGATCAGCGTGAGCCCGTTCTATTCGACGGAGCGCGCCGGCGAGCGCGAGACGATGCTGGGCGTCGGAGTGAGCGTGCCGCTCCCGGTCGGTGGGCGCACGCGGAGTGCCGTGGGGCTCGCGGAAGCGCGGCGCCGGCAGGCGGAGGCGGCGGCGCTCGTGGCCGAGCGGGAGCTGGAGCGCGCGGTGCTGACGGCGGCGCAGACGTTCGCGGTGAAAACGGCGGAAGCGCGGCGCTGGCCGCCGGAGGCCCTGCGGCATTTTCGCGAAGCGGCGGAGCTGGCCGACCGGCACTACCGCCTCGGGGCCGTGCCGATTTCGACCTACGTCGAATTGCAGGCCAGCTATCTCGAAGCGGTGGAGGCGTTGCTCGACACGCAGCGCGAAGCGCTCGCAGCCGGGCTGAAGCTGCGCGAACTGGCCGGGCTGGACGCGCCGATCCGGGAGGTGGCGCAATGAGTCCGGGTCGAGCGATCGTCTTCGCCGGCGGGCTCGCGCTCGCGGTCGGCCACGCCGGCTGCAGCCCGGAGTCCGCGTCGCCGGGCGCCGAGTCGACAGAAGCTCACGCCGAACATGGGCACGACCATGAGCACGGCGCCGCCGATGGCCATGAATACGCCGCAGGCGATGCGCCGGCGCGATTCGTCGCGGGCCACGGACTGCAGCTGGCGGAGCCGACAGCGCGGGCGCTGGGTGTCCAGAGCGAGGTCGCCAGCCGGCGGACGTTGACGCCGCGGTTTGAGCTTACGGCCACGGTGTTCGACCCCGGCCCGCCCGCGCAGGCTTCGGCCTTGGTTCCGGCCGAGCTCGCACAGGCCGTCAGCCGGCACGCGCCGAGCGGGGTCTCCGTGCTCGCGGTACGCGAGGACGCGAGCGCGGGCCGGACCGAGGTGGTCCTGGCTTTGTCCAACCCACGACCGCTCGGCGCCGTGATCGCGTTGACGGTGGAAGGCGCCGCGCGGCCCGCGCTGGCGGTTCCAGCGGCGGCGACTTTGCGCACGGCCACGGGTACGTTCCTGTTTGTGGTTGAAGACGATTTCCTCGTGCGGCGCGCGGTCGAAACCGGCGCGAGCGACGGTGAATGGGTCGAGGTGGTGCGCGGGCTGGATGCCGGCGCGCGCGTCGTCACCTCCGCCGTGGAGGAGCTTTGGTTGACGGAACTCCGGCTGACGAAGGGCGGCGGGCACAGTCACTGACCGGAGAGCATCACGATGATCGACCGCATTCTTGAATTTGCGCTGCGCCAGCGGGTGTTTGTCCTCCTCGGCGCGCTGTTGCTGGTGGTGGTGGGGAGCTGGGCCGCGCTGCGGCTGCCGATCGACGTGACGCCCGACATCACGCCGGTGCAGGTGCAGATCAACACCGAGGTGAAAGGACTCGCTCCGGAGGAGATCGAGAACCTCGTGACGTTTCCGATCGAGATGCAGATGAGCGGGGTGCCGGGAATGACCGAGCTGCGCTCGCTGTCGAAGACGGGGCTTTCGCAGGTGACGCTGGTCTTCGAGGACGGCGTCGACGTTTATCGCGTGCGGCAGTTGGTCAGCGAGCGGCTGGCCGGCGCGGCGAAGGAATTGCCCGCGGGGCTGACGCCGATGCTCGCGCCGATCACGTCGGGGCTGAGCGACATCTTTTATTACGTGGTCGACTACGCCGAGAACGCGCCGGACAAGCCGGCGACGCGCGCTGAGCAGTTGCGCGAGCTGCAGCTGATCCACGATTTCGTGATCAAGCCGCAGCTGCGCACCGTGCGTGGCGTCGTGGAGGTGAATGCCTCCGGCGGCTACGAGAAGCAGATCATCGTGCAGCCCCGGCCGGACGCGCTGCTGGCGGCCGGCGTCACGTTTCATGAACTGGCGGAAATCGTCGGGGAGAACGTTGAGAACGCTGGCGGCGGCGCCGTCCAGATCGGTGGCGAACAGCTTTCCATTCGCGCTGACAGCCGGGTGCGATCGACCGAGGAAATCAGCCGTCTGCCGCTGAAGTTTCGCGGCGCCGGCATCGCACCGCTGCTGGTCAGCGACGTGGCTGACGTGGTCGTTGGCAGCAGCCTGCGCACCGGCACGGCCACGCACAACGGCCGCGAGGCACTGCTCGGCGCGGCGTTGATGCTCACTGGCGAGAATGCGCGACTGGTCGCGCGGCGCGTGGCGGACAAGCTCGCGGAAATCCAGCCGCGGCTGCCGGCGGGCGTGACGCTCACAACCGTTTACGACCGGACGGATCTCGTAGACCGGACGATCCGCACGGTGCGGAAGAATCTCTTCGAAGGAGCGATCCTGGTCATCGCGGTGTTGCTGGGCTTGCTGGGCAACTGGCGCGCGGCGTTGATCGTGTCGCTGGCGATTCCGCTGTCATTCCTCTTTGCAATCACGGGCATGGTGCGCTTCGGCGTATCGGGCAACCTGATGAGCCTGGGCGCGGTGGACTTCGGGCTGATCATCGACGGCGCGGTGGTGATGGTGGAGAACATCGTGCGGCGGATCGGGGCGCGGCAGCACGCGGTGGGGCGCGACCTCACGCGCGAGGAACGCCTGCACACCGTACTGGCGGCGGCGAAAGAGGTGGGCCGACCGACGTTCTTTGGCGTGGCCATCATCACGCTCGTTTACGTGCCGATCCTTTCGCTGACCGGCATCGAGGGAAAGATGTTCGAGCCGATGGCGCTGACGGTGATTTTCGCGCTCATCGGCGCGCTGATCCTGACGCTGACACTGATGCCGGTGCTGTGCTCGTTCGGACTGCGCGGTCGCGTGGCGGAGGGCGACGGCTGGCTGGTGCGCGCGTTGAAGCGGCTTTACGTGCCGGTGCTGGCGCGCGCGTTGCGGTGGCGCTGGGCCGTGGTCGGCGGCGGGCTGGCGCTGTGCGGGCTGGCGGCCGCGTTGTTCGGCCGGCTCGGCGCGGAGTTCGTGCCGCAGCTCGACGAAGGCTCGTTCGCGACGTTCATGATTCGCACCAACAGCATCGGACTCGAGGCGTCGCTCGCGATGCAGGAGCGCGGCGAACGGCTGCTGCGCGAGAAATTCCCGCTGGTGACGCACACGTTTTCGCGGATCGGGACGGCGGAAGTGGCGACGGACCCGATGGGCGTGAACGTCGCCGACACCTACATCTTTTACCGGCCGTTCGCTGAGTGGCCGCGGGATGAACACGGCGATGGGCCGACGAAGGACGAGGTGGCAGACGCGATGGCGGAGATACTGGGCACGCACCTGCCGGGCGAAGCACATCTGTTTTCGCAGCCGATCGAGATGCGGTTCAACGAAATCCTGGAAGGCACGCGCGCGGACATCGCGGTGAAGGTGTTCGGCGACGATTTCGAGCGGATCGAAGCGATTGCCAGCGAGGTGCGCGAGATCCTGGAGCAGGTGCCGGGAGCGGCGGATGTGGAGTTCGACGCGCTCGGCAAGGCGCCGCTGCTCGAGATCAGGCTGAACCGCGAGGCGATGACCCGCTACAACGTGCACGCCGCCGAGGTGAACGCGACCGTGGCCACGGCACTGGCGGGCGAGGAGGTGGGCACGATCGTGGACGGCAACCGCCGTTATCCGATTCTGGTGCGGCTGCCGGAGCGGCTGCGGTCGGCGCTGGAGGAGCTGAAGCATCTGCCGCTCCGCTTGGCGCACGCCGACGGGGTGATCACGCTGGGCGACGTGGCGGAATTCGTCGTGACCGAGAAGGTCAACGCGATCGCGCGCGAATCCGGCCAGCGGCGCGCGGCAATCATGGTGAACCTCCGCGGCCGTGACGTGGAAAGTTTCGTGCACGAGGCGCAGGCACGCGTGCGTGCACAGGTCGAGCTGCCGGCGGGCTACGCGATCGAGTTCGGCGGGCAGTTCAAGAATCTGCAGGAGGCGCGGGGCCGGCTGGCGATCATCGTGCCGCTCGCGCTGGCGGTGATCTTCCTGCTGATCTTCGCCGCGTTCGGCAGCCTGCGGCAGGCGCTGGTGGTGTACACGGGCATTCCGCTCGCGATCACCGGCGGCGTGGTCGCGCTGGCGCTGCGCGGATTGCCGTTCTCGATTTCCGCCGGGATCGGGTTCATCGCGCTCAGCGGCGTCGCCGTGCTCAACGGGTTGATGCTCGTGAGCACGTTCAACCAACTTCGCGAGGAAGGCTGGAATGTGGCGGAGGCGGTGCGCGAAGGCGCGCTGACGCGCTTGCGGCCGGTGCTGATGACGGCGCTGGTGGCCTCGCTCGGATTTCTGCCAATGGCGTTGTCGAACGGCGCCGGGGCCGAGGTGCAACGCCCGCTGGCCACGGTGGTCATCGGCGGAATCGTCACATCGACGTTCCTGACGCTGGTGATGCTGCCGGTGCTCTACGAGTGGAGCGAGGCGCGGCTGGCGCGGCGCCGGGCGGAGGGAAAGACTTTATGAGAACGATGGCTGGTTTGCTGATCCTGCTGCTCGGCGGTTGTGCGACGGCGGTGCGTCCTCCTCCCGAGGTGGCGCACATTCAACTCACGAAGGAGGCCTCGCCGCGCCTGGACGTCCACACGATCCAACTCGGCCGCGATGAGCGCGGCGTGTATGTCGCCGGGTCGGTGCATCGCCGCTGGGGAACCGATATTGCGGACGCGGTGCACCTCGACGTGACGGTGTATGGACGCGACGGGGCCGTGCTCGGGTCGGAGTCGGCGCGGTTCGAGACCGTGCCGGTTCGTCGCGGACATGCCGCGGTCGGCGTGTCGCAGTATCGCGTGTATGTGAGCGTCGATCCGCAGGAGATTCGACGCATTGACGTGCGCGCGGACGAACAGCCGCATGCGTGATCCCCGTTGAAGTTCGCGCATCGCGGCTTGGCGTCGGGGGCGGAATTCGTTTCGGTGAAGCCATGACCATTCTCGTCACGGGCGCCGCAGGCTACATCGGTTCGCACACCTTGGTGGCGTTGCTCGAATCCGGGCACCAGCCCGTCGCGCTGGACAACTACGCCAACAGCAAACCCGAGGCGCTGCGCCGCGTCAGCGAGATCACGGGCAAGACCTTTCCGATCTACGAAGGCGACGCGTGCGACCGCGGCGCGCTCGAGCGGATTTTTCGCGAGCAGCGGATCGACGCGGCCATTCATTTCGCGGGGCTGAAGGCGGTCGGCGAGTCGGTGCGAATCCCGCTGCGTTACTACGAGAACAACCTGATCTCGACGCTCGCGTTGCTGCAGACGATGGCGGCGCACGAGTGCTTCCGGTTGGTGTTCAGCTCGTCCGCGACGGTTTACGGGGATCCGAAGATCCTGCCAATCCCGGAAAACGCGCCGCTCTCCGCCACCAATCCCTACGGTCGGACGAAGCTGTTCATCGAGGAAATCCTGCGCGACCTGGCGGTGTCGGACGGTCGGTGGAAGATCGCGCTGTTGCGCTACTTCAACCCAGTGGGCGCGCATCCCTCCGGCCGGATTGGCGAGGATCCGAAGGGAGTTCCGAACAACCTGTTCCCGTTCATTGCGCAAGTGGCGACCGGCCGGCTGCCCGAGCTCAAGGTGTTCGGCGGCGACTACCCAACGCCTGACGGCACGGGCGTGCGCGACTACCTGCACGTTTGCGATCTCGCCGAAGGGCACGTGCGCGCGGTGGAGAAGCTCGACACGTTCAACGGCGCCGAGGCGCTGAACCTGGGTACCGGGCAGGGCACGAGCGTGCTCGAGGCGGTGCGCGCGTTCGAGTCCGCAGCCGGACGCCCGCTGCCGCATCGGATTGTGGCGCGCCGGTCGGGCGACGTGGCGGCGTGTTACGCGGACCCGGCGGCGGCGCACGCGCGGCTCGGCTGGAAGGCGACGCGGACGCTCGCCGACATGATGAAGGATCTCTGGCGCTGGCAGTCGAACAACCCGAACGGACTCGAGTAAGGCGCGCGCGTTTGCGCGAGGTGATCGACGCGGTCGCACGGCAAAGCCGTGCGGCGACGGGGAAAGCGCGTTGAGGGCAACGCGCTCCGCCTGGCACCGCGAATCGGGATTGAACGCCGCGCGAGACGGCGCCATCGGTGTCGCAACCCCGTACCCCTGATGAAAACCCTGGCTTGTGCTCTGTTGCTGTGCGTCTCCTGGTCCGCGTTCGCGGGTGCGCCGACGACTTATCAGCCGACTTGGGAATCGCTCGATCAGCGACCGATGCCGGCGTGGTATCGGGAGGCGAAGTTCGGCGTGTTCATTCACTGGGGCGTTTATTCGGTGCCCGCGTGGGGCCAGCACGGCGAATATGCCGAGTGGTATTGGGAGCGCGTCAAGAGCCCGAAGCCCGAGCACGCCGCGTGGGCCGAGTTTCACCGCCAGAACTACGGCCCGCGCTTCGACTACATGGATTTCGCGCCGCGATTCACCGCGGAGTTGTTTGATGCGAAACAATGGGCCGACCTGTTCGCGCGCGCCGGCGTACGCTATGTCGTGCCGACGTCGAAGCATCACGACGGGTTTGCGCTCTGGCCGAGCGCGGAGGCGAGCCGCACGTGGGGACGGCCGTGGAATGCGGCGGAGATCGGACCGAAGCGGGACCTGTTGCGCGAGCTCGCGGACGCGACGCGTGAGCGCGGGCTGAAGTTCGGATTCTACTATTCGCTCTACGAGTGGTTCAATCCGCTGTGGCTCAAGGAGCGGCCGCGATACGTGACGCAGCACATGATCCCGCAGTTCAAGGACGTGGTGACGCGCTACCAGCCCGCGATCATTTTCAGCGATGGCGAATGGGAGATGACCGCGAAGGAATGGCGGAGTGAGGAGCTGCTGGCGTGGCTGTTCAACGAATCGGCGGTGAAGGACGAGGTCGTCGTGAATGATCGCTGGGGCAGCGACACGCGGCACCGGCACGGCGGCTACTGGACGACGGAGTATGCGGCCGGGTTGAGCGATGGCTCGCATGCGTGGGAGGAGAGTCGCGGCATGGCGTTTTCCTACGGGCTGAACCGGGCCGAGCGCGTCGATGACTACAAGACCGGACGCGAGTTCATCCTCATTCTGGCGGATCTCGTGAGCCGGGGTGGCAACCTGCTGCTCGACATCGGGCCGGCGGCCGATGGCACGATCCCGCCGCTGATGGAGCAGCGATTGCTCGAGATCGGCGATTGGCTGCGGGTGAACGGCGAGGCGATCTACGGCACGCGGCCGGCGGCGCGATCGTATCAATGGACCGCCGGTGAGCGGCCGAAACAGGAGTATGGCGAATATCGCGTGGCCTACTCGTTGCTCGAGCAGGTCGGGCAGGCGCCGCGCGACGGGCAGGCCGTGAAACAGGTTTTCTTCACGCAGAAACCGGACGCGTTGTATGCGATCACGGCGGGCTGGCCCGGCCGTGAACTCGTGTTGCGCGGCGTGCGCGTGCCGGAAAGCCCGGTCGTCACGCTCCTCGGTGTGCCGGGACGGTTGCCGGCGAAGGTGATGAACGGCACGCTGGTGATCACCGCGCCGCGGTTGGAACCGGACGCGGCGCCGTGCCGGCACGCGTTTGCGTTCAAGATCGCCGGCGGTGAGGTGTTGCCGGAGTAGCAGGCGAGACCTGCCCTCACGTCAGTGTCGGACACCTCGGTGAGGTGGCGATGGTTGTCGGGCGCGAAAAATTGCCGGGTCACCGGCCCTGCAGCGAGTCTTTGAGCCGCTTTGAATCAGACGGATAGATAGGACATCGTTTCGGGTAGGGCGGGGACCGTTGGGCCCGCCGCTTGCCCTTCGCGGCGTGCCCGGCGGTCGCGCCCTACCAACGCGACCCAACCATGACACTTCTTAGGAAGATTCGCTTCAGTGCGCGTGGGCGGTGTGCGCCTCGGAGGGCTTCGCCTCGGCGAGGCGCGCGATGGCCTCGACAAAGTGGGTGTAGTCGACGTAGGCGGCGACGTAGGCGCGGCCGGCCTCGACGTTGTGCGCGGCATGCGCCCGGAGTGCGCGCGTCGCGGCGCCCTTGTGGGCGATCTGCTCCTTCAGGCGCGCCGCCAACTGGGCGGCGAGCGCATCGATCTCACCCGTTTCGAGCGCCTGATCCGACTCCTGCTCGATCGACGCCTCCGGGGTGGCCTTCAGGCCGGTGAACGGAGCGCCCTCGCCGGCGCGATGCACGCGCACGAGCGTGGAAAAGAAGAACTCGTCGGCGAGGGAGGCGGCCTCGGCGGAAGTGCCGCGGACCTTGAGCGTACGTTCGAACACGCTGCGGATCTCCGCTTCGTCCGCGGGACGAATCCATTTCAACACCGGGGTGATGTCCTTCGCCTCGAGCGCTTGACGGGCCTCGATAATCACGGGGCCGGAAAGCGTGTCGCAGTGAGCGGAGGCGGTGGGGGCGCCGACGAGCAGGCCGGCGAGACTAAGCAGGGTAAAGGAGAGTTTGTTTTTCATATTCGTCTTGGTTGAGCGGCCGCACCGCATGCGCGGGGGCATCAGCCTGACAGTAGTCTGCGCGCGTGTGTCCCGCTTTGATAAAGGTCAAGCTTACGCGGGATCGGCGAAAAACGAGCGCGCGCGAGAGACGGCGCGGGCAAGAGGCCCGCGCGAGCGTCCATCGAGCGCACAAGGGCGGATGGAAGCGTGACGACAGCGGGCGGCGCTCCCAAGGGAGGAACGGCAGGCTGCGGTCGGGGGCCGCACTCCCACCGGATCAGCGGCCGGCGGGAATGCCGCGCCGGCGCGCTTCCTCGATGATCGTTTCCGTCGCGGTCGCTCCGATCCGGGTGACGCCGAGCGCGCGCACTTTGAGTAGATCGTCGAGCGTGCGCACGCCCCCCGCGGCCTTGATCTGGATCGACGGCGGACAATGCGCGCGCATGAGCTTGAGATTCGCCTCCGTCGCACCGCGGTAATTGTAGTCGCCGTTCGGCTGCTTCACGAAGCCGTAGCCGGTGGACGTCTTCACGAATGCCACGCCTAACTTCGTGCAGGTCTCGCACAGGGTGATGATCTGGGCGGACTGCAGGAAATCGGTTTCGAAGATCACCTTGAGGATAGCGCCGCGGCCGAGGCAGGCTTCGTTGACCTGGCGGATGTCGTCCTCGACGTAGTCCCAGTTGCCGCCGAGCACGCGGCCGGCGTTGGCCACCATGTCGATTTCCTTCGCGCCTTCGCGGATCGCGAGCAGCGTCTCGGCGACCTTGATCGCGGTGTGGCTGTTGCCGTGAGGAAACCCGATCACCGAGCAGACGAGAACATCCGAGCCCTGGAGCAACTCGGCGGCGCGCGGGACGTAGTAAGGTTTCACGCAGACGGTGGCGACGTCGTAGCGCCGGGCTAGCGCACAGCCGGCATCGAGCTGCGCATCCGTCATGGTCGGGTGCAGCAGCGAGTGATCGATCATCTTCGCGATCGCGTGGAGGGTAAGGTCGGGCATGGGGAGAGGAAGGCGAGAGCTGAGAGTCCAGAGCTGAGCGCGGGAAGGGAAAGTTGAGAGTTGAGGGATGAGAGTTGAGAGGCCGAGCGCGGTGATCCGAGGTCAGGCGGGCTGGCGTTCCTCGGAGCCGGGCATGGGCACGACGTTTTCGGCGGGGGCGACAACCTCGCCCTGTTCGAACTGCTCGGCCGAGGGGCTGAGCCGCAGGTCGTAGTAAGCCGCGCCGGGGTTGGTGAGGTCGGACCAGCGAACCATCTGCCCGGTGTAGGCCGAGATGCGGCCCATGATTGCGGTGAGCGTCGAGTCGGCGACGTGGCGCGTGTCATTGAGGGGCCGCTCCGCGACGATGCTGCGCAGGAGCTCGACGTGTTCCTGCACCATGCCGTTCGGATGCGTGGTGAACTCCTGAAATTCGACCGGCGTTTTCGCGAACGTCTCGAGCTTGCCGTCGGCGTGCACCGTGCCCTCGGTGCCGATGAAGCTTTCGCCGACGCGGTTGTAGCAGCCGTTGATCTGTCGGCAGGAGCTGTGAATGTGGCAACCCTGGCCGTAGTCGAAATCGACGCTGAAGAAATCGTATTGGTTGCCGGTCTTGCGGCGGACGCGCCCGCCGAAGCCGATCGCGGCGACCGGGGTGTCGCCGATGAACCAGTTCGCGACGTCGAGGTTGTGGAAATGCTGCTCGACGATGTGGTCGCCGGACATTTCGAGGAAGTTGACCCAGTTGCGCGCGAGATAATGCGCGTCGCTCTCGCCCTCGCGGCGCTCCTTGAACCAGAGCTGCGGCTGGTTCCACATCACCGTGCCGCCGGTAATCCGGCCGATCGCGCCGGCGTGAACCGCGTGGGCGTTGCGCAGGTAATTGGCCATGTAGTGCCGCTGCGCGCCGGCGACGACGGAGAGACCCTTCGTGCGCGCGCTCTCGCCGGCGGCAAGAATGCGCCGCGCGCCCGGCGGATCGACCGCGACGGGTTTTTCAATGAAGCAGTGCTTGCCCGCGGCGATGGCGGCCTCGAAGTGCACCGGCCGGAAGTTCGGCGGCGTCGCGAGGAACACGAGGTCGATCGGTTGTTCGAGCACCTGGCGATAGGCGTCGAATCCGACGAACCGCCGCTCCGGCGGCACGCCGAACTTTTCGCCGACCACGGTGGTATTATCGCTGAAAACGTCCGCGAGTGCAAAAATCTCGAGCTCGACGCCGGCGAGCGGCGCGGCCTCGAGGGCGTTGGCGAGCGCGCCGCGCCCGCGGCCGCCGCAACCGACGAGGCCGATCTTCAGTTTGCGTCCGCTGGGGGCAGGCTGACCGAACAACGGCCGCGCCTGCAGGGCGGCACCGGCGATGGCCACGGTTTTGAGAAAGCTACGACGCGAGAGGGGTTGAGCGTTCATGGGGAGGAATGACTTGGGGTTGAGTGCTGGCCGCAGCCTCGCGGTTTTTGCGGCGCGGCGCGAGTTGGATCTGGCGCGGTACGTCCGGAAGCGTAGCGTCGGGGAACGCCGCACGTGACTTGCCGACGATGAACCCCACCGCGTCCTTCACCCGTCGCCAGATCCTGAAAACCCTCGGCACCGTGACGCTGCTCGCGACGTCGGGCCTGAGCGGTCCCGCACGCGCAGCCGAAGCAGAGGGCGCTCCCGCGGCGGGCCGCAAGGGCCGGATCAAGCAGGGCATCACGCGCGGTTGTCTGCGCGGGATTGCGTCGCTCGACGAAATGGCGGCGATCTGTGCCGAGCTCGGGATCGCCGGCATCGATTTCGTGGCGCCGAAAGATTTTCCGGTGCTGCAGAAACATGGGTTGATTTGTCCGTGCGTGCACAGCGGGAAATTGACGGAAGGCCTGAACAATCCCGCGCATCACGCGGCCAGCCTGGCGAGCTTGCGGCAGGCGATCGACGATGCGGCGGCGGCGGGGTACCCGAACGTGCTTTGTTTTTCGGGCAATCGCGCCGGTATCGACGACGAGACGGGGCTGCGCGCCTGCACGCGGGCTCTGGAGCAGGTGATCGGGCTCGCCGAGCAGAAGGGTGTGACGATCTGCATGGAGCTGTTGAACAGCAAACGAGACCATCGCGACTACCAGTGCGACCGGACGGCGTGGGGCGTGGAGCTCTGCAAGCGCGTCAACTCGCCGCGGTTCAAGCTGCTCTACGACATCTACCACATGCAGATCATGGAAGGCGATGTGATCTCCACGTTTCGGACGAACGTGCGTTACATTGGCCACGTGCACACGGCCGGGGTGCCGGGTCGCAACGAGATCGACGAGACGCAGGAGCTCTACTATCCGGCGATCATACGCGCGATCGCGGAGAGCGGCTACGCGGGGTACGTCTCGCACGAATATGGGCCGAAGCGGAATCCGGTGGAGTCGCTGCGGAGAGCGGTGGAGTTGTGCGACGTGTGAGGTGGAGTCGAGAGCTGAGAGCTGAGAGTCTAGAGCGGGAGAGAGGAAGTTGAGAGTTGAGGGATGAGAGTTGAGAGAGGCAATCCTCCGGGGCGGACCGGCCAAGGTAGCGTTTACCGAGTCCGAAGCGTCGCGACGCCGAGGTGGCGCATGAGGCGCTGCTTCACGGCGGGCGGCTTGACCTGCGGCACGCCGAGGTTGGGCAGGGTGCCGATCTTCGTGCGGAAATGTACGAGCGTCGGACCGCGGTTCACGTCATGCGCTGCGAGCAGTTGGCGCAGTTCCTCGAGCGAATCGGTGCCGAATGCCTGCGCGTAGCCGCACGCTTGGGCGATGGCACCGAACGAAACGCCGCGGCTCACCGTGGCCTGGCCGCCGGTGGAGTCGTGCGCTTCATTGTCGATGAGGAGATGAAAAAAGTTTCGCGGCGCGAATGCGCCGATCGACGCGAAATTGCCCAGTCGCATCAGCGCGGCGCCATCGCCGTCGAGCATCCAGATCCGGCGCGACGGATGGTAGAGCGCCAGACCGAGCGCGAACGCGCTGGCGCTGCCCATCGAGCCGACAACGTAGAGGTGGTTGTCGGCGTCGGCGATCGAGCTGAGCTCGCGCGTGGTGTAGCCGGTGGTGGTGATCACCACGTCGTCCGGCTGCTTGGCGGCGAGCAGCGCCTGCAGCGTTTCGGCGCGCGTCGCGCGCGTTTCGTAGCGTCGGCTGAGAGTTTCCCGAAAGGACAACGTGCGGGCGCCGATGGGATCGCTCGGGCGGTTGATGCGCAGGGGAGTGCGTTCGACGGCGCCCCAGGGCATGACGATGGCAAACGGCAGCGAGCGTTCGCGCAGATGGGTGAGTGCGCGATCGAGCAGCGGTGCGATTTCGGCGGCCGTTTTGGGAAACGGTGCCCAGGGAATCTGCAACGCCTCGAGCAGCGGAATCGTGACCTCGCCCATGAACTGGTGCTGCGGCTCGTCGGGGACGCCGCCGGGCTGCGCGCGATGCGTGATGATGAGCAACGCAGGAATCTGGAAGGGAACGTTGAGCGAGGTGAGCGCGTTGACGGCGTTGCCGAGTCCGGAGTTTTGGAACATCACCACCGTGGTCGCTCCGGTGGCCACGTGCACGCCGGCGGCGAGCGCCACGGCATCGCCTTCGTTGGTTGCGTCGCGGAAAGTCAGCGCCGGGTCGTTGATGACCGCGTTCATGAACGGCTTCATGTAGGAGCACGGTGTGCCGGTGAAGAACCGGACGTCGCGCTCGCGACAGGCGTCAAGGAAAAGCTGGGCGGCGATCATGCGTGGCGCGTAATCAACGGCGGAGACGCCGGGTGCGTCAAATCAAGGACACGGCCGGCGCGAGGACCGAAGGTACTCGCGGCGCGGAGCAATCCGCACCCTACCTGATTCTCGTAACTTCTTTCCGTGATCCTCAATAATTCGTCAGCAGGAATCGCTCGATGGCGTCCCCGACGAGCAGGTCGGTGTGCTCGTAGCTGGCGGGAGCCAGCCGGGCAAAGCCGGCGAGCGGACCAGCCAGCTCGACCGGGAAAGCCACCCGATACCCGATCGTCGGATCCAGTCGTTTCAGCGCGTCGGCGTCGGCGCCGTGCAGAACCAGGGGCGCGTTCGGTGTGGCGAGTTTTTCTGCCAGCTGCGCCAGCTCGGTTCCCGTGAGCGTGAACGCGCCGATCGGCATGTAGAAGGATCCCGCGGCGACATCACTGAGCCGCGTGACGCCGGGCACCACCGCAGGCTCGTTCGGCGCGGGCGGGCGGTAAGCGAGCCCGAAGTCGGCGCCAGCGGTGCGCCGGACGGCTTGGGCGATGGCGGGGAAAAGCTGGCCCACAGATTTCAGCGACTCGGGTATGACCGGCGAGGTTTCGCGGTCGCGTTGCCAACTCCAACGTGCGTCGAAGCTGCGCGCGGCGACGAGGGTGGAGTGGGTGAGTTCGGCCACGACCAGATCGATGGCCGACGGCGCCACAGCCAAGCCGGGGCCACCACCGATCATCCGAGTAATGACGGATCCGGCGGCGTAAGCCGCGGGGTCGTTCGACGCCACCCAGAAAACCAGCCGCTGCGGCGCGAGCGGGTTGTAGTGCACGAGCCCGAGCGCGTAATGTTCGCCGCGGAAGTTGACGCCGTCGCTGCACGCGATCGCGCCGCCCGCGAACCGCACCGGCAGTTTCGGCGCGAGCCGCTCGACCACCGCGTTTTGGGCGGCCGTGCCGATGAGTACGAGATGGCAGCGGGCGATATCCGCGTCGGTCACCGAGGTGTCCGGCTTGGTGTTGAGTCGGCCGTAGGTGTTGTGGGGGTGCGGGACGTTGTCGGCCCCGAGCTCGCCGGAATCGTCGAGCCAGATTGGATTCGGGCTCTTGCTTGCCGCGTCCGCAGCGGTGCGCATTGCTGTGCGTTCGGCGTCGGTGCCGCGCGTGCCGTAGACGATGAGGAGCGGTTCGCCGTTGTAGAGCAGCGATGCGCTGCCGGGCGTGTGCAGCCGATAGGGCAGCGAAGGCGCGGCGGTCTCGAAACCCCAGCCCGAGTCACCGCGGACGAGCGTCACCGTTTCGGGCAAGGGCGCGGGGTGCGTGGCCACGATGCCGCCGTTGACGCTGACCTGCAGCGGTTGCGCGCGCTCGAAGGGTGACTCCGCGAGCCGGAGCCGGAATCGCGCGATGTTGGTCAGGGTGGCGTAGAGGGTGTTGGCCGAACCGGCGGAAAGGACGAAGCGGGCGGGCTTGGGCGCGTTGCCCCATTCGACGATCTCGCCCCACCAGCTGCGCATCGCGTCGCCGTCGAGCGCGGTGTAGTCGAGGTGGCGAATCGTGCGGGAGTCGGGGCGCACCTGCTGGCGGACCCACGTTTCGCCGCGGGCGTTGCCGTCGGCGAAATCCCACGCGGCGTGGCCGAGGCCGTTGGTTTCGTCGAGGATCGCCTGGCCGCCGAGCTCGCGGAGCCGGGCCAGCGGACCACGTTGGTGCAGCACGGATACAACCGGATCGTCGGCGCTGTGCGTGGCGTAGATCGGGAACGTGAGCAGATTGGCCGTCGGAACGAAGCTCGCATAACCGCACGTCGGCCGGCCCGAGGCCCAGCGATGGGGATAGCGCGAGCCCAGCCGGTACGTGCCGCCGCCGCCCATGCTGCCGCCGTTGAGATGAATCCGGTTGGGATCGATCGACCAGTGCGTCTGCACGTAATCAATCACGTGCAGCACGTCGGCCTCGGAAAGCGCGCGATAGCCGCCGGCGCGGGAGCGGCCCAGCACGGCGATGTCGAAGATGCCGGCGCGCGAGGTCATGCCGGTGGAGTGCTCGAGGTGATTGCCGCTGTAGCCGTGCATGTAGACCGAAAGCTGGGCGGGTTTTTGCGGGTCGTAATCGGTCGGGATGGCGATCTTGAACGGCTGGCCCGAGCCGTCGGCGGGCGACTCGTAGGCCCATTCCTGGACGCCTCGCAGCGTACCAAGCAGCTGTGGGTTGGCGGTGATCCGTTGTACCCAGTCGGCGAGCCGGGCGATCTTCGTCTGCGCGGACTCGCTGTTGGCTCCGTGTCGCGTGACGGCGAACTCGGCCTCGTAGCGGAGGAATCTGATCCAGCCGCGGTAGTCGGCGAGATCGGCGCGGGTAAGCGCCGCATCCGCGCTGGCCGCGGCGGTGGCGAGATCGGGCGACGCGGGGGTCGCAGCGAGAGCGGGCATTCCAAGCAATGCCGCGCAGACCAGACTTGGCACCAGATGGCGGAGAGAGCGCAGGATCATGACAGCAGGGGTGTTGATGTCGGCGAACGGCCGACGAGACGAGGTGCAAAACCGCTACGGGCGAAACTCCCCGTCGTGAAGACAAATCTGGAGGAGAGAGCGTGAGCGGAACGCCGCCGCCAGAGAAATCCTGCCAGCACCCGGCGGTGCGTCCGAGGGCGGCGGCGCTCACAGAACAAAGATCCGCAATCGGAAAGAAGCACGAGGATCAAGGCACCAAGCCTCCAGGTCGAACCGGCGGGCAAGATGCCCGCGCTCCCGCGCAAGCAGAATTCGACCGGAGGCTGAACCTACGGCCTTCTAATCTGTTTCGGATTTCGTGCGTCGGATTTGCCCGGCGAGCTACAGCAGGCCGGCTTCGCGGAAGCTGTAGAAGCCGCGGCCGAGGGGATCGGCGGAGGGCCGGCCGACGACTACGTGATCGAGCAGGTCGATATCGATCGCGCGTGCCGCCTCGCGGAGCTGGCGGGTGAGCTGCACGTCGGCGGCGCTCGGCGCGGGATCGCCGCTGGGGTGGTTGTGTTATGTGACGAGCCGAGCTATGTGGAGTGCGCTACCGTTTTTCTGAGGCACTTTACTCTGCGCGACAGCACAATCGCTGCACATAACTCGGCCGGCGATCAGGCAAGACCGGCGCGCTCTGCGGTGGCGGCCTTGACGGCAGCTTTCACGTTGCCGAGGCAGCAGGAGCCTTGGGGATTGCGAATCTCACAAGCGCAAAAATCAGCCTTCATCTCCGCCGCGATGCGTTCGATCACGGTGGATTTTCCTGTGGCGGCAAGTTCGTCACGGATCATCGCGGGCGTGAAGCCGAAGCAATAACACACCGGTGCCTGCGCGGGATCTTTTTGAGTGACCGGACGGCGAACGTCGCCCGTTGTGAGAACTGAACCACCGGCGCTGAAATAGACGACCGGGCAGTCGGGTGTGGGGCAGAAGTGAAATCCCCCGGCATTTACGGCCGGCAAAAACTGGGACTTAACTTGGTGCTTGAGCGTGAGCGTCGAGACCGGGCGACCGGCGTGCCCGCAGCGCGGGCAGGACGGCTTGGCAGCCGACTCCTTCTCGGACGAGCACTCGTCACCTTTCGTTAAGCAACAATCGGACACGGTGATCAGTTGGCCGGCTCGGCCTTGAAGCCCGTGGCGTCGATCTTGGCGATCACCGTCGTCGCAGAAATCACGGCGGGATCGTAAACGACCTCGGCCTCTTTCGTTGCATAGCGGACGACCGCCGTGCGGATACCGGGAACCCGCTGCAGGGTGCCGGCAATGCCGACCGCGCACGCAGCGCAGTCCATGGAGGGGATACGCACGCGCAGCACGCGGCCATCCGCCGGTGCGGAGGTTGCGACCGAAGAGCGGCCGAAGGTGGTTTGCGCAAGCTGCGGAAACATCGCGACCGCGCCGACGATTACTGTGCTGAAGATCAGAACGCCCAGGGTCCAACGACTTGCTCGCGGCGTTGCGCAGGTGCCGTCCGCGCAGGCGATACGTCGGGCACGCAAGGTCAACACCCACGCGAGAGCGAGGAGCGCAGCGGTGACGCCGAGAAAAGCCGGCCGCCAACGCTCAAACCAGCCTGCGGCGACAAAACTACCCGCGCCCGCGACGGCCGCCACCAGCGGTCCGATGCAGCAAAGCGAGGCCGCCACGGCGGACAAAAATCCGCCTGTCAGAATCCACGATTGCTTCACCGGCTGCATCGGCCCAGCTTACACCCTGTAGTATGGTATAAGGTCAACCGCCATGTCATGACGATCGGAGAACTCGCCAAGGCCGCCGGGGTAAATGTCCAGACCGTCCGCTACTACGAGCGAATGGAACTGCTGCCGGCGACCCATCGCTGGCCGGGATCGGGCTACCGGGACTTTGACGATGACGCCCTGAGCCGGTTGCGGTTTATCCGTTCGGCAAAAGACCTCGGGTTCACCCTGCGCGAGATCAAGGAGCTCATGGAAATGCAGTTTTCGCCGGGTGAGTCGTGTGCCGAAGTGAAGCGTCTCTTGGAGGATAAGCAGCAAGAGCTTGATCGGCGCATGCTGGAGATGCGCCGGTTGCACCGCGCCTTGGGAAAACTCATCACGGCGTGCCGGCGGCGATCCACGAAAACGACGTGTCCGGCCCTCTGGGCCATCGCGTTCAAGGCGCGCGGTTAGAGGCTGGACAGCCAGGCGAGCACGTCGGTGTTGGCGCGCCATGACGACGGGTGCTTCGGCTTCGGGAGAATCTTCTCGGCGGAGGCGAGAGCCTTGCGCTTCATCTCAAGATCGATCTCGACGTAGGTGTTGGTGGTCTCGATCGATGCATGCCCGAGCCAGGAACGGATCATCGCGAGGTCGACGTTCGATTGCAGCAAATGCATCGCCGTCGTGTGGCGCCACGTGTGCGGAGTGATCCGCCGCGCGAGCAAGGTCGGGCAGCGCTGGGCCGCCTCACTGATGCGGTGACTGACAATGTAGCGAACGCCGAAGCGCGTCAGCCGGTTGCCGTCGATGTTGAGAAACAGCGGCACGGCGTCGGTGAACTTGATCGAACGAGGCTGGAGATAACTCTTCAGCGCGGCGACCGTCTCGGGCCACAACGGGCAGGTGCGCTCCTTGCGGCCCTTGCCGAAGATGAGCACGTTCGACGGTCGAGTGAAACGCACGTGCCGCACGTCGAGGTCAACCAACTCCTGCGCGCGCATGCCGGTGTTGTAGAGCATCCGTAAGAGTGCGTCGTCGCGCTGACCGAACAGCGTCCGGGAATCGATCTGACGAAATATCTCCTGCACCTCATCCTTCTCCAGAAACTGCGCGACGCGATGCGGTCGCCGTTTGAACGGCACCGCGATGATCGTGTGGGCGTGGGTCAGGTGCCGGGGATCAACGATCGCGAGGTAGCGGAAGAAAGAATGGATCGCGGCCAGCCGAAGATTGCGGGTGACGATCCCGTTGCGCCGGTCCGCTTCGAGATGGCGAAGAAAGCCGTGCACCAACTCCGCGGTGAGATCGGCCAGGGTGAGCTCGGTCACGCGCTTGCCCGAGTCGTCGGAAGCGAACTTGAGGAGGAGCTTGAAGGTGTCGCGATACGACAGAACCGTGTGGCCACTCAGTCCGCGCTGGGACACGAGATGCTGATCGAAAAACCCGCGGATCAGAGATGGAAGGTCGGGGGCTGACATAAGAGACGGGCCGATGGCACCGCGAAGTGCTCATGAAAACGCTGGCCCACCGACTCCATCAGCTCGGCGGTGGCGTGCAGATAGATCTCGGTCCCGGTCACCGTGCTGTGCCCGAGGTAAGTGGACAGGAGGGGCAGCTTCGCGAAGAGATTATCGCCGCTCTTGTGCCACGCCATCAGCCGCGACACCGCAAAGGAATGCCGCAAGTCGTGGATGCGCGGCCCGCGCTGGCCGGGCGGGCCGCGCAGCCCCAACCGACGCAACACTTGAAGAAACACCGTCGTGAAGCTCGGCACGTGATAGCGTCCACCGAGGGATGACGGGAAAAATGGCGCGGTCGGCTCCTGCGAGAATCTGGCCGCGCGGCGCTGGGCCACGTAGGCCGCGAGCTGCTTGGTGGTGCACGGTGCCAGCGGCACGTAGCGAGTCTTGCCGAACTTGGTTTGGCGAATGAGCAGAAGACGGCGTGACAGATCGACGTCAGCGAGATTGAGCTTCACCGCCTCGCCAACGCGCAGGCCGGTGGCGTAGAGGAACCCGACGAGGGTTGCGAACACCACGGGACGCAGCGGGTCCGGAGAACGTTCGGCCGGCGGTGCCGCCGCCATGATCCGGCGGACCTCGGCCACCGTGTAGATGTGCGGCATCGGCCGATTGCGCCGCGGCAAAAACATCCGGTGCACGATGCACGTGCGAGGATCGAAATGGCTTTGATAGAGGCAGAACTGACGGAGGATCGACATCCGGTTGATCCGGGTTCCCGGAGCCAAGTGCTCGGTGCTCTTGAAATAACGCTCGGTGACCTCACGCGTGATTGTATCGCCGGGCTGCAGCTCACCGATAAGAAACCGGTCGAGGTAACGCAGCACCTTGAGGAGAACAGGACCGCGGCCCGATGCGGCCCGCGTCTCCCAGAAGGACTGAAGCCGGAACGCGAGCGCGCTGCGAAAACAACACGTGGCCATGGTTCACCTCGCCGGCCACGGCATCGCCACCTGCCGCAGTGTCTTCAAGTCAGCCTTGGCGTAGATGTAGGTGGTGTCGATGTAACGATGCCCCAGGGCATCGGCGATGGCCTTGATCGGTTGATCGTGCTCCAACGCGCGGATCGCCCACGAATGCCGTAACGAGTGCGCGCCGCGTCCGGGCTGATGAACGCCGGCCTTGTGCAGGTAGTGCTTCACCACGGTGGAGATCGCCATGCTGCTCAGCGATCCGTGCGGCGCCTTGGTGCTGAGGAACACCTCGCGATGAGGCGTGCGCGGGTCGCGGTGACGGAGCCACTCGATGATCGCGTCCCCGACCGCATCGAGGAGCGGAACGATCACTTCCTTGCCGCCTTTTTGCGCGCGAAAGCGGATCTTGGCCTGCCGCCAGTCGAGATCCTCCATCACGAGTTTTGCAGCGGAGATCGCACGGATGCCATACGCCATCAGCAACAGAATGATCGCGTAGTCGCGTGCGCCATTAGGCTTCGTCTTGTCGATCGCAGCCAGCACGCGTTCGAGCGCCGAATCCTCGATGCCCCTGGGGAGCGAAGCGTGCCGATAGTGCCGCTGTCGCGGGACCAACTCGGAGAAGTCCGCCTGAGTGTGGCCGTGATCCGCGCAGTAGCGGAGGAAAGAGCGAAGGCTCGATGACAACGAGCGCACGTTGTCTTTGCTGTCCTTCATGTGCCGCTTGAGCTGCGCCTCCACCTGCTCGGCGCTGATGGTCTTGAGGCGCGGCCGTTGCACGTCGTGCTTCAGGAACTCGAGGAACGCGGTGGTGTGCGCGAGGTGGCGCTTCACCGTCACTGGCGCCACGGCGCGCTCGTCGCGTAGATGGACGATATAAGGATCGAGGATCCAACTGTAGGGCGTCACGACCTGCACCGGCTTGGGCGGAGTGATAACCTTGAGCGCCTCCAGATAGAAAAACAGATGGCGCAAGTGCGCTCGCGCGTTGTCGCGCGGCGAATAGCGGGCGCTGGTGGTGCGGACCCCGCGGAGATAGTCGTCCAAGAAAGGCTCGACCAACTCGGCGGAAATAGCCGAGGCCTTGGTGATGCCACGCTCCGTCACGTAGACGTTGAACATGCAGCAAGTGCCGAGAATGCCGCAGCCGTGGTGGATCGAATACCCGTTCTTCTTCAGCGTCAGAGCCAAACCGTCGAAGTAATCGCCCAGCGCGCCACGCCGAAAGTCAGCCAGCGTCCGTCGCTCGCAGTAAAAGTGCTCCAGGCCGCCATCCGTCGAGCGATCCAAAGAATAGTAGGGCTTGCGCATCCCACACGTAATCCACTGCGCACGCCACGTGAAGAAAGCCGCCCCGACACTGGCGCGCAAAAACCGCGGGAAACTGATTTAGCTATGTGCAGCGATCCAGCCTACGCGCAGAGCGAACCCCGAGTGAAAGGACCGCATGCACTCCACATAGCTCGGCTCGTCACATAACACAACCTATGTGCTGCAGCACATAGGTTGTGCGCGCAGATCACGGCGCTGGCGGATTCGCGGATCGCTTCGCGAAAAACCTCGCGCGGATGTGCGAGGGCGGCCGTGGCGGTGCCGGAGGTAACCTCAACGCGGCGCAGCAACCGGTTCTTGCGATTGAGGCAGAGCACCCAGAACTTTTCCACCTGCAGCCCGCGCGCGAGGGGAAAAAGGTGGTCGGCGACGAGATCCGCACGGTTCAGGACGGGGGATTCCTCGCTCTTTTGAATGAGGACGCGTTTCGCGATCTCCACGACGGTGACCAACTGCAGGGCCTTCACGCGACCGATTCCTTTGAGCCGGCGGAAGTCGGATTCCTTCCACGCGATGAGGCCGGCCAGCGAACCGGCTTCGGCGATCAGCCGCGTGGCGAGCGTGAGGACGTCCTGGCCGTGCGTGCCGCTGCGCAGCAGCATCGCGAGCAGCTCGGTGTCGCTCAGGGCGGTGGGGCCGAATTGCTCGAGCCGTTCCTGGGGCCGGTCGCCGACGGCCATCTCTCGCAGGCGATTGGGGCTGGGATATTCCGCCGCGCAGGACACACGATTGTTTTGGACAGCTTTGGGTCCGGTGCCAACTTCACAATGCCATGAATCCGCTGCGGGTTGTCGTCTGGGGAGAAAACGTGCACGAGCATACGAGTGCGAAGGTGAACGCGGTCTATCCGCGCGGCATGCATCACGCCATCGCCGAAGGGCTGCGCGATCTGCTGCCCTCGGCGGCGATCACCACGGCGACGCTGCAGGAGCCGGAGCACGGGCTCACGGAGGAACGGCTGGCGGCGACGGATGTGCTGACCTGGTGGGGCCACGTGGCGCACGATCAGGTGAAGGACGCGATCGTCGACCGCGTGCAGAAACGCGTGCTCGAGGGCATGGGGCTGATCGTGCTGCATTCCGCGCACTTCTCCAAAATCTTCAAGCGGCTCATGGGCACGAGTTGCTCGCTGACGTGGCGCGAGGCGGACGAGCGCGAACGGTTGTGGGTGTGCAACCCGGGTCATCCCATCGCGCGCGGCATCGACCGCAGCTTCGAGCTACCGGCCGAGGAGATGTATGGCGAGCCGTTTGGGGTGCCGGCGCCGGAGGAGCAGGTGTTCATCTCGTGGTTCGAAGGCGGCGAGGTGTTTCGGAGCGGCTGCTGCTGGAGGCGGGGCAACGGCCGGATCTTTTACTTTCAACCGGGTCACGAGACCTACCCGACGTATCACGATCGCAACGTCCGGCGCGTGATCGCCAATGCGGTCGAGTGGGCACGGCCGCAAGGCACGTGGGTCGACGCGGTGGTAAACGCGAAGGTGCCCGTCGAGCCGATTCGGGCGAGGAAGCACTAGGCGAGGGAAGGGGTCCCATAGGTCTTATAGGACCAATGGGACCAATGGGGCCAATAGACCGAGCGCGGACGAGGCGGAGCGCGGTCTACGCCGCGGTAACGGCTCGCGCGAGGGCGCCCGCAGGCTTCGCGGACTCCTCGGCGGCGATCGCGAGAATGTAGTCCTGGAAATCGGGATCTTCACCCTGCAGCAGGGCCGGCAGCTGTTCGCGGAAGTCCCGGCGGTGGCACCAGTCGCGCATGTAGTCGACCCACGTCTGCCACAGGCGCGCCGCCTGGCGCGACATCTTTTCCTCGTAGACGAGAATGTAGGCGCGTTCGAAGATCGAGATCAGCACCTCGAAGAGGAGGTTGCGGCGTTCGATCTGCTCGGCGGTGAAGGGTGCTTCCGGAATCGGCTGCGTCATCAACCGAAGATCCGCGTTGTCCAGCACCAGCCGGAGAAATTTCGAATAGTCGTCGGACAGCCGCAGGTAGACCTCCTCGTCGTCGTTTTGTCGCTCTTTGCGTTGTTCCGCGATGAAAACGACGATGGCGAGCGGGAGACCGACGATGGTGACCACGTAACTCAAGGCCTCGAGCCATTCGAGCGGCGTCATACCGCTAGTGAATCGCCGGCGAGATCGAGGTCAACCAGCCGAAAATTCGGATCCGGACCTCGGACCGCGCGGCAAGGGCGCTTGCGACGCCCGCACTCCCGATAGAACCGCACGGGCGGGACGCCCGTGCCACGTCAGTAGTGCTTCACGTAGCCGTTGCGGCGGAGTCGCTCCAGCCAGTGTTCCTGGCTGTTGCGCGACATCTGCTGGACGAGCACGCGCTCGATTTCGTCGCGGACCTCGTCGATCGGCTGAATGCCGGCGTATTTGCGGTCCTCCGCGAAGAGGATGAAACAGCCCTCGGGGAGAATGATGGGATCGCTGACCTCGCCCTTTTTGAGCGAGAAGAGCGGTTCGCTGAACTCCGGCTTGAGATCGGAGCGCTTCTGCCAGCCCCAGTCGCCGCCCTTGGCGCGACGGGAGTCCTGGCTGTATTCGCGGGCCAGATCCTCGAATTTTTCGCCCGCCTTGATCCGGGCCATCACCAGGTTGGCCTTGGCGCGCAGGTCTTCGTCGGTTTCGCCGTTGGCGCGCGAGAACTGGATCAGCCGCAGGTGGACGCCATCCTCCTGATAAAACCGGTCCTTGTTCTCGTTGTAGAACGTCTCGATACGGACGGGGCTGACGATGCTCTGCGACTTCCGCTGCTCCTGCCGCATGTACTGGTAGATGATGTCCTCCTCGACCTCGCGGCGATACTCGCGGAGCGTGGTGCCGCGCGAGTGGAGATAGGCGAGGAATTTTGAGCGGTCGTTGTCGAACTGCTCGCTCAGAATGTCGGCCAGCCGGTTGTCGATGAAGCTGTCGGGAATGTGCTTCTTCTCGTCCTTGCGGAATTCCTTCACGATCAGGACGCGGTCGATGAGGCTCTGGATGACGTCGTCCTGGAGTTGCTCGAGCTTTTCGTTGAACTCGCGCTCGTTGCGCGCCTCGCGCTGCAACTGCGCGATCAGCGGCGCGATCTCGCGGCGAACGTCGTCGACCGTGATGACCTTGTCCTCGACGATGGCGGCAATGCCGTTGGCAAATCGGAGGTTGAGGTTATCTCCGGCCTCCTGAGCGGCGAGAGGGACAGCCAGGAGCAGCGAAAGCAGGGCGAAACGAAAACGGCCGATCATCATGTCGAGGGCGGGCTGGGCAGATTGTGCAGAAACGCGATAATTTCCTTCAACCGTAGGAGGGGTGTGGAGGCGGTCAACCTTGGAAACCGGGTGCCGACCTGCACCCAGTCGTCGCGGCGGCCGCTGTTGCGCAGACACTTCAGGCGGTTGGCCTCGGTTTCGACGGAAAGGATATTTGTTTGTTCCGCCAAGATGCGTATTTGCGTGGTGAGCAACAACGCCCGCACGTCGGGGCCGATTTTCCCGAAACGGTCCTGCAAGGCGGCTTCGATCTCCTTCAACTTGGCCGGCGAGTCGGCCATCGCGAGCTTGCGATAGAAATCGATCCGCAAGCGCGTTTCCGGGATGTAAGCGGCAGGCAATCGGGCCTGAATCTTTGGCAATTCGGCGACTTGGGCGTCCTCAGCGTCCCGGAGCGCCGTGTAGCCGTCCTGGTGACGGCCGCGGGCGGAGGACGGTAAGGCGGCGATTCCGCTCGCCGCCGGAGCGGTTGCAGGGGCGTCTTTGGCTTTCCCGGCGGGCAACGGAGGGCCCGCCCTCCCTTCCGCTTCGCCGACGATCACGAAGTCGAGCTTCACGCTCGCGCGAATGGCGGCGGCGGTCTTTTCGCCTTTCAGCCGGGCGACGGATTGGCGGAGGAGCTGGCAATACAGCTCGAAACCGACGCCGACGATGTGGCCGCTTTGCTGGGCCCCGAGCAGATTGCCCGCGCCGCGGAGCTCGAGATCGCGCATCGCGATGCGGAAACCGGCACCGAGCTGGGTATGCTGGCGCATCGCGGTGAGCCGCTGGCGCGCGACATCGAGCAGACGCGTGTGGCGGTGGAGGAGCAGGTAGGCGTAGGCTTGATGCTTGAACCGGCCGACGCGGCCGCGGAGCTGATAGAGCTGCGACAAGCCGAACCGATCGGCGCCCTCGATGAGGATGGTATTGCAGTTCGGGATATCGAGTCCGCTCTCGATGATCGTCGTGCAGACAAGCAGCTGGTAGCGACCGGCGACGAACTCGGTCATCACTTCCTCGAGATCGGCCGCTTCCATCTGGCCGTGGCCCACGCCGATGGTGACGTCCGGCATCAGCTCGCGCAGCCGCGCGGCGACGAGGTTGATCGTCTCGATGCGATTGTGGAGGTAGAACACCTGGCCGCCGCGGCGGAGCTCGTGGCGGACTGCGTCGATCACCAGCTTCTCGTCGTAGGTTTTGACGACGGTCTGGATCGGGTGGCGGTTGGTTGGCGCGGTTTCGATCACGCTGAGGTCGCGTGCGCCGGTGAGCGCGAGATAGAGCGTGCGCGGAATCGGCGTGGCGCTCATCGAGAGCACGTCGACGGTCGAGCGCATCTGCTTGAACACTTCCTTGTGCTTCACGCCGAACCGCTGCTCCTCGTCGATGATCACGAGCCCGAGATCGCGGAACTTCACGTCGTGCTGCAGCACGCGATGCGTGCCGATGAGGATGTCGACCTGCCCGGCCGCGGTGGCGGTCAGAATTTTTTTCTGATCGGCGCGCGAGCGGAACCGGCTGACCATCTCGATCGCGATCGGGTAACCGGCCATCCGTTCGCGAAACGTGTTGAGGTGTTGCTGCGCGAGGACGGTCGTCGGCACCAGCATCGCGACCTGCCGGCCGCCCTGCACGGCCTTGAAGGCGGCGCGGATCGCGACCTCCGTTTTGCCAAAGCCGACGTCGCCGCAGATCAACCGATCCATTGGCTGCGTGCGTTCCATGTCGGTCTTCGTTTCTTCAATGGCGCGCAGCTGATCCCGGGTTTCGGTGAACGGGAATGACGCTTCGAATTCCTTCTGCCAGGTGGTGTCCGGTGGAAACGCGAAGCCCGGCTGCGCCTCGCGTGCGGCCTGGATGCGGAGCAATTCCGCGGCGAGATCGATCGTGGCCCGCTCCGCCGCGAGCCGGGCTTTCTCCCAGCGGCCTGAGCCGATCCGGCCGAGCTGTGGCTTGGTCTTGCTGAGCCCGACGTAGCGGCTGATCAGGTGCGATTCCTGCAGCGGCACGTGCAACGTCACGTGGTCGTCGAACTCCAGCGAGATCACCTCGCGGACGCCCTGCGCGGTGTCGAGCTTGGTGAGCCCGCGGTAATGGGCGATGCCGTGCTGCAGATGCACGACGAAGTCGCCTTCGACCAGTTCGGAGAAATCGAGCAGCTGATCGATCTGCGCGCGCTGGGCCATCGCGCGTGGATTCAGCGCGGGCCGCCGCTGACGCTGGCGACCGAAGACTTCCGTTTCGGTGACGACGACCAGACCGCGGACTTTCGGGGGGAGACTGGGCCAGGTGAGGGTGGGGGGGGTCTCCTCTGGCTTGGCTTCCGGAGGCGAAGGGTTGGCTCCGCGAAACGTGATCCGAAAACCCTCGTTGAGCGTGCCGCGGAGGAACTGCGGCTGGATGCGTTTGAGCTTGGCGTCTTCCTGCAGGATCTCGCGGATCCGCTGCTCTTCGCCCTCCTTCGAAACGACGAGGAAAACAGCGAAGCCGGATTGCCGCCACGCGGCGACCTGCTGCAGGAAGCGTCGCCGCGCGTCCTCTTCGACCTGCAGGCGTTCCTGCGCCACGAGCGCATCCTCTGGATAATGGCGGTGGTGCGAGAGACTTTCGGAGTCCCACGTGCTATCGTCGTCGGCGTCTTCGAGCAGCGCGGCGGCTTCATCGAGATCGCTCACGCCGAAAATGGCGGCGCATTTTCCCAGGAGGGCGTTGAGGGGATGAACCGGAGAAACGGCCGCAGACTCCAAGCCCACGGGGGGGACGCCGGTGGCACCGTCGGCCTCCCGGGCGAGCTGGCTGAGCTTTTCTTCGAGCGCGGCGGGCTCGATGAGCACCAGATGCGTTCGCGGCGAAAGGTAATCCGCGATTCCCGTTTTCGACGGATCCAGCCGGACGCGGGACGAGGCGGAGATTGTGATCGACTCGACGGTCGCGCCGGAGCGCTGCGTGACCGGATCGAACTCGCGGATGGCTTCGATCTCGTCACCGAAGAAGTCGAGCCGATACGGCGTGTTGGCGGTCACCGGGTAGACGTCGATGATGCCGCCGCGGATCGCGTAGTGGCCCGGCGCTTCGCAGACCGCCTCGGAATCGTAGTCCAGTTGTTGCAGTCGCTCGAGCAAGCCTTGGAAAGATTGGGTTTGTCCGCGGCTGAGCGTGAACTCGCGGGTGGCGAACTCCTCGAGTGCGGGCACCGGCTGCAGCAGCGCGCCGGGCGTCGTGACGATCACGAGCGGCGGCAGCGCCGTGGCGCCGCCACGCCGGCGCGCTCCACCGACCTCGGAGGAGGTGGCGACGCCCAGCGAACGCGTGGCGCGGAGCTTCGAGAGGACGGTGAATCGGTCGTTGGAGGCGGCGAAGGCCTCCCGCATGTCGCCCGCGTCGGGCATCGATTCAGGGAACACCAGCGTCGTCTGTGCGTGCGGCAGTTGCGCGGCGCCATGGAAGAACGCCGCGTCTTCCGCGAGCCGCTCCGCGGCTTTGAGATCGGCGGCCACGACGATCCACACCGGCGCGGGATGACGCAGCGTGAGCTCGGTCAACACCGCGCCCTGCGCTGACGGGGTGATGCCGGTGAGCTTGTGGCGCGCGCGTGTGGCAGGATCAGCCATCGAAGAGGGAAGGAGGAAACAGCGGAACGCGCGGAGCGCAACACAGGGCGCCAGCCGCCCCCGGGTTCCCGGCGGCTGCGTTTTGGGTCCGAGTTCCGCGCCGCGGAGGCGCAGTGCGGAATGCGGTTCGGGAATCGACGCTTCGGCGACGGTCCCAGGCGGGACGCGAACCGGACTCGCCCACAGGGTTACTGCGCCTTCAGCGTCTCCAGCGCCACTCGCGCGGCGGCCTCTTCGGCGAGTTTTTTCGACGGTCCGCGGCCCGAGCCGAGGACGCGATCGTGGAGAAACACAGCCACCTCGTAGGCGCGGGCGTGATCTTCACCTTCGATGCCCGTGACCTCGTAGCGCAGCGCCTGGTTGCCGTATTCCGGTTGAATGAGTTCCTGCAACCGGCCTTTCGGATTCTCCTCGTTGACCACGCCCGACAGCCGACTGGGCAGATCGCCGTACAGCCCGAGCACGATCCGGCGCGTGAGCGCCAGGTCGCTGTCGAGATAAAGCGCGCCCACCAAAGCTTCGAAGGCGTCTTCCAAGGCAGACGATCGCGTGCGTCCACCAGAAGCCTCCTCGCTCGAGCCGAGGAGCAGACACCGATCGAGCTGCAACTCGCGCGCGAGCTCGACGAGAAAGGCGCCTTTGGTGAGGGCCGCGCGACGGCGGCTCAACGGTCCCTCGCGATCGCCGGGAAAAAGTTCGAAGAGCGCCTCCGTCAGGATGAGCTGCAGCACGGCGTCACCCAAAAACTCCAACCGCTGGTTGCTCTCTGCGATGTCCGGATTCTCCGGGAGATAGGACGTGTGCGTGACCGCACGTTCGAGCAAAGCCGGATCCCGAAACGTGTAAATCAGCCGGGTCTGCAGGGCTGCGAGAGGTGAGGGAGAGTCGGACACGCGAAGGACAGGCGTTGCCACCAAGACTTCCGAACGCAGGGAAAACACAAATCGAAATCGCAGCGGGGTGAAGACCTGCGGCGCACTCGCAGATCGGCGGCAGAACCGAGAATCGAGTTTATTTTTGGCCGGCCGATGTCATGTTCGAGCGCACGATGGTCCGAGAGTGCGGGCCTCGGCTTTACCCCGAATGAAAACGCTTCGTCTTGTTTCAACGATCGCGGTGCTGGCTGGTGGGCTCGCAGCGAGTGCTGCGTCGAGTTCGCTCCGCGCCGCCGAAGTGGAGACGCTGATCGACTTCACCGACAGCCGGCGTGATCCCGACGGCACGATCTATCACGCCTACGAGTACGTCTGGGACACTTGGGACAAGCACGTACTCGATCTGCCGCGGCGCGGCACGCTGATCCAGGCGCCGAGCGGCCGGGGGACGATGGGCGAGAACAAGACGATGGTTGATTTTCGCGACGCCCACGCGCTGCACCTCCATTTCGTGATCGGCAATCAGAACAGCGCGCAGAAACTGGTGTTCGCGCTCGAGGACAGCGACGGCACGGTGCAAGCCTGGAACATCCCGCTCGCCGGGCTGCCGGTGGGCCGCGAGGTCCGACAGCTGATCGACCCGGCGAAACCGGCCAACGAGGAGAAACCTGGCAAGAAGCCCGGGCTGAACTGGAAGAAGATCTCGACGTGGCAGCTCAAGGGCGACTGGTCGGCGCCGAACGTCGAGGTGCTGCTGTTGCGGCTGACCGCGGATAAATAAAGCCGAGCGCGCAGAGCCAAGAGCTGAGAGTGAAGAGCTGAGGGCGCACCAAGGTGCGCCCCTACGGGCGAGGCGTGGCGCGAGAGGCTATCATGCGCTTTGATCGAGCAGACCAAGGTAGGGCGCTCACTCCGTGAGCGCCGCGAAGGTCAGAGGACTTCCCGGCGGGCAGCGGAATGCCCGCCCTACCTCAGAAACGGTTCTACGAACGTGCATGACCGTCTCTACACTTCAGACGGCAGTCCGGCGGCGATGCGGCGTTGCTTGAGCTCGGCGTTCATCTCGTTCACGCGCTGATCGGTGAGCGGATAGAAGTGGAAGATCACGAGCGCGAGCACGCCGAAACCAACCGGCACGAGGCTCATCATCAGTACGAGGTTGTTTTTGACCTCGGGCGTCGGCGCCATGTCCGCGGTGAACCCGACGAACGCGAGCGCCTGGAACGCGACGAACGCGGCGAGCGCCCAGCCGACCTTCTGACTCATGGTTGAGGCCGAAAAGACGAGGCCGGTCGTACGCCGGCCGGTCTTCCACTCGCCGTAATCGGCGGTATCGGCATACATCGCCCAGAGCAGCACGGGCAGCGCGGCGCCGAACAGGCTGAACAACGCTTCCGCTACGAAAATCTGGAGCAGTTGGCCGGGCTGGAGGAAATAAAATGCTCCCGCAAAAACGATCGCGAGGACGAATCCGCCGATGAAGAGCGGACGTTTGGCCCACCGGGTGGACAAGGTGCTCGTCAGCAGCACGCCGATGACTGCGCCGACCTGGCTGAACGTGTTGAACGCCGAGAGCAGCGTCGTCATCGTGAACGAACGGCCGAGGAACGGCAGCGGCGTGTCGGGATTTCCGTCGTAGATGAAATATTTGAAGTAGTGCGCCGAGACCGAGGAGTGGATCCCGAGATGCAGGATCCAGATCAGCGTGGTCGCCGTCAGCAGCAGCCAGGCTTTATTGGTGAGGATGAGCTTGAGGTCACGGCGCACCGAGGTGTTGGCTTCGGGCATCGGTTTGATCCGCTCGCGCGTGCCGAAAACGGTCAGCATGAAAAAGCCGATCGCGACGACTCCGTAGACGACGAACGCCAGTTGCCAGCCGCGCTGCGCGCTGCCGCCGCCGAGCGCGTCAACGATCGGCAGCAGCGTGGCCGAAACGACGAGGTTGGCGGCGAAGGCGAACATGAATTTCACCGAAACGAGTTGCGTGCGGTCCGACGCGGCGGTCGTCATCACCCCCAGCATCGAGGTGTAGGGAATGTTCACCGTCGTGTAGAGCATCATGAGCCCGTTGTAGGTGAGATAGGCCCAGACGAGTTTGCCCATCGGTCCGAGGTTCGGCGTGGTGAACGTGAGCACGCCGAAGATCGCGAACGGCACCGCGCCAAACAGGATGAAAGGGCGGAACTTGCCCCAGCGCGTCTCCGTGCGGTCGGCGAACAGGCCGATGATCGGATCGTTGATGCCGTCCCAGATCCGGCTCACGAGCAGCATCGTGGCGAGCGCGGCGGCGGTGATGCCGAAAATGTCGGTGTAGAAAAACGGCAGGTAGACCATGAACGTCCGCCAGTAGAGGCAGGACGCGAAATCGCCGCAGCCGTAGGCGAGTTTTTCGCGGACGGGGAGCTTGAAGGTCGGGGTGCTCATGGGGTGGATTTCAGGCCGGAGGCAACCAGGCCGGGCAGGTGGAGCCCGCCCGTCGCGGTGGGCTGAAGGAGGGGCGGCGGCTTTAACCGGCCAGGACGGCGGATTCCAACCTGCGGGCTGGTTCGAGTTGGGAGAGGACGCGGATTACGCCGGCGTCGATTCGCCGATCGCGTCGCGGCGGGCCTTCAACTCCGTTTCGATCTGCTGCATTTTTTTCTCGTTCAGCGGATAGAAGAGGATGAGCACGATCGCGAGGATGCCGAACGCCGCCGGGAAGATGCTCATCAGCTTCACCAAACCGTGCAGCGATTCCGGCGTCTGGTCGACATTGGCTTGGAAACCGACGCTGGCCATGAGCCAGAGCGCGACGCCGGCGCCGATCGCCCAGCCTTGTTTTTGGGAAAAGATCGAGGCGGAGAACACGAGACCGGTCGCCCGGCGACCGCGCTTCCATTCGGCGTAGTCGGCGGTGTCGGCATACATGGCCCAGAGCAGCGCGCTGAGCGGGCCGCCGGTGAACGAGCCGATCAGGTTGATTCCAATGATGAGGAACACCTGGCTGGGTTGGAGCAGGTAGTAGGACGCGGTGCTGAGGATCGCGATGATGAACATCCCGATGAACGTCCGCTTGCGGCCGGCCAGCCGAGCGAAGAACGGAATCGCCATGACGCCGAGGAGCGAGGCGAGCTGGCCGCTGGTGTTGAAAATCGAGACGAGGCTTTCGAGATGCCATTCCTGCGTGCCGCCGATCTTCGGCAGCCACGCGGGCAGCGTCACGGTCTGGGTGCCGACGAAATACTTGAAATAGTGCACCGTCACGCTGCTGCGCAGCGCGACGTAGAGGATGAAGGTGATCGTGGTCGCGAGCAGGATCAGCCAAGGAACGTTGGTGATCAGATCGAGCAGGTCGCGGCCGACGGACGTCTTCTGCGCCTTCGGTGGCTGGACGCGCTCCTTCGTGTTGAAGAACGTGATCAGAAAGAAAACAATCGCCGCGACGCCGATCACCACGAACGTCATCTGCCAGCCGCGGGCGTCGTTGCCGTGACCGAAGACCTTGGCCAGTGGCAGCACCGTGGCGGACACGATCATGCCGGCGGCGAAGGCGAAGACGAATTTGATGGAGGAAAGCGTGGTGCGCTCGTTGGGGTTGGGCGTGAGCACGCCGAGCATCGCGGTGTAGGGAATGTTGATCGCGGTGTAGAGCAGCATCAGCCCGTTGTAGGTGATCCACGCCCAGGCGAGTTTACCCGTCGGTCCGAACTCGGGCACCGTGAACGTGAGCACGCCCATGATGGCGAACGGCACGCAGAGCCAGAGCAGGTAAGGCCGGAACTTGCCCCAGCGCGTCTGCGTGCGGTCGGCGATCATCCCCATGACCGGATCGAAGAACGCGTCGACGCTCCGACTCAGCGCGAGCATCGTGCCCGCCGCCGCGGCGGCGATGCCGAAGACGTCCGTGTAGAAGAACGTCAGGTAGACCATGAAGGTCTGCCAGTAGAGGACGGAGGCGAGGTCGCCGAAACCGTAAGAAAGCTTTTCTCTGAGCGGTAAGTGCGAGTCAGCAGTCATAGTGAGGGTGTTGGCCGGACAGGAGCGGCGGACGCGTGGGGGTGATGGGGACGCGGGCCAGCCGCGGGCGCGACTTCAGCGGGAAAAGCCGCGGGCGTCGAGGTGAAGTTGCCGTCCGCTGCGGCGGAAAATTGAGAACGCCAGCCGCGGAATTGAGAAAGGATGCGGCGGTGGAGGGGCGAACGGCTCCATGTGAGCGGGCGGGACGCCCGCGCTCGCAGAGCTCACCCGCGCTGCACCTCCAGCAGGACCGCACTGTGCAGGTGCTTCTTCAGATAACCGTAGGTCACCGTCCCGTAGCCGCCCTGGCCCCAGTCGGGACCCCACGAATTCTTGAAAATGAAGACGACATCTTCGAGCCGATTGGTCGTGCAGCGATAACCGACGAGCGTCACCGCATGCCCGCCGTCCTCGAGTGGTTTCTGGTCGATCAGGCTGCCGGTGCGGATCGAGCGGTAGTGCGGCCACTCCACGCCGATCGGAATCGGGATCCCGGCGTTGAGCGCATGGACGATATTGTTGACGGCCGTGCCGGTGTTGCGGCCGGGAATCGGCAGCACGAACACGCGCTGATGCGTGCGCGCCTCATCCACGATAGCGGGCGCCGGGTCTTCGATCTCGGAGATGGCGCGGCCGAACCGGTTCGGCATCGACGATTGCAGCGGCACGCCGTAGGTGCGCAGCGCGAGCACCACCTCGTTCAACGAAAACCCCTCGTCGGCATTGCCGGCGGCGTCGGTGGAATTCTCCGCGCCCTCGGCGTTGGCCGCGATCGGCGTGACGACCCGCTGGACGGTCTTGCGCGTGGCCCAGCTGAGATACTCCTCGGAAAGTTTACTCGGTTCACCCGTCAGCTCGGCGGCTTGGAATTCGAGCGCGCTGACGATGGCGAACACGGCGCAACTCGGCCGGCGGCCCTGGCTCCTCACCGCCAGTTCCATCTGAAAATACTTCGGGCGGAGATCGACTTCCGCGTTGATCGTCGCGGGTTCGCCGAATTGCCGCAGCAGCCGCTCGAGCTTGGCGGTCACCGCACCCGTCGCGCCCGCGGCCGGCCGCGCGGTCGGTTTTGATGGCGGCGGGCTGGGCGGCGTGGCGATGGCCTGCTCGGCGGCGGCCTCCGTGGCGGGATCGTAGCCGAACTTCTGCTGCCACTCCGGCGAAAGATCACGCAGCTTGATCGACGTCATCCCGCGCGAATGCGTGATCATTACGGTGCGGGCGTTCACGGAGCGGACCTTAACGTCGCGATAGGTCGCCGCGCCGACGGTGAACGTGTCGAAGTGCGTGCCTGCCGGAATGGAGGAGGGCGCGCCCAAAGCCGGGGGCGTGGCGGCCAAGGCGAGTGCGAGGGCGAGGCAGGCGCCGCGGCCAAGCCGCGGGTGCGCAGCCCGTCGGGGACGGCGGGCTCCATCTGTTGGATCACTCGGCACGGGCTCCATGCTGGCGAAAGTTTTTAAGCAGAATCGCGGTGTAATGGCAATCCGCGGGGGCAAACGGCGTGGCTGCGCGAGCGCGAGGCACAAAAAAGTGCGGTCCCCGGAGGGACCGCACTGAAAGCGAACGAGGCCGCGATGGGCTTACTTGCCGAGGCTCTTGCGGAGGTCGGCCAGCTGATTCTCGGAGCCCAGCAGCTTGTTGCGGCTCGCGATGAAGTTGGCGTATTCCTGCATGTAGATCTTGCCGGGCGCGCGGAAGTCGAAATCCGCCGGCTTGTCGCGGAAGAACTCGCGGTGTACGCGGGTCCAGACCAGCCGACCGTCGGTGTCGATGTTGATCTTGGTGACACCGAGCTTGGCCGCCGGGAGGTACTCGTTGACGTCGACGCCAACCGCAGCGCCGAGCTGACCGCCGGCCGCGTTGATGCGCTTCACCTCGTCCTGCGGGACGGAGGAGGAACCGTGCATGACGAGCGGGTAGCCCGGCATGATCGCCTGGATCTTCTTGAGCACATCGAAGTGCAGGGACTGTTTGCCCTTGAACTTGTAGGCGCCGTGGCTGGTGCCGATCGCGCAAGCGAGGCAGTCCGCGCCGGTCTTCTTCACGAAATCCTGAGCTTCGGCCGGGTTGGTGAGGGTGGCATGGCCGTCTTCGACCTTCACATCCTCCTCGACGCCACCGAGGGTGCCGAGTTCGGCTTCGACCGAGATGCCCTTCTTGTGGGCGGCCTCGACGACGCGCTTCGAGATCTCGACGTTCTTGTCGTAGGGCTCGTGGGAGGCGTCGATCATCACGGAGCTGTAGAAGCCCGAGTTGATGCAATCGTAGCAGGTCTCCTCGTCACCGTGATCGAGGTGCACCGCGAAGATGGAGTCGGGGAAGATCTCGTCGCAGGCGCGAATGATCGCCTCGAGCACCTTCTTGTCGGTGTATTTGCGCGCGCCCTTTGAAATCTGGATGATGAACGGCGCCTGCGACTGGATGCACCCGCGGAACAGGCCCATCGCCTGTTCAGCGTTGTTGATATTGTAGGCACCGACGGCGTATTTGCCGTAGGCGTGTTTGAACAGTTGCGCTGTGGTAACGATCATAAGCGTGCAGGTTGGACTAGACTGGTATTTAGACGAAGCCAGCGGCCTCCCGGAGCGACAAGTGAATTCTCTGCGCGTCCCGTGTTATCTTCGCGACAAAATACGCACAGAAACCATTCCCGAGGCAAAACTCGCGTCATAGCGCGGCCGCAACCTCGTCCGCAGGAGGAAGGTAGATGCGCAACCCGGCGCCGGCGCGCTGTAAGCGGGATCTCCCGATCCGCCGCGATGCGAGCGAGCAATCGGAGCGCGGCCACTTGCGACCTGCGCGGAAAGAGGTGGAGATGGCGCAGGTCGTTTAGCATGGGCTGGCTGTTCGTGCTACGGGCGGCGGGGTCGAGAGACCCCGCCCTACAAAAGGCCATCAGCCGCCCGTGGGTGGTGCCGGAGGCGGTGGTGGTGTGGCCGCGTTGCCAGTGGTCGGCGTAGCCGGGACACGGCCCGTAGAGCCGCCCTGGCGTTGATTGCGGAAAGCCGCGGCGAGATCGGCCTGCGCCTGCTGCTCCTGTTGCAGTTGCCGAAGCGCTTCGACCTGCGGCGCGGCGAGCACCCCGAGCGATTGGGTGATGGCTGTTTCGGTGACGGTGCCGCCGCGGGATCCGAACACTTGCGCGGCGGCTCCCGCCGCGCCGACGGCGCCCGCCAATCCGCTCGCGCGGCTCGTGCTGGTGGTGGTTTGGTTGGCGGCTAGAATCTGGACCAATTGCTCGGACTGCTCGGCCGTGAGCGGCGTGGTCGAATAGCTCAGCCGCTGCTCCAGCTGGTTGACCGTGGCCCGCTGCGGCAGGGTCTGCTCGTAATTCTTGTAGTCCGTAAAGCCGGTTTCGCCGAGCACCGCGCGGATGTTGCTGTCGATATCCGTGTTCGCTTCGGCGACCAGCTGATCGACGGCGGCGCGATCGCGTCGCGGATTGAGACCCTGTTCGCGCGCGGCCATCATCACGTCCATCATCGCAGTGTTCTTTTCCACGAGCAGGTTCTTGAACTGATCGAGCTGCGCCGGCGAGAGCCCGAGCCGCTTGAACAAGCCGGCATAGCGCGAATCCAGCGCGGCCTTGTGCTGCAGCGCCATGAGCTGTTGCACCTGCGGCTGGTCCATCACGGCGGCGAATCGGTTGAAACCGGCGCCGCGAGCGCCACCCCGCACGCTGGGCACGCCCGGTGGCTCGTCGGCGGAAGCCGCCGGCTCGGCCGCTTCATCGCGCGCCGCCGGGGCCGAGGACGACGCGGCGAGTTGCTGCTCCAGTTCGGTACGACGCTTTTCCGCGGCCCAGAGCCGCTGCTGCCAGTCGGCGCGTTCCTTGGGATCGAGCGCGGCGGCGCGGAGCTTCACGAGTTCGAGGTGTTGGCGCCAGGCCAACGCCGCGCCCCCGGCGGTCGTGAGCACCAGCGCGACAAGGAGATAGTTTTTGGCCGAATGCACGCGAGGGTGACGGTAGGCCGCGCGGGGCAGTTACTCAAGTGCGGTGCCGGAGGGTGGGACAACGGCGTCGTTGAGCGGCGATTTGCCGGGGCGAACGGCGGCGGATGCGCGTCGTGGGTGGTGTAGCGAGATGCGTGAGCGTTTCGCGAAAGCCTCACGGCTTGCGCCGGAGCGCGTGGCACGGGCGTCTCGCCCGTGATTCGGCAGGCGCAGAACGGGAGGGCCGTAACCGGCCCACACAGCCATCACGGCCGGGACGGCCGTGCCACGCCGGAACCTCACCGCGGCGGAAACTCGAACTCGGCCTTCGTGCGATTTTTCGAAAGCACGAGGTAAGCGTTGAAGTGCGTGTTTCGCTTCGAGACGAAGTTCTCGATCAGATTCGTGCGGCCGTTCTCGAGCAGATTGTGCAGCTCGCCGGGCGGAATCTCCTTCTGGCAGACGTGCCGTTTCATCGTGAAGACGATCCGGTTGTCCTGATCCGGCCGGCGCACGTAATAGGAGTCGCCGGCTTCGAGAATCTCACCATTGAGCGCCTTCGTCTGACCGAGCACCTTGGCCTTGGACAGGTCCGGCGGCGCCTTGGCCTTGCGGACGATTGGCTTGCCGTCCTTGTCGAGCTTCGGCGCACGCGGCGGAAATTCCCACGTAATCTTGGCGCCATCGCGCTTGAGATACGCGTCGAAGGGCCGGCCCTTTTTCGAGATAAACGCGGTGATCAGCTCGGTCTTGCCCTGTTCGACGAGCTGGATGGCGTGCTCCCGCGTGATCGGCTTCTGGCACATGAGCCGGCCGACGCGGAACGCCTGCTTCCAGCCTTCGCCGTCGCGCTCGCGCAGCACGTAGCTGGAGCCGACCTCGCAAAGCTGGACGCCGGTCTTCGGGTCGGTCCAGAACGGCTCGACGGTGCCGAGGTCGACCTTGTCGCCAAAATCATACTCGGTCTTCCACTTGCCCTTCTCCTCGTCCTTCACCAGCCGCAACACGGCGGAGAAACGCTTGTGCGTCTTGGCGGAAAGGAAGCCATCGAGCGGCCCGATCTTGCCGGTGGTAACCAGCTCGCGGATCTCGGGCTCCTCCATTTTGCGGCCACCGATGACCTTGTAGACCATGAACTCGCCGTCGTGCGATTTGTAGCCGCGCAGCGTTTCGCGCAGGGGTTTATTGTCGGTGGGCGAGGGGATGTCGGTTTCGCGGGCCGCGGAGTCGTCCTCCTCGAAGTTCTTCACGCGGTCGACGATGCCTTTGGTCTGCTCGACCACTTCCTGCATGAACTCTTCGCGGGAGAATTTGCCGTGCTCGATCTGGCGCAGCTTGAACTCCCACTCGCCGGTCATCGCAGGGCTGGTTAGCGCGTCCGTGTGCACCGCACTGAGGAACTGCAGCAGTTGCTCCGCTTTCGCGGTCGGGATCAACTCGCGCTGGCCGCGCTCCATGTATTTCTGATTGATCAGCCCGTCGATCGTGTCGGCGCGCGTGGCGGGCGTGCCGAGCCCGCGTTCCTTCATTGCTTCGGCGAGATCCTCGTCGTCGACGAGCTTGCCGGCGCCTTCCATCGCGGAGAGCAGGGTGGCCTCCGTGTAGCGCGGCGGCGGCTTGGTGGTTTCCGCGTGCAGCACGGGATCGAGCGTCTTCGCCTGCGCGGGAGCGTCGTCGCCGCGTGCGACCGTTGCGCGATCGGCGTCGCTGAGCGCAGGCAGCGATTTCGAGCCGGGGGCATCGTCCTCGACCGTCGTGCGGCCATAGACCGCGAGCCAGCCGGGGACGGTCAGCACCTTGCCCTCGGTCTTGAATTCGTGCCGACCTGCGACGGTGCTGATGCGCGTGGTGATATCGAACTCCGCCGGGGGGAAGAACGCCGCGACGAAACGCCGCGCGATCATGTCGAACACCTTCGCTTCCATCTCGTCGAGGTGCTTGGCCTCGTGGGCGGTGGGAATGATCGCGAAGTGGTCAGAGATCTGCGCGTTGTTGAAGATGCGGCGGTTGGGCCGGACCCAGCCCTGATCGAGCACCTGCTGTGCGTGGGGCGCGAGCGGGCCGTGCAGGTTCTTCAACGTTTCCCGCACGGTGGGAATGTAATCCTCCGGCAGCGCGCGCGAGTCAGTGCGCGGATACGTGATCATCTTGTGCCGCTCGTAGAGCGCTTGCGCGATCTGCAGGGTGCGGCGCGCAGAGAGTCCGAAGCGGTTGTTCGCCTCGCGCTGCAGCGTGGTGAGGTCGTAAAGCCGCGGCGCGATCTGCGTGCTGGCCTTCTTCTCCTCCCGCACGGCGGCGGGCGGCTGGCCCTGGCAGGCGGCGACGATCGCTTCCGCAACGGCCTGCTCCCAGATCCGGTCGACGCGATCGTGCTCGTCGGCGTCGGACTTCTTGAAGTCCGGGCGCTGATAGGTGCCTTCGTAGCGGCCGTTGGTGACTTCGAAAGTCGCCGTGATCTGCCAATAGGCGCGAGGCTTGAAATTGCGGATTTCGAGTTCGCGGGAGTAGACGATCGCCAGCGTCGGCGTTTGTACGCGGCCGACGGACGCCACGTTGCCGGCGCGCGAGCCGAACATGCGCTTGGTGAGCGCGCGCGTGCCGTTGATGCCGATGAGCCAGTCGCTCTCACTGCGGCAGCGCGCCGCGGCGGCGAGCCCGGCCATCTGCTCGCCGTCGCGCAGATGCGCGAACGCCTCGCGGATGCCCTCGGCGGTCATCGTCTGCATCCACGCGCGCTTCACCGGCAGCTTGCACTTGGTGAGCTGATAGAGATACGCGAAAATCAGTTCGCCCTCGCGACCGGCGTCACAGGCGTTGATGACCAGCTCGATGTCCTTTCGCGCGAGCAGCTTTTTCAGCGCGTTGAACCGGTCCTTGGATTCCTCGATCGGTTTCAGACCAAATTTCTCGGGGATGATCGGCAGCGTCTCGAGCCGCCAGAAGCCGTATTTCTTCTTGTCGATGTCCTCCGGCATTTCCAATTCCACCAGGTGGCCGACCGCATACGAGACGACGTACTGGTCGTTCTCGTAGTGATCGCCCTGCTTGGGAATTTTGCCGAGGGCGCGCGCCAGGTCGGCAGCGACGGACGGCTTCTCGGCGATGACAAGTGACTTCATGAGCCGCGAGCCGTTAGGCGCCGCGCCCGGCGATTTCAAGGTTTTGTTTTGCGCGGCGCGGAGAGCGAGGCGCGTCTGGTGACGAAAAAGCGGCCCGGGAAAATCAGGGTTCGCCGAAGTTGCGGCTGCGTTGGCCCACCCGCCTCGTCCGGGTGATTCCCCGAGGGGCGCTCCGGCATTTGACCCTCTGTCGCAGCCTGCGGCGGTCAGCTAGGTTGCGCGGTCCGGCTGAGTCTCCGCTCCGCCTCCTCCGCTGCGCATGAAAATCGTCATTTTCGGACTCACCCTCAGCTCGTCATGGGGCAACGGACACGCGACGCTATGGCGTGGGTTGGGCCGGGCGCTGGCGCAACGCGGCCACCAGCTGGTGTTCTTCGAACGCGACGTGCCTCACTACGCCGCGCATCGTGACCTGGTGAAATGGACGGATGGCGAGCTGGTGCTCTACACCGATCTCGAGCACGTGCGGTACGTGGCTCGCCGGCATCTGCGCGAAGCGGACGTGGCGATGGTGACCTCCGATTGCCCCGACGCTCGCGCGGCCACGGAGCTGCTGCTCGAATCCTCCGTGCCGCAGCGGGTGTTTTACGACTTGGATACGCCGGTCACGCTGGAATACATGTCGGCCGGCCACGAGGTCGCCTACATCGGCCCTCGCGGATTGGCGGATTTCGATCTTGTGCTCAGCTACACCGGCGGGCGGGCGCTGGACGCGCTGCAGGAGCGGCTCGGGGCGAGACGGGTGGCGACGCTTTATGGCAGCGTGGATCCCGATATGCACCGGCCCGTGCCGGTGGATGAACGGTTTCGTTCGGACCTGTCGTATCTCGGCACGTATGCGGACGACCGGCAGGAGACGCTCGAACGGCTTTTCGTTCAACCGGCGCGACGGCTGCCGCAGCGGCGGTTCATGATTGGAGGGGCGCAATATCCCGATCATTTCCCGTGGACGGCGAACATGGCGTTCTTCCGCCACCTCGAGCCGGCCCAGCATCCGGTGTTTTTCTCCTCGTCGCGGCTGACCCTCAACGTCACTCGCCGCGCCATGCGCGCGATGGGCTACTGCCCCTCGGGACGGTTGTTCGAGGCGGCGGCTTGTGGCGCGCCGATTCTTACGGACGCTTGGGAAGGGCTGCGGTTGTTCTTCGAGCCCGGCGAGGAGATTCTCGTCGCTGCCAGTACGGAGGATGCGATCGGCGCGATGGATCGGTCGGATGCGGAGCTGGCGCAGATCGCGCGGCGCGCACGGGAGCGAGTCTTCGATGAGCACACCGCGGCGCATCGCGCGCGTCACCTCGAACTCGTGTTGGAATGCACCGCGCGCGCGCCGGAAGAGGCGCGGCTCGCGGCGGCGCGAGCCGAGGGGCTGCTCGAACCGGTCGGGACGGACGCCCCCGCGGAGTTCGAGCCGGCGGGGCATTTTGCGACGCAGCCGGAAAATCTCGATGTGATGCGCACGCCGGCCGAGCTGACCGACCGGCCTCGGCGCGACCGCAGTGAACCGTCCGGCGCGCCGCGCCGCACGATTACCGCCAGGCATCCCGCCGTTGAACGAGCAGGAGAGGGGCATGGACAGCTCGCCCCGGGCGACGAAGGACGCTGGACACGATTCCGCGCGACGCGCCGTATTTGAGCGTTGAGCGAACGCTCGTCGAAGCCAGCCCCACTGGCCGGGGGTGGCGCCCCCGGCTACAGAACAGCACGGCAAATCAGCTCGCGAGCTTCGGCGTCTCGGCGAAAGCGGCGTCGAAGGACTTCAGCATCGCGGCGATCGTCTCGTCGGTCTCATCGCCCATGTTGGAGATCCGGAAGGTCTTTCCCTTCAGCTTGCCGTAGCCGCCATCGATCACGAGGTGGTGCTTCGATTTCAGCGTCTTGTTCAACGCGGCGAGATCGATGTTCAGCGTGTTCGCGAAGCAGTTGAGCGTGACCGAGCCGTAGCCCTCCTTCGGGAACAGCTTGAAGCCTTTGGCCGCCATGTGGTCGCGGACCATCTTGTTTAGCCGGGCGTGCCGCGCGTAGCGGTTCTCGACCCCCTCGGCCTTGATGTCTTCGAGCTTCGACTTGAGCGCGTAGATGTGCGCGATCGAGGGCGTGCTCGGCGTCATGCCTTTTTCGTGATTCGTCTGGAACTCGACGAAATCGAAATAGTAGCCGCGGCCGGGCTGTGACGCGGCGCGGTCGAGCGCGCGTTTCGAGACCGAGAACAGCGCCAGCCCCGGCGGCATCGCGAGCGCCTTCTGCGAGCCGGTGATGAGCACGTCGATGCCGAGCTCGTCCTTTTTAATCGGCACTCCGCTGAACGAGCTGACGGTGTCGACGATCGAGATCACGTCCGGGAACTGGCGGATCACGGCCATCAGCGCCGGCAGATCGCTCATGCAGCCGCACGAGGTTTCGTTGTGGATGAGCGTGATCGCGTCGTAGGCGCCGGTCGCGAGTTCGCGCCGCACCGCCTCGGGATCGACCGGTTGGCCCCAATCGAACTTCAGCGCGCCGGCGGCGAAGCCGCAGCGCTGCGCGACGTCGTTCCACTTGTCCGAGAACGCGCCGTTCATGCAGTTCAGCACCTTCTTGCGCGTGACGTTTCGGACGGCGCCTTCCATGACGCCCCACGCGCTGCTGGTCGAGAGGTAGACCGGATCCTTGGTGTAGAACAGAGCCTGCAACTCCGGTTGGATGGACTGATAGAGCGCAACGAAGTCCGTGCTGCGATGCCCGATCATGGGCTGCGACATGGCGCGGAGGGTCTTCTCCGAGACGGCGATGGGGCCGGGGATGAAAAGTTTGTAGCTCATAGATTTTTCGTCGCGCAAAAACCTGAAACAGGTCTTGGCAGCAGGAGGAGTTCGGATTTGGCAGGGCCGGCAATCGATGCAGACCCTCGGAAAACAGTTTACGTGCCCCGGTCCGTCAATCTTAGGTTTTTGCCAAGCAAAAACCTGTGTCCTGGTGGAAACGAAAGTTTAACGCGCTCGAACTCTACACGATCGACGTGATTCTGGGCCGCCGCGCGGACACCGGGGCCGCAGTCTACGGCGCTTTTTTGCAGGCGCTGTCCTGGTTGTTCAACGGCATCGCGCAGTTGCGGCTGTGGCTTTATCGGCACCGGATTTTGCATGACCAGCCGCTGGGCTGTCTGGTCGTGGTGGTGGGCAATCTCACCGTCGGCGGGACGGGCAAGACGCCGGTGGTCGAAAAATTCGCGCGCGCGCTCCGCGACCGCGGCCGCAAGGTCGCGATCCTGAGCCGCGGTTACAAAAGCAAGTCGGCTCCGTTCTGGAAAAAATGGTGGTATGCCCTCAACCACGCCGAGGAGCCACCGCCGCGGATCGTCAGTGACGGCACCCGCGTGCTGCTCGACTCCGAGCAGGCCGGCGACGAGCCCTACATGCTCGCGCGCAACCTGCCCGGCGTGATCGTGCTGGTGGACAAGAACCGGGTGAAATCGGGCGCGTATGCGATCAAGAAGTTTGGCTGCGACACGCTCGTGCTCGACGACGGCTTCCAGTATCTGCCGCTCAAGGGACGGCTGAACCTGCTGCTGGTCGACAAGACGAATCCCTTTGGCAACGGCCACCTGCTGCCGCGCGGCATCCTGCGCGAACCCATCAAGCACCTGCGGCGCGCGAGCTATGTCTTCCTGACGAAATCGAACGGCCACCGCGATGAGGAGCTCGAGCGCTTGATCAAGCAGCACAACCCCGACGTCGACATCATCGAGTGCGCACACCGGCCGCAATACCTGCAGCGGTGGCATGGGCGTCTCGCCCATGATGCGAGGCCTGATCCCGTGGGCGCACCCAACGCGGTCCCGTCGACAATTGCCGCGGCGGCCCCCGTTCACGGGCAGGATGCCCGGGCCACCGAATTCACGGGCGGGACGCCCGTGCCACCCAAGCCGGGCAGCGGCCGCGAGCCCCTGTCGTTCCTCAAGGGCCGGCGCGTGCTCGCGTTCAGCGGCATCGCCACGCCGGAGAGTTTCGAAAAATTCCTGCGCGATCTCGGCGCGCTGATTGTCGCCCGCGAGCGGTTCCTGGATCACTACCGCTATACCGACGAGGATTTCG